>JAOTSD010000017.1 GCA_030247555.1 Siculibacillus sp. | reverse complement strand
CGAGACCCGCTTCGTGCCGCGCCGCGTCGTCCCGGCGAGCGGGACGGCCTTCCTCACCGGCTACTACGAGCCCGAACTCGCCGGATCGCGCCGCCCGAGCGCGCGCTTCGCCGTACCGCTCCTAGCCCGTCCCGACGATCTCGTCGACGTCGACGACGCCGACCGCCCACCCGGCTTCGACCCCGCCGTCGCCTTCGCCCGACGCACCGCTTCGGGAGATCTCGTGCCCTATCACGATCGTGGCGCGATCGAGGACGGGGCGCTCGCGGGCCGCGATCTCGAGCTCGTCTACGTCGAGGACCCGGTCGATGCCTTCTTCGTCCACGTCCAGGGTTCGGCCCGCATCCGCCTCGAAGACGGCGGGGTGATGCGTCTCGCCTACGTCGCCAAGGCCGGCCATCCCTACACCTCGATCGCCAAGGTGCTGATCGCCCGCGGCGAGGCCTCTCCCGAGACCATGACCGCCGACGTCCTGCGCGCCCGGCTGAAAGCCGATCGCGTCGAAGGGACGGCTCTGATGCGGCTCAATCGCTCCTACGTCTTCTTCGCCGAACAGCCCGATCTCGATCCCGACCTCGGCGCCGTCGCCGCGGCGAAGGTGCAGCTCACTCCCGGTGTCTCGATCGCCGTCGACCGCACCCTCCACACCTTCGGGACCCCGGTCTTTCTCGACGTCGACCTGCCCTTCGGGGCGGACGGCGCACTCGAGCCGGTCCGCCGCCTGACCATCGCCCAAGACACCGGCTCGGCGATCGTCGGGCCGGCGCGCGCCGATTTCTTCGTCGGCCTCGGTGACGAGGCCGGCCGGCTCGCCGGCCACATCCGCCACGTGCCGCGCGACTTCGTCGTGTTGGTGCCGCGGGACGGGGAGGGGGGACGATGAGCTCCAGCCTCGGCCGCCGCCGCCGCGCCCTGCGCGAAGAGGAACGCCGCCTGTGGCAGATGGTCGCCGAGACCGTGACGCCGCTCGATCGCGGCGAGCGTCGCGACGACGGCCCCGCTGCGATACCGCCCCCGCCCCCGGCCGCGGCGCCCGTCGCGGACGTGGTCCCGCCGCCGGCGTCACCGGCGACCCGGCCTCTACCGCCGCCCGTCCCACCCGACGAACCGGCGAGGCCGACGCATGTTCCCTCCAAGCGGGCGCTCGCCGGCTGGGCCCGCGCCGCGGCCCACCGAACGCGGGAGACCGTCGCCGACGCGGTGATGGTGCCGCGCCCGCCGGCGCTGGCGCCGATCGACGACCGCACCCGGCGCCGCCTGGTGCGTGGCGCCATGGCGATCGACGAACGCCTCGATCTCCACGGCCTGACCCAGGAGGCGGCCCACGCCGTGCTGCGCCGCTTCCTGTTGGCGGCGCGCGATCGCGGCGCCCGCGTCGTGTTGGTCATCACCGGCAAGGGCAAGCCCGGGGCCGCCTTCGAGATGCACGAACGCGGCGTGCTGCGCCGCTCGGTGCCGCACTGGCTCGCCGATCCGGCACTGCGCGGCGTCGTCGTCGGTTTCGAGGAGGCTCATCTCGCCCATGGCGGGGCCGGCGCGATCTATGTCAGACTGCGCCGGCGCCGGGATCCCGATGGCGACCGATCCTCGCGGGAGGGGAAGAGATGACACCCTTCGGCGCCAGACTGCGGCAGCTGCGGCGCGAGCGGAACGTGACGCTGAAGCAGATGGCGGCGGCGCTCGGCGTCTCGCCGGCCTATCTCTCGGCGCTCGAGCACGGCAAACGCGGCCTGCCGACCTGGTACATGGTCCACCGCATCATCGCCTATTTCAACGTCATCTGGGACGAGGCGGAGGAGCTGCAGCGCCTCGCCGAGATCTCCGACCCGCGCATCGTCGTCGACACCGCAGGGCTCGAGCCGGAGGCGACCGAACTGGCCAATCTGCTCGCCCAGCGCATCCGCGGCCTGTCGAAGACCTCCCTCGCCGACCTCACCCATCGCCTGCGCGCCGCCGCCGCCAAGGACGGGGTGTGAGCGAACGACGAAGGCCCGGATCGCTCCGGGCTTTTCGATGGTGCGCATCCGCCGATGGCTCACGTCCCCGCCGGGAACTGCTTGGGCGCCGGCGAGATGGTTCGTGCCGCTCCGGTACCGATCTCGAAGACGGCGAGGCCGCGTTCGGAGGTGCCGTCGGTCTTGAAACGGAAGAGGCCGGTGACGCCGAGGAAGCCGTTGCGGGAGAGCAGCACGTCGTCGCGGAACGGTCGCGCCCCGGCGTTGCGCACCAACCCGGCGGCGAGGAACACCGCCTCGTAGCCGAGCACCGCCAGCGGGCCGGGATCGGCGTTGGCGAAGCTCTGGCGATAGCGGCCGCGGAAGCCCTCGAGGCCGGCGGCGTCGGCGCCGGGGAACCAGCCGCCGGCGAGTGCCGGCGAGGCGAAAGCGGCCGGATCGTTCCAACGGCCCGAGCCGAGGATCTTCACCCGGGTCTTGTCGAGTCCGGCCGAGTACATCGCCTGGACGATCTGTGCGGCGTTGCCGGCGGCGTCGGGGACGAAGACCGAGTCGATCTGCCCGCCGAGCTTGGCGATGATCGCCGCCTTGGTCTGCATGTCGACCGGGTCGCCCTTGTAGCGCTCGACCGCCATGGCGCGCACCCCGGCACGCGCCGTCTGTTCGCGGAAGGCCGCCTCGATGACGAGGCCGTAGGCGTCGTCCGGCACGATCGCCGCCATCGACCGGCGGTTCTGCGACGCCGCGTAGGAGACGATGCGCTCGACGTCGGTCGCAGGCAGGAAGCCGATCAGGAGAACGCCGCGCGAAGCGACCGAGGAATCGGTGGTGAAGGTGACGACCGGCACTCCGGCCTGCCGCGCCGGGCCGGCGGCGCCGCGCGCCGCCACCGCGTTGAGCGGCCCGATGATCAGCTGTGCCCCTTCCGAGATCGCCTGGCTCGCCGCCGCCTGGCCGCCCTCGGTGGTGCCCTGGTCGTCCTTGACCAGGATCTGCACGTCGGCGCCTGGGAAGTCCTTCAGCGCCAGCTCGGCGGCGTTGCGCAGTTGCGTCGCGATGGTCGCCGACTGGCCGCCGGCCGACTTCGGCAGGATCAGCGCCACCCGTATGGAGCCGTTGCCGATGACGTCGCCGGTCGGCGCCTGCGCCTGTCCGGCGTCGGTGAGGCCGCCGGTGAAGGATTCGCCCGTCGAGGTCGAGTTGCAGCCGGCGAGGAACAGCGACGCGCCGATCGAAGCGAGGAGCGAGCGGCGGTCGGGGCCGAACGGAGGACGGTCGCTGGTCAAGGGAGGATCACCTTCTCGAATGCCGGATTCCGACGCGAAGTCGGGTTCCGATCTTGGCCCCGTGCGGCTTTCCTGTCAAAACCGCCACGGGTGTGGACGTTTCGCCCACCCGCCTCGACCGTCGCCACTTCGCGGAAACCGGCCATGACGACACAAGATCCCGCCGACCGGTTGCCCACGAGCCGCGACGGCGACGTCCCATCGCACAGATTCCGTGTGAATGCGGCGGAATTCCCGGCGCCGCGCCTTTCTTGCGGCCTCCACGTCGTCGCCACCCCGATCGGCAATCTCGCCGACACGACGCTGCGCGCCCTCGAGACGCTGGCCGGCGCCGACGTGATCGCCTGCGAGGACACCCGCGTCACCCGCGTCCTGCTCGATCGCTTCGCCATCCGCACCCCGCTCCTCTCCTACAACGACCACAATGCCGGCGAGCGTCGTCCGCGTCTGCTGGAGATGCTGGCCGAGGGCCGGGCGGTGGCGCTCGTCTCCGACGCCGGGACGCCGCTCGTCTCCGATCCCGGCTACAAGCTCGTCGCCGAGGCGCTCGCCGCCGGCCATCGCGTCGTGCCGGTGCCCGGCGCCTCCGCCGTGCTCGCCGCCCTCGTCGCCTCGGGCCTTCCCTCCGACGCTTTCCTCTTCGCCGGATTCCTCGCCCCGAAGAGCGAGGCGCGCCGACGTCGCATCGAGGATCTCGCCCGCGTGCCGGCGACGCTGATCTTCTACGAGAGCCCCCACCGTCTCGCCGACAGCCTCGCCGATCTCGCTGCGGTGCTCGGCGAGGCCCGCCCGGCGGTGGTCGCCCGCGAGCTGACCAAGCTTTTCGAGGAAGTGGTGCGCGGTCCGCTCGGCGACCTCGCCGCCACCTTCGCCGCCCGGGCGGTGAAGGGCGAGATCGTCGTCCTCGTCGGGCCGCCGGCCGAGGAGGCGACCAGCGCCTCCGACGTCGACGCCATGCTGCGCGCCGCCCTCGCCCGCCAGGCTCCGGGCAAGGCGGTGGCCGAGGTGGCGCGACTGACGGGAGCCGACCGCAAGGCACTCTACGAACGTGCCATGATGCTGAAGGACGAGACGAAGGAGCGGTGATGCACCGGCGGCGTGACAGCGACGAACGTCGGCGCGCCGAGGCGCTCGGGCTCGACGCCGAGACCCGGGCCGCCTGGCTGCTGCGTCTGAAGCTCCACGCCATCCTCGCCCGCCGCTTCCGCTGCCACGCCGGCGAGATCGACCTCGTCGCCCGCCGCGGCCGCACCCTGGTCTTCGTCGAGGTGAAGGCCCGCGACACGCTGGCGGCGGCGGTCGAGGCGGTGACGCCGCGCGCCCGCGCCCGCATCCTCGCGGCGGCCGACGCCTTCGTCGCCCGCCATCCCGCCTACGCCGACCACGACCGCCGCTTCGACATCGTCGCCGTCCTGCCCGGACGTTGGCCGAAGCACCTCCCCGACGCCTTCCGCGCCGACGATCCCGACCTGCCGTCACGGCGGGCGTGACCGCCACGGCCGATCCCGTCGGCCCGCCGTGACCGCGATCGACCGTCCCGCCGTTGTCGCCCCCGGCGCCGCGCGGTAGAACCTTCCACCCGACACCGGAGTTCGATCGCGCATGAAGCTGAACGTCGCCGTCCAGATGGACCACATCGCCTCGATCCGCATCGCCGGCGACTCGACCTTCGCCCTGCTGCTCGAGGCCCAGGCCCGCGGCCATCGTCTCTGGCACTACACGCCCGATCGGCTGGCGCTGCGCGACGGCCGCGTCCACGCCGCGGTCGAAGCGCTCGAAGTGCGCGACGTCGCCGGACATCATTTCACCCTCGGCGCCGCCGAAAGGGTCGATCTCACCCGCTTCGACGTCGTCCTGCTGCGGCAGGATCCGCCCTTCGACCTCAACTACGTCACCACCACCCATTTCCTCGAACGCATCCATCCGCGGACGCTGGTGGTCAACGATCCGGGAAGCGTGCGCGATGCGCCCGAGAAGATCTTCGTCACCGAGTTCCCGGAGCTGATGCCGCCGACGCTGATCTCGCGCGACGCCGAGGAGATCCGCGCCTTCCGCTCCGAACATCGCGACATCGTGATGAAGCCGCTCTACGGCCACGGCGGCGCCGCCGTCTTCCGGGTCCGCCCGGAAGACGAGAACTTCGGCTCGCTGATGGACATGTTCTCCTCGACCTGGCGCGAGCCCTGGGTGATCCAGCGCTATCTCCCGGCGGTGCGCGAGGGCGACAAGCGCATCATCCTGGTCGACGGCGAATTCGCCGGCGCGGTCAATCGCGTCCCCGCCACCGACGACCTGCGCTCCAACATGGTGCGCGGCGGTCAGGCGGTGGCGACCGAATTGACGCCGGGCGAACGCGAGATCTGCGAGCGCATCGGGCCGTTCCTCAAGCAGCGCGGCCTGATTCTCGTCGGCATCGACGTCATCGGCGACCGCCTCACCGAGATCAACGTCACCTCGCCGACCGGCATCCGCGCGATCCGTCGCCTCGGCGGGCCGGACATCGCCGCCCGTGTCTGGGACGTGATCGAGGCACGCCGCGCGGCACGGTGAAGCCGGGGAGGGAATGCCCATGTCGAAGATGCGCCGCGGCGCCCGCCTCGCCGCGCTCCTTCTCGGCCTCGCCCTCGCCGCCGGGGCGGCGGAGGCCGCCGGTCGCCGCTATGCCGTCGTCGTCCCGGTCGCCGACAACGAGTTCTACGCCGCGGTCGGTGAGGGCTGCCGCGCCCGCGCCGCGGCCCTCGCCGAGACGACCTGTCTCCTTCTCGGCCCCGGCGGCGAGGAGAAGCGCGGCCAGGCGGAGATCCTGCGCGACCTCGTCGGCGAGCGCGTCGACGGCATCGCCGTCTCGCCGATCCGTCCGGAGGATCTGGTCCCGGCCCTGACCGCGGCGACGGCGGCCGGCATTCCGGTCGTCGCCTTCGACGCCGACGTGCCGGAGGGGTTGCGTCGCGCCTTCGTCGGCACCAACGCCCGCGACTTCGGCCGCGCGCTCGCCACGTCGCTGGCCCGCTGGAAGCCCGGAGGCGGGCGCTACGCGCTGATCTCGGGCGACGCCACCGTCACCGCCCTGTCCGATCGCGTCGCCGGGGTGCGCGACGCACTCGGACCGGGTTGGAAGGAGGTGCCGAATTCGCCGGCGATCACCACCGGCGACCCGCGCTCCGCCGCCGGAATCGTCGACGGCTTCCTGCGCGACCAACCCGATCTCGACGCGGTGATCTCCGTCGGCGCCTGGCCGATGCTCGACGAGGACGCCTGGCGCGAGGTCGCCCTGCGCCACAAGGATCGCTTCGATCGGGCCAAGGTGGTGATCGTCGTCGCCGACGCGCTGCCGATCGAGCGCCGGTTGGTGCGCGAGGGTCTCGGCCACGTGCTCGTCGGCCAGCGCCCGGCCGACATGGGCGCCCGCCTCGTCGAGGTGCTCGACACGCTGGCGAACGGCCGCCGCGCCCCGGACATCGTCTACGTCGGCTTCGAAGTCCTCACCCGCCGCGACCTCCTCGCCCGGCCGGAATGATCCGGCTCCGTTCTCTCGACACAACCGAATGCAACCAGTGGGCCGCGCGAGGGTTGCAATGGTTCCCGGAATGTTCTATGAACATGGGCGGGACGAGACGGCGTCGAGGCGGGGTCATGGTCGCACGGGTCACCACGGTCGCATTCCAGGGCATCGAAGCGGTGCCGGTCGACGTGCAGGTGCAGATCACCTCGGGCAATCCCTGTTTCGCCCTCGTCGGCCTGCCGGACAAGACCGTCGGCGAGAGCCGCGAGCGCATCCGCGCCGCTCTCCACGCCTCCGGTCTCGCCCTGCCGCAACGCCGCATCACCGTCAATCTCGCCCCCGCCGATCTGCCCAAGGAGGGTAGCCATTA
Organism: Siculibacillus sp.; assembly: GCA_030247555.1. GTDB lineage: Bacteria > Pseudomonadota > Alphaproteobacteria > Rhizobiales > Ancalomicrobiaceae > CALBKH01. The sequence continues at coordinate 53,305 of JAOTSD010000017.1, read as the reverse complement.
CGATCTGCCGATCGCGCTGGCCATTCTGGCGGCGATCGGTGCCCTGCCCGGCGACCAGCTGATGGACTGGGTGGCGCTCGGCGAGCTGGGGCTCGACGGCACCATCGCTCCGGTGGCCGGCGTCCTACCCGCCGCGATCGGTGCCGCGGCGCTCGACAAGGGGTTGATCTGTCCGGCCGATTCGGGATCCGAAGCGGCCTGGGCGAGCCCCGATCTCGCCATCGTCGCCGGCCGCAGCCTCGTCCAGCTCGCCAACCACTTCAAGGGCACTCAGGTGATCTCGCGGCCACAGCCGAAGATCCGCGAGGCGGCGACCGGCCTGCCCGATCTCGCCGACGTCAAGGGTCAGGAGACCGCCAAGCGCGCCCTCGAGATCGCCGCCGCCGGTGGTCACAACCTCTTGATGGTCGGCCCGCCGGGGTCCGGCAAGTCGATGCTGGCGAGCCGCCTGCCCTCGATCCTGCCGCCGCTGGCGCCGCGCGAACTGCTCGAGGTGTCGATGATCGCCTCGATCGCCGGCGAACTCGCCGACGGCCGCCTCTCCGACCGTCGCCCCTTCCGCGCGCCGCATCATTCCGCTTCGATGGCGGCGCTGGTCGGCGGGGGCCTGCGCGCCCGCCCCGGCGAGGTGTCGCTCGCCCACAACGGCGTGCTCTTCCTCGACGAATTGCCGGAATTCATCCCCCAGGTGCTCGACGGGCTGCGTCAGCCGCTGGAGAGCGGCGAAGTGGTCATCGCCCGGGCGAACCACCGGGTGAGCTATCCCGCCCGCATCCAGCTCGTCGCCGCCATGAACCCCTGCCGCTGCGGCCATGCCGGCGACCCCGGCCACACCTGCCGGCGCGGCAATCGCTGCGCCGCCGACTATCAGGAGCGCATCTCCGGCCCGCTGCTCGACCGCATCGACCTGCGCGTCGAGGTCGCCGCCGTCACCGCCGCCGATCTCGTCCTGCCCGCCCCGAGCGAAGGCTCGCGTGAGGTCGCCGCCCGCGTCGCCCGCGCCCGGGAGCGCCAGATCGCCCGTTTCGCCGCTCGCGGGCTCGACCGCGTGCGGACCAATGCCGACATGTCGGCCACCCTCGTCGACGAGATCGTCCGACCCGACCGCGCCGGCACCGCGTTGCTCGCCGACGCCGCCGACAAGCTGCGCCTCTCGGCGCGCGCCTACCACCGCGTCCTCAAGGTCGCCCGCACCCTCGCCGATCTCGACGGCGACGAGACCGTCGGTCGCATCCATCTCGCCGAGGCGTTGAGCTACCGCAGCTGCGGCGCGCGGCTGGCGATGGCCGCCTGACGGACACCGGACGTCTCGCCGCGCCGCGGGGTGCGCGAGGGGCGTCGCCCGTCAAGCCTTTCGCAACCCCGATCTCCTATCGTGTGTTCGCGATGGACCCGCCCTCCGGCGGGCCGAGCGACACGTCCGCCGCCTTCTCCGCCATCCTCCCGGGATCGGCGAGCGAGGGCCGGCGCGGGAGCGATCATGGGCGGCAGGGACGAAGATCGCCAACGCTGCGATCACGACGAAGAGCGCCGAGACGGCGTCGGCGATGCGCCGCCGCCGCGGCCGTGGTCCGATGGCGCTCCGACGCGCTCCGACGCGCTGCTCCTCGCCTTCTCGATCACCGCCGCCGCCGGCGTGTTCTCCGGCGCGCCCGCCGCCGAGACCCTTTCCCTCGTCCTGATGCTCGCCATCGTTGCTCTCGCGGTGACGCGCTTCCTGCCGGCGGCAGCCGAACCGGGCGCCGAAGCGGTCGCCGCCGCGCCGCCCGCCGAGGCTGACGCCGCCCGCGCCGCCCGCGCCGAGGCCGAGGTCGCCGCCAAGTCGCGCCTCCTCGCCACCGTCGGCCACGAGATCCGCACCCCGCTGCACGGCATCGTCGGCATGGCCGACCTTCTCGCCGACACGCCGTTGACCCCCGAGCAGACGGCCTACGTCCGCGCCGTGCGCACGTCGGGCACCGCCCTCCTCGGCCTCGTCGACGACGTGCTCGATCTGGCGCGCGCCGAGGCCGGCCGCCTGACACCGACCCCCGAGCCGATCGACCTCGGGTCGCTGGTCGAGGACGTCGTCGAGCTGATGGCGCCGCGGGCTCACGGCAAGGGCCTCGAACTCGCCTCGATCGTCGCTCCGAGCCTGCCCGAACGGGTCGAGGCCGACCCGATCCTGTTGCGTCAGGTCTTGATCAATCTCGCCGGCAACGCGGTGAAATACACCGCCCGCGGCGGCGTCGCGGTCGAAGTCGAACCGGCCACGGGCCCGACCGGCGCCGGCCGCATCGCCTTCCGCGTCCGCGACACCGGCATCGGCATCGCCGCCGAGGATGCCGAGCGCATCTTCGCCGAATATGAGCGTGCCGCCCCCGGTACCGATCCGCGCGGCGGCGGCACCGGCCTCGGTCTGGCCATCGCCCGCTCGATCGTCAGACGCATGGGCGGCGATCTTAGCCTGTCGAGCCGCCCGGGCGAGGGGTCGGTGTTCGTCTTCGACCTGCTGTTGCCGTCGGTCGAGCGCCGCGCACCGGGGCCCCTGCCGCTCGCCGGACGCCGCGTCGCGTTGATCTCCGAGGGTGTCGTCGAACCGCCGCTCCTCGTGCGTCGCCTCCATGCCCTCGGTGCCGAAGCGGTGCTGGTGAGCGATCCGGACGCCCTCGACCCCGCGGAGAGTTTCGATGTCGTCCTGGTCGACGGCGATGAACGCGCCGCCGAGCATCTCGCCGCGTTGCGCGCCTCGCCTCGCCGTACCGTGCCGGCGGCGGTGCTGATCACCCCGACCGACCGTGCCCGCCTCGCCGAATGGCGTCGCGCCGGTTCGGTCGCCCATCTCGTCAAGCCGGTGCGCGCCGCCTCGCTCGCCCGCGTCGTCGCCGCCCTCGGGGCGGGTGAGGGTCTCGACGAACCGGCCGCCGCGCCGGGGGTTGTCCGCCCCGCTCCCGTCGGCGGCCTCGACCTGCTGCTCGCCGACGACAACGAGATCAACGCCCTTCTCGGTCGCGCCCTTCTCGAGAATCTCGGCCATCGGGTCGTCGTCGTCGCCGATGGCGCCGCCGCGGTCGCCGCGGTCGCCGAGGCGCACGATCGCGGCCGCCCCTTCGCCGGCGTCCTGATGGACCTCCACATGCCCGGCATGGACGGTTTCGCCGCCATCCGCGCCCTGCGCCGCGCCGAAGTCGGCGACGACCATCGTCTCGGCATCGTCGCGCTCACCGCCGACGGCACCGCCGCCGCGGCGATGCGGGCGCGCGCCGCCGGGGCCGACGCGGTGCTGGTCAAGCCGATCGAGCGTGAACGCCTCGTCGCGCTGCTCGCCGGCTTCGCCGTCGCCAACGATCTCGCCGCCGGCTCCTGACTCCTGACCCGCGCGCCGGGCGGCGCCGGCCCTTCGTGTCGGTTCGACGCCACCGTCATGATACCGTCGTGCGATCGTCACGCCGTCGTCGCGCGCCCGTGGTCTGAGGTGTGACGTTCCGACGACGCGATCCCACTCGAGGCCGCTGCCCGAGGGCGATCCGGTCGCCGGACGCCCCTTCGGCAACGAGGCTTCCGATGACCGCTCCCGCCGCCCTCTCGCCCCGTCGTCTCCTCGGACGCTTCGTGCCGCCGCGCCACCTGCCGGTCGGCCGCATCGACGTCCTGCCGGGTCTCGGGGTGCCGGCGCCGGTCGGTCGCCTGCCGGGGACGCCGGTCGACGCCTCGCTGGGGCGCATCGGGTCGCTCGAGGTGCGCCTCGCCCGAACGGTCGGCGAGGTGAAGCGGGCGCAGGAACTGCGCTACCGGGTCTTCTACGAAGAGATGTCGGCGATCGCCGACGTCCGTGCCCTGATGACCCGACGCGATTCGGACGCCTTCGACGCCATCTGCGATCACATCCTCGTCGTCGATCACGCCGCCACCGAGGCCAAGCCCTTCGGCAAGTCGCGGCCGAAGATCGTCGGCACCTATCGGGTGCTGCGCCAGTCGGTCGCCGAGCGCCACGACGGCTTCTATTCGGCGAGCGAGTACGATCTCGGCGGCCTCCTCGATCGTCATCGCGGCCTCGAGTTCCTCGAGCTCGGCCGCTCCTGCGTCCTGCCGGCCTGGCGCGGCAAGCGCACGGTGGAACTGCTCTGGCAGGGCATCTGGGCTTATGTGCTGCGTCATCGCATCGGCGCGATGATCGGTTGCGCCAGCCTCGAGGGCACCGATCCCTCCCGCCTCGCCCTGCCGCTCTCCTTCCTCCACCACCACTGCTCGGCCGGCCCCGACTGGCGGGTCCGGGCGCTGCCGGAGCGCTACGCCACCATGGATCGCATGGCGCCGGCGGCGATCGACACCCGTGCCGCCCTCCAGGCCCTGCCGCCGTTGGTCAAGGGCTATCTGCGCATCGGCGCCAAGTTCGGCGACGGGGCGGTGGTCGATCATCAGTTCGGCACGACGGACGTCTTCGTCGTCATGCCGGTGCGCGAGATTTCCGAGCGCTACGTCACCTTCTACGGCGCCGACGCCGGTCGCCGGGCGAGCTGAGCGGCTCGCCGCCGTCACTGCAGCTTCGCGGTCAGCACCTTGATGCTCGCCCAGCCGAAGGCGAGGGCGAAGACGCCGTCGAGCCACCGCCGCGCCGCGAGGAAGCTGGTGGCGGCGCGCCGGTGCGAGAAGATCAGCGCGTAGCCGTGGAAGATGGCGAGGCTCTGCAGCCCGACCGCCGCCACGACCAGCGCCAATTGCGACGGCCCGGCATCCGCGGGCACGCCCAGCGCATAGAGCGAACCGAGGAAGAGAATCGCCTTCGGATTGGTGATGTGCAGGGCATAGCCCTGAAGGAAGGTGGCGAGGCGCGACCCCGAACCGAGCGAGCGGGCGGTCGCTGCTCCCGGACGGATCGCCGCCCGCGCCGAACGGAAGGCGAGCCAGGCGAGGTAGCCGGCACCGGCGACCCGGATCACCTCGAAGACCCAGGCATTGGCGAGCATCACCGCGCCGAGGCCGAGCGCCGCGGCGAGCGACCAGGTGAGCGACCCGCAGGTGACCCCCGAGGCCAGCGCCAGCGCCTTCGTCCGCCCCTGATCGAGCGCGGTGCCGACCAGCGCCAACGTCGTCGGACCCGGGCTGGCGGCGCCGACGAAGGCGGCTGCGAGGATCAGCGGCAGATCGATCTGCGACATGCGGGGTCCCTCCATTTCGTCGGATCGTAGACCGGCGGGCGGGCGATCGACCAGCGGGGATCGTCGCCCGGAGCGCGCCCGGCCGTCACTCCGTCTCGATCTCCCTCACCCGCGCCTTCAGCCGATAGAGCGCGTCGAGTGCCTCGCGCGGGCTCATGTCGTCCGGGGCGAGCGCCGCGATCTCGGCGGTGAGCCGTTCGTAGCGGTCGTCGGAGACGGGCTCGGGCGGGGGAGGGGCCTTAGGCGGCGCCGCGGAAAACAGCGGCAGCTCGTCGACGAAGGTGTCGCGTCGGCCGCGCCGGTCCTGCTCCTCGAGCTGTTTCAGCACCTGCCGGGCGCGGTCGATGACGCGCGGCGGCAGTCCGGCGAGGCGCGCCACTTGGATGCCGTAGGAACGATCCGCCGCCCCGGCGACGATCTCGTGCAGGAAGACGACCTCGCCCTTCCATTCGCGCACCGCCGAGGTGACGTTGGCGATCCGCGGCAGCCGTTCGGCGAGCGCGGTCAGCTCGTGATAGTGGGTGGCGAAGAGGGCGCGGCAGCGATTGACGGCGTTGAGGTGCTCGATCGTCGCCCAGGCGATCGAGAGCCCGTCGAAGGTGGCGGTGCCGCGGCCGATCTCGTCGAGGATGACCAGCGCCCGCGGACCGGCCTGATTGAGGATCGCGGCGGTCTCCACCATCTCGACCATGAAGGTCGAGCGGCCCCGGGCGAGGTCGTCGGCCGCCCCGACGCGGGAGAACAGCCGGTCGACGAGGCCGATCGTCGCCTCCCGCGCCGGCACGAAGGCGCCGATCTGCGCCATCAGCACGATCAGGGCGTTCTGCCGGAGATAGGTCGACTTGCCGCCCATGTTGGGGCCGGTGACGATGAGCAGCCGCCCGTCACCCTCGCTCGCCCGCGGCCCCAGATCGCAGTCGTTGGCGACGAAGGGCTCGCCGGAGCCCACTCTCAGCGCCTGCTCGACCACCGGGTGGCGTCCGCCGAGGATGCGGAAGGCGAGTCCCTCCTCGATCTTCGGTCGGACGTGGCCCTCCTGATCGGCGAGTTCGGCGAGGCCGGCGGCGACGTCGAGTACGGCGAGCGCTTCCGCCGCGGCGCGGATCTCGCTCTCGCGGCCGAGCGCGGCGCCGACCAGCGTGTCGAAGATCTCGCCCTCGATCGCCAGCGCCCGTTCCCCGGCCGAGGCGATCCTCGCCTCGAGATCGGAGAGCTCCACTGTGGTGAAGCGCACCGCGTTGGCGAGTGTCTGGCGGTGGATGTAGCGTTCGGCGAGCGGCGGGGCGAAGAGCTTTTCGGCATGGGTGGCGGTGGTGTCGACGAAGAAGCCGAGCACGTTGTTGTGCCGGATCTTCAGGGACCTGATGCCGGTCTCGACGACGTAGTCGGCCTCGAGGCGCGCGATGGTGCGGCGGCTGTCGGCGGAGAGCTCGCGCGCCTCGTCGAGCGGCACCGACCAGCCGGGTCGGACGAAGCCGCCGTCGCGCCGGCCGAGCGGCAATTCGTCGAGGAGGGCGCCGCCTAGCAGGTCGGAGAGGTCGCTCGGTGCCGCCGCGAGCGCCTCGCGCGCCCGCTCGAGTTCCACCGGCAGGATGCCGATGGTCGCCAGACCGGCCCCGAGACGGCGCGCCGCCTCGAGCCCGGCGCGGATCGCGCCGAGATCCCGTGGCCCGCCGCGACCGAGTCCCAGCCGACCGAGCGGCCGCAGCATGTCGGGAGCGACTTCCAGCGCCTCGCGCAGCCGACGCCTGAGGGTAGGATCGTCGAGGAGGAAGCCGACCGCGTCGAGCCGCGCCTCGATGACGCCGCGGTCGGTCGAGGGGCCGGCGAGCCGTTCGGCCAGCAGCCGCTGACCGCCGGCGGTCACCGTACGGTCGATTGCCGAGAGGAGCGAGCCGCGGCGCTCGCCGGAGAGCGTGCGGGAGATCTCGAGATTGGCGCGGGTGCCGGCGTCGAGGAGCATCATCGCCGCGCCTTCGCCGAGGCCGCCCTCGCGGCGCGGTGGCTCGAGCGGCGCGCGCGCCCCCTTCTGGGTGCGCTCGACATAGGCGACGACGCCGGAGATCGCCGAGAGTTCCAGCCGCGAGAAGCCGCCGAAGGCGTCGGTGGTGGCCACCGCGAAGGCACTCGCCACCCGCGCCTCGGCGGTGGCGGCGTCGAACAGGGCGCCCGCCACCGGGGTCACCGCGATGCGCTCGGAGCGCAGCAGCGGCCTCAGTTCCGAGTCGTCGAAGAGCCGGTCGGGAAGCACGATCTCGCGCGGCTCGATGCGGGCGATCTCGGCGGGGAGCCGGGCCGCGTCGGTCTCGGCGACCCGGAAGGCACCGGACGAGATGTCGACCCAGGCGAGACCGAAGCGGCTCGCCTCGCCCTCGCCACCCTTCGCCCGCGTCAGGCCGACGAGCCAGTTGGCGCGGCCGGCGTCGAGCAGGTTGTCCTCGGTGATGGTGCCGGGGGTGACGAGGCGGACGACATCGCGCTTGACCACCGACTTGGAGCCGCGTTTGCGCGCCTCCGCCGGGTCCTCGAGCTGCTCGCACACCGCGACGCGGAAGCCGAAGGCGATCAGCCGCTGGAGATATTCGTCGGCGCGCGAGATCGGCACGCCGCACATCGGGATGTCCTCGCCGAGGTGTTTTCCCCGCTTGGTCAGCACGATGCCCAGCGCCCGGCTCGCCTCCTCGGCGTCGTGGAAGAACAATTCGTAGAAGTCGCCCATCCGGTAGAACAGGAGGCAGTCGGGATTGGCCGCCTTGATCTCTATGTACTGCTCCATGACCGGCGTCGGGCGCAGGTCGGAGGCGTCGCGGGCCGTCGGGTCGGACATGGGGGCGGAAGCTCTCGGGGCGCGGCGGGGGCGGGCGAGGCGCGGAGCTTATCAGAGGAGATGGCGCCGGGGCGAGCCGTGCGGCGGCCGCGCCTCCGTCTTTCCACCACCGGGCGTCGGTTTCGAGGTCGAAAGTGGGCTCGAGACCAAGGAAGCATGCGATTCCGTCGACGAGACCCCTCGCCCCGCCTTGAGCGCGGCTCGGCGCGCGACTATGGTCCTCTCCCCTTCGACGAGACGCGGTTTCGGGAAGATCCGTGGCGCGGGCCCCCGCCGCCGCGGCGCCCGCCGCACTTCACTCGCCGATGAGAACGAGAACCGCGCACCGCCCGCGGCCCTGGAGAGACGCATGGACATGAACGACAAGCCCACGGGCAGGACCCGCCTCGCCGTCACCGACCAGGAGGCGCTGCAGTTCCACGCTCAGGGCAAGCCCGGCAAGCTCGAGATCGTGCCGACCAAGCCGATGGCGACCCAGCGCGACCTGGCGCTCGCCTATTCGCCGGGCGTCGCCGTGCCGGTGCGCGCCATCGCCGAGGACCCGTCGAAGGCTTACGACTACACCTCCAAGGGCAATCTCGTCGCCGTCATCTCCAACGGCACCGCGATCCTCGGCCTCGGCAATCTCGGGGCGCTCGCCTCCAAGCCGGTGATGGAGGGCAAGGCGGTCCTGTTCAAGCGCTTCGCCGACGTCGACTCGATCGACCTCGAGGTGGCGACCGAGGACGTCGAGGAGTTCATCGCGGCGGTGCGCTATCTCGGCCCGTCCTTCGGCGGCATCAACCTCGAGGACATCAAGGCCCCCGAGTGCTTCATGATCGAGAGCCGTCTGCGCGAGCTGATGGAGATCCCGGTCTTCCACGACGACCAGCACGGCACGGCGATCATCTCCGCCGCCGGCATCATCAACGCTCTGCACCTGACCGGTCGCGCCATCTCCGAGGCCAAGCTCGTCTGCAACGGCGCCGGCGCCGCCGGCATCGCCTGCATCGAACTGGTCAAGGCGATGGGCTTCCGCCACGACAACGTCACCCTCTGCGACACCAAGGGCGTGGTCTTCAAGGGCCGCACCGAGGGCATGAACCAGTGGAAGTCGGCCCACGCGATCGACACCGAGGCGCGCAGCCTCGCCGAGGCGGTCAACGGCGCCGACATCTTCTTCGGTCTCTCCGCCAAGGGGGCGCTGACCCAGGAGATGGTCGCCTCGATGGCGCCGAACCCGATCATCTTCGCCATGGCCAACCCGGATCCGGAGATCACGCCGGAGGAGGCGCATGCGGTGCGCCCCGACGCCATCGTCGCCACCGGCCGCTCCGACTACCCCAACCAGGTCAACAACGTCCTCGGCTTCCCCTACATCTTCCGCGGCGCCCTCGACGTCCGCGCCACGACCATCAACGAGGAGATGAAGATCGCCGCCGCCCAGGCGCTCGCCGCGCTCGCCCGCGAGGACGTGCCCGACGAGGTCGCCGTCGCCTATCGCGGCGTGCGCCCGAAATTCGGCCCGCAGTACATCATCCCCGTCCCCTTCGATCCGCGCCTGATCTCCGAGATCCCGGCGGCGGTGGCGCGGGCGGCGATGGAATCGGGCGTCGCCCGCCGGCCGATCGTCGACATGGAGGCCTACCAGCAGAGCCTGTCGGCGCGCCGCGATCCGGTCGCCGGCACGCTGCAACGCATCTTCACCAAGCTGAAGTCCGAACCCAGGCACGTCGTCTTCGCCGAGGGCGAGGAGGAGCAGGTGATCCGCGCCGCCGCCTCCTTCGTCAACCAGGGCCTCGGCACCGCCGCCCTCGTCGGTCGTGAGGACCGCATCGAGGCGACCGCCGGGAGCGCCGGCATCGATCTCCCGGAAGGGCTCGAGGTGGTCAACGTGCTGACCGCCGCCCGCGGCAAGGCCTACACCGACCACCTCTACGAGCGTCAACAGAGGAACGGCCTGCTCTACCGCGACTGCGCCCGCATCGTCCTCGACCGCAACGTCTTCGCCGCTTCGATGGTGGCGCTCGGCGACGCCGACGCCATGGTGTCGGGCACCACCCGCCACTTCACCTCGGTGCTCAACGACGTCCGCCGCGTCATCGACGCCAAGCCGAGCCATCGGGTGATCGCCCTGTCGCTGGTGCTGGCGCGCGGCCGCACCGTGCTGGTCGCCGACACGGCGATCACCGAGCTGCCGACCGGCGAGGAACTCGCCGACATCGCCGAGGAAGCCGCCGGCGCCGCCCGCCGCCTCGGCTACGAGCCGCGCGTCGCGCTGCTCGCCTATTCCAACTTCGGCCAGCCGCCGGGCGTGCGTACCGCGTCGGTGAAGGAGGCGGTGGAGATCCTCGACCGCCGCCACGTCGACTTCGAATACGAGGGCGAGATGTCGGCCGACGTCGCCCTCGATCCGGCGCGCATGGCGGCCTATCCCTTCTGCCGCCTCAAGGGCCCGGCCAACGTCCTGGTGATGCCGGCGATCCACGCCGCCTCGATCACCTCGGGCACGCTGCGCGCCCTCGGCGGCGCCACGGTGATCGGCCCGCTCCTCGTCGGCCTCGACAAGCCGGTGCAGATCGTCCCCCTCGGCGCCCGCGACTCCGACCTGATCAACATGGCGGCGCTGGCCGCCTACGACGTCAACGGCTGAGACGTCGATCGTCGGGAGCGGCCGTCGGAGCTGCGGCGCGTCGTCTCCTTCGCGCCGGATTCAGGTTCGCGGCCGCTGCTCGGCGGTCGCCTCGCGTTGCGCCTCCTCGAGGTCGAGTTCGTCGTCGGCCTTGAGATCGTGGAGGAAGACCTTCGATTCGCTCGACAGCCAGGCGCGGACCGGTCCGGCCAACGCGATCGCGAGCCCGACGAAGACGACGATGCCGATGACGATGAGCGCGAGGTCGGACATGGGGCTCTCCTCCACCTCGTTGCGATCTCCAGCCGCGCCGGCGCGAGATCGGATTTTCGGCGCCGCCGACCTTCGACGACACCATCGAATAGGAATTCTAGCGCGAACTCCGCTCCGTTTCAGCATGGGAACCTTGCGGAGAGGCCGGACGACGATCACGAACCCCGCGATCGACCGCCCGTCTCCACGTCCGGCGAGGCTCAGTGCCCGGCACCGCCCTTCTTGGCGACGAGGCCGTCACCGGTGAAGGCGAGGATCACGACGAAGGCGAGGGCGACGGCGATCAGCAGTCCGATGATCAGGGCCGGGTAACCCCAGACGACGACGGCGGCGACGTAGGCGACGAGAACCGCCGCGAGTACGAGTGCGATCATGTGTTCCTCCTCGGATCGAGCCGCCGGCACGACATCGGATCGTCGGGCGTGGCGCCGTCCGCGCCTGCCGTCCCCTGGTCGCGCCGCACCGGGATGGCGTGCGGCGGATCCGGATAGATGCTTACGTGTTCCGACGTAAGAGGTCCGATGGTCGCAGTCGCGGCGCCCGCCGCCGAAATTTCCGGTCGCACCGTCGATCGGCGATGGAAAGCGATGCGGTGGACGGCTATTTTCGCCCGGGACACGAGGCGGGGCGGAGCACGTTCCCACCGACTCCTCGGCGAGAATCGGAGCACGGATGGCCGCATCGGACCATATCGCGGGATTGATCGACACCGACGACCTGCGTCGTCGCCTCTCCGGTCTGGTCGCCGAGGGCGCCGACGGCGGCAATCCGGCGGTCCGCGCCAAGGCTCTCGCCATCCTCAAGGAAGTGCGTCTCGAGGCGCGCGCCCGGATCCACGACCTGCTCCTCGCCGACAAGCGCGGCGTGCGCTGCGCCGAACGGCTCTCCCACGTCCAGGACGAGCTGATCCGGGTGATCTATGATTTCGCCGTCGAGCACGTCTATCCGGTGAAGAACCCGTCCTCGGCCGAGCGCATGTCGATCGCCGCGGTCGGCGGCTACGGCCGGGCGACGCTGGCGCCGGGATCGGACATCGATCTCCTGTTCATCCTGCCCTACAAGCAGACGCCCTGGGGCGAGAGCGTCGTCGAATACATCCTCTACATGTTGTGGGACATGGGTCTGAAGGTCGGTCACGCCACCCGCAACGTCGAGGAGTGCATCCGCCTGTCGCGCTCCGATCTGACCATCCGCACCGCCATCCTCGAGGCCCGCTACATCTGGGGCGACGGACCGCTCTTCGCCGAACTGGAGATGCGCTTCGACCGCGACGTGGTGCAGGGGACGGGTCGCGACTACATCGCCGCCAAGCTGGCCGAGCGCGACGAGCGCCACAAGCGCCAAGGGATGAGCCGCTATCTGGTCGAGCCCAACATCAAGGAGGGCAAGGGGGGCCTGCGCGATCTGCAGACCCTGTTCTGGATCGCCAAGTACTTCTACCGGGTGAAGAACACCCACGACCTGATCGCCGCGGGCGTGTTCTCGCGCGCCGAGTACCGCCGCTTCGAGCGCTGCGACGACTTCCTGTGGGGCGTGCGCTGCCACATGCACTTCGCCACCAACCGGGCCGAGGAGCGCCTCTCCTTCGACCTCCAGCGCGAGATCGCCGCCCGCCTCGGCTATCAGGACAAGGCCGGCCTGCGCGCGGTCGAGCGCTTCATGAAGCACTACTTCCTCTTCGCCAAGAACGTCGGCGACCTGACGCTGATCTTCTGCGCCGCGCTGGAGGAGGAGCACGTCAAGCAGGCCCCGGTGCTCAACCGCTTCTTCGGCCGCTTCACCCGCCGCCGCAAGCCCAAGGGCAACGGCGAGACCTTCGTCGTCGATCACGCGCGCATCAACGTCGCCGACGTCCACGTCTTCGAGCGCGACCCGGTCGAACTGATCCGCATCTTCCACGAAGCCGACCGCAACAACCTCGACTTCCACCCCGACGTGCTGCAGTTGATCACTCGCTCGTTGCGCCTGATCGACGACCGGCTGCGGACCGATGAGACCGCCAACCGGCTCTTCCTCGACATCGTCGCCTCCCGCCACGATCCCGAACGCGTTCTCCGGCGCATGAACGAGACCGGCGTGCTCGGCCGATTCGTTCCGGATTTCGGCCGGATCGTCGCGATGATGCAGTTCAACATGTATCACCACTACACCGTCGACGAGCATCTGCTGCGCTCGATCGGCGAACTGTCGGCGATCGAGAAGGGCACCATCGCCGAAGAGGTGCCGCTCGCCACCGAGCTCTTCTCCGGCATCCAGAACCGCAAGGTGCTCTTCGTCGCGACCTTCCTCCACGACATCGCCAAGGGCCGGCCGGAGGATCATTCGCTCTACGGCGGCACCATCGCCCGCCGCCTCTGTCCGCGGCTCGGGCTCACCGCGGCGGAGACCGACTCCGTCGCCTGGCTGGTGGAGAACCATCTGGTGATGAGTTCGGTCGCGCAGGGAAGAGATCTCAACGACCGCCGCACCATCGAGACCTTCGCCGAGATCGTGCAGTCGCCGGAACGGCTGAAGCTGCTCCATTGCCTCACCGTCGCCGACATCCGCGCCGTCGGCCCCGGAGTCTTCAACGGCTGGAAAGGCCAGCTGCTGCGCACCCTCTACTACGAGACCGAGCCCTATCTCGCCGGCGGCCATTCCCAGGTCGGCCGCGACCAGCGTGTCGCCCGCGCCAAGCAGGAACTCTCCGACCGGCTCGTCGACTGGAGTGAGGAGGAGAAGCAGGCCTACGTCGAGCGTCACTATCCGCCCTACTGGCTGCGCGTCGACCTGCCGCGCAAGATCCGCCACGCCGAGTTCATCCGACGGGCGACACGCGAGAACCGCAAACTCGCCACCTCGGTCATGCCGCACGTCTTCGAAGGCGTCACCGAGATCACCGTTCTCGCCGACGATCACCCGCGCCTGCTTTCCGCCATCGCCGGGGCCTGCGCCGTGGCCGGCTCCAACATCGTCGATGCCCAGATCTACACCACCACCGACGGACTGGCGCTCGACACCATCTTCATCGGTCGCGAATTCACCGACGATCACGACGAACTGAGGCGCGGCCAGCGCATCTCGGCGCTGATCGAGAAGACGCTGATGGGCGTCGAACGCCTGCCCGATCAGGTGGCGCGCAAGACCGCCTCCCGCGCCCGCCTCGAGGCCTTCACCATCCCGACCGACGTGATGGTCAACAATTCCTGGTCGGACCGCTTCACCGTGCTCGAAGTCTCCGGCCTCGACCGTCCGGGCCTGCTCCACGATCTCACTCGCGAGATCTCCGACCTCAATCTCAACATCGCCTCCGCCCACATCGCCACCTTCGGCGAGCGGGTGGTGGACGTCTTCTACGTGACCGATCTCTTCGGCCACAAGGTCGAGAATCGGTCGCGCGAGAAGACCATCCGCGAGCATCTGTTGCGCGCTTTCGACGGGTCGGACCGCAAGAAGCCCGAACGTCTCACCGCCTGAGGGCGCCCCCGCAACCGTCGAGCCCAGGCGCCGCGCCCTTGTCGCTCCTCCGCAACGTCCTCACCGTCGGTGGCGCCACGCTCGTCTCGCGCGTCGCCGGCTTCCTGCGCGACACCGGGCTCGCCGCCGTCCTCGGCAGTGGTCCGGCGGCCGACGCCTTCCTCGTCGCCCTCCGCCTGCCCAATCTCTTCCGCCGCCTCTTCGCCGAGGGCGCCTTCGCCGCCGCCTTCGTCCCCGTCCACGTCCGCCGCCGCGCCGAAGCGGGCGAGGCCGCGGCCCGCCGCTTCACCGGCGAAGCACTGGCCGGTCTGGTGGTGGTGGTGGTGGTCGTCACCCTCGTCGCCATGCTCGTCGCGCCGCAACTCGTCGATCTGCTCGCCCCCGGCTTCGCCGCCGATCCCGGCAAGCGCGACCTGACGATTCGCCTCGCCCGCATCTGCCTGCCCTATCTGGCGCTGGTCACGGTGGTGGCGCTCGTCTCCGGCCCGATGATCGCCGATCGCCGCTTCCTCGTGCCCTCGCTCGCTCCGGTGGTGTTGAACGCGGGACTGATCGCCGCTCTGCTGTTCATCCTCGTCGCCGGCGGGTTCGACCACGACCGCGCGGCGATCCTGCTCGCCTGGGCGGTGGTGGCGGGCGGCGTGGCGCAGGTCGCCCTCCTCGCGGTCGCCGTCGTCCGCGCCGGTCTCGCGCCACCGCTCGTCGCCCCGCGCCTTTCGCCGGAGATCCGGCGCCTCGTTCGATTGGGACTACCCGGTCTCCTCGGTGGGGCGATTTCGGAGATCAACCTGATCGTCGGTACCGTCATCGCCTCGGCCACCACCGGGGCGGTGAGCTGGCTCTACTATGCCGACCGCCTCTACCAGCTGCCGCTCGGGGTCGTCGGCATCGCCGTCGGGCAGGTGTTGTTGCCGGAGATCGCCCATCGCCTCGGCGAAGGCGGCCCCGACGCCGGCCGCGACGTGCAGAACCGGGCGCTGGAATTCGCCCTCGCCCTGGCTCTGCCCGCCGCGCTCGCCCTCGCCCTCCTCGCCGAACCGATCGTCTCGGTGCTCTTCGAGCGCGGCGCCTTCACGGCCGCCGATCGCCTCGCCGCCGCCCGGGCGCTCGAAATCTTCGCCTTCGGCCTGCCGGCCTTCGTTCTGGTTCGCGTCTTCACGCCGGTCTTCCAGGCCCGCGAGGACACGATGACGCCGATGCTGATCGGTGGCGTCGCGGTGGCGGTCAACGCCGCCCTCGCCCTCGCCTTCGCGCCGGTGATCGGCTGGCTCGCCGTCGCCCTCGCCACGGTCGCCGCCGGTTGGGTCAACGCCGTGATGCTCCTCATTCGCCTCCGGACCCGCCGCCTCTGGCACTTCGACGCCGTTCTCGTCCGACGCCTGCCGCGACTGGCGGTGGCGGCGCTGGCGATGGCGGTGGTCGTCCACCTCGCTCACGGGCTCGTCGAACCCTGGCTCGCCCTCGGCAGGTCGGCGCTGGTCCGGTCGGGGACGCTCGCCGGTCTCGTCGGGCTCGGTGTCGCCGTCCACGCCGGCCTGATCTTCGCCACCGGTGTGGTCGACGGCGCGCGCCCGCGGTTTTTCCGCCGCCGCGAGGGCGATCGCCATCACGATGCGTCTTGCCCACGCCCGGAGGATCGCGCATAACGCGCGCGCCGCCGATCCCGTGGTGGCCGAGACGGAACCGACCGATGACCGACGACAGCCGAGCCGCCATCCAGCCCCGCGTCTTCTCCGGCGTGCAGCCCACCGGCAACCTGCATCTGGGCAACTACCTCGGGGCGATCCTGCGCTTCGTCGAGATGCAGAAGTCGTTCTCCTGCGTCTATTGCGTCGTCGATCTGCACGCCATCACCCAGCCGGTGGCGGTGTGGGGTGGGCCGAAGCAGCTCGGCGCCAACATCCGCGAGGTGACCGCCGCCTTCCTCGCCGCCGGCATCGATCCGCTGAAGCACATCGTCTTCAACCAGAGCCGCGTCCCCGAACACGCCGAGCTCGCGTGGATCTTCAACTGCGTCGCCCGCATGGGTTGGATGGAGCGGATGACCCAGTTCAAGGAGAAGGCCGGCAAGGACCGCGAACGCGCTTCGCTCGGCCTCTTCGCCTACCCGACGCTGATGGCCGCCGACATCCTCGTCTACCGTGCCACCCACGTGCCGGTCGGCGAGGACCAGAAGCAGCACCTGGAGCTCACCCGCGACATCGCCCAGAAGTTCAACAACGACTTCGCCGAGGCGATCGCCGAGCACGGCTTCGGGGACGCATTCTTCCCGCTCACCGAGCCGTTGATCCAGGGTCCGGCGACGCGCGTCATGTCGCTGCGCGACGGCACCAAGAAGATGTCGAAGTCGGATCCTTCCGACCTCTCCCGCATCAACCTCACCGACGACCGCGATACCATCGCCGCCAAGCTGCGCAAGGCCAAGACCGACCCCGAACCGCTGCCGAGCGAGATCGAGGGTCTAGCCGGCCGTCCCGAGGCGCAGAACCTCGTCGGCATCTACGCCGCGCTCTCCGGCCGGTCGACCGCCGACGTCCTCGGCCAGTTCGGCGGCGGCCAGTTCTCCGGCTTCAAGGCGGCCTTGACCGAACTGGCGGTCGACAGGCTCGGCCCGGTCGGGGCCGAGATGAAGCGTCTTATGGACGACACCGCCCACATCGACGCCGTCCTGAGGGACGGCGCCGAGCGCGCTTCGGCGATCGCCCGCCCGGTGATGGACGCGGTCAAGGACATCATCGGCTTCCTGCGCTGATCCGGCCGCCGGCGACGCCGGGCCTCCGCCGTTCGACCGATCGATCGCCGCCCGCGTCCGCCGCGGGCGGCGTTTGCATCCGGCCGCGCCGTACCTACATTGGGGCGATCTCGGCCGGCGTGCCGACCCAGCGGAGCTTCCCATGACCCATGCCCCCGCCGCCTCCGGTCCCGAATCCTGGCACGGCACGACCATCCTGGCGGTGAGGAAGGGTGGCCGCGTCGTCATCGCCGGCGACGGGCAGGTGACCCTCGGGGCGACGGTGATCAAACACTCCGCCCGCAAGGTCCGGCCGATCGGCCGCGGCGACGTCATCGGCGGTTTCGCCGGCGCCCCGCCGACGCCTTCACCCTGTTCGAGCGGCTGGAGAAGAAGCTCGAGCAATACCCCGGGCAGCTCACCCGCGCCTGCGTCGAGCTCGCCAAGGACTGGCGCACCGACCGCTATCTGCGCCGCCTCGAAGCGATGATGATCGTCGCCGACGACAAGACCACTCTGGTGCTGACCGGCACCGGCGACGTCCTGGAGCCCGAGGACGGCGTCGCCGGCATCGGCTCGGGGGGTTCCTACGCGCTCGCCGCCGCCAAGGCGCTGATCGATCTGGATCTCGACGCCGAGCAGATCGCCCGCCGGGCGATGCGGATCGCCGCCGACATCTGCGTCTACACCAACCACAACGTCGTGGTGGAGAGCCTCGGCGCATGAGCGACACGCCCCGCCCCCGCGGTTTCGACGAGGAGGATCTCGCGGCCGCCGTCGCCGCGGGTGTCCTCCCGGCCGCCTCGGCCGAGGCGTTCGTCACCTTCGTCGAGGGACGGCGCGTCGCTGCGCCGCGCGCCGACGAGGAGGAGGTGCGCTTCGTCACCTCCTTCAACGACATCTTCGTCACCCTCGGCATCCTGCTCCTCGCCGGCGGCCTCGCCTTCGTCGTCGGCCGCGGCCGACCCGGATTGGCGGCGGCGGCCGTCGCCCTGCTCGCTTGGGGCCTGTCGGAACTGTTCTCGCGGCGCTGGCGCATGGCCTTCCCGAGCATCGCGCTCACCGCGCTGTTGGTCGGCGCCGCCGGTGTCGCCGGGACCTTCGCCGGTGATGTCGCCGGGATGAAGAATCTCGCCGCGATCGTCGGCGCGGCGACGGCCTTCGCCGTCGGCTGGGTTCACTGGCGGCGCTTCGGGGTGCCGATCTCGGTGGCGGCGGCGACCGCCGGCGCCGGGATCATGGTCCTCGCCCTGTTGCAGGCCGTCGCGCCCGGCTTCTTCGACGCCCATCGCGATGCGGTGCTCCTGCCGCTCGGGCTCGTCGTCTTCGCCCTCGCCATGTGGTGGGACGCTTCCGACCGCGAGCGCCGCACCCGGCGCACCGACGTCGCCTTCTGGCTGCATCTCCTCGCCTCGCCGTTGATCGTCCATCCGGCGATCTCCATCGCCGGGATCGACCTCGACTCGATCGGCGTCGGCGAGGCCGGCTTCGTCCTGGCGCTGTTCGTGGTGATCGCCTTCGTCGCCCTGGTGGTCGACCGCCGGGCGCTGCTCGTCTCCGGCCTGCTCTATCTCGGCGTGTCGATCGGCGTGTTGATCGAGCGCTCGGGGTGGACCCCGTCGGTCGGCGCGCCGCTCACCGTCGGGGTGGTCGGCGCCGTCATCCTCGTCATCGCGGTCGGTTGGCGCCCCTTGCGCGCCGCGGCGCTCCGCCTCGCGCCGGCTTCCGTCCGAGCCCTCGTGCCCCTTCCCGCTTCGCCTCAGGGATCCCGCTCATGACCGATTTCTCGCCGCGCGAGATCGTCTCCGAACTCGACCGCTTCATCGTCGGCCAGAAGGACGCCAAGCGCGCCGTCGCCATCGCGCTCCGGAACCGCTGGCGCCGCCAGCAGCTCACCGGTCCGCTGAAGGAGGAGGTTCTGCCCAAGAACATCCTGATGATCGGCCCGACCGGCGTCGGCAAGACCGAGATCTCCCGCCGGCTGGCCAAGCTCGCCGACGCGCCCTTTCTCAAGGTGGAGGCGACCAAGTTCACCGAAGTGGGCTACGTCGGCCGCGACGTCGACAGCATCGTCCGCGATCTGGTCGAGGTCGGCATCGGCCTCGTCAAGGCGAGGAAGCGCGCCGAAGTGAAGGCCAAGGCCGAGCTGGCGGCGGAGGAGCGCGTCCTCGACGCGCTGGTCGGCAAGTCGGCCTCGCCGACGACCCGCGACGCCTTCCGCCAGAAGCTGCGCCGCGGCGAACTCGCCGGCAAGGAGATCGAGGTCGAGGTCTCCGCCCAACCGCAGATGCCGAGCTTCGACCTGCCGGGCATGCAGGGTGGTTCGATCGGGGTGATGAACCTCGGCGACATGCTCGGAAAGGCTTTCGGCGGCATGAAGAAGACCCGCAAGGTGCTGGTCGCCGACAGCTACGAGCTGTTGCTGGCGGAAGAGAGCGACAAGCTCGTCGATCAGGAGCAGGTGACGGCGGAGGCGGTGCGCGCCGTCGAGGAGAACGGCATCGTCTTCCTCGACGAGATCGACAAGATCTGCGCCCACGACGGCCGCGCCGGCGCCGACGTCTCCCGCGAGGGCGTCCAGCGTGACCTGCTGCCGCTGATCGAGGGCACGACGGTGTCGACCAAATACGGGCCGGTGAAGACCGACCACGTCCTCTTCATCGCCTCCGGCGCCTTCCACGTGGCGACGCCGGCCGACTTGCTGCCCGAGCTGCAGGGCCGCCTGCCGATCCGCGTCGAGCTGAAGCCGCTGACCAGGGAAGACTTCGAGCGCATCCTCACCGACACCGAGGCGAGCCTGATCAAGCAATACGTGGCGCTGATGGCGACCGAGGGCATCACCCTCGACATCACCCCCGACGCCATCACCGAGATCGCCTCGGTCGCGGTGGAGATCAACGGGTCGGTCGAGAACATCGGCGCGCGCCGTCTCCAGACGGTGATGGAGCGCATCCTCGACGACATCTCCTTCACCGCCCCGGACCGCTCCGGCGAGACCATCGTCATCGACGCCGCCCACGTGAAGGCGAACATCGGCGAACTGGCGAAGAACGCCGATCTGAGCCGCTTCATCCTGTGAGGGCCGGCGAAGGACTGGGGCCGGGGCGATTGCGGACGATCGCGATCCCTCGGCCTTTCCGAGTTCTTCTCCGCGCGCCGAGTCGACCGTGCGATACAAATTCCATGTGGGTCGTGTCCGTCCCGCCTGATTGTCGCCCGTCCGTTCTAGTTCCATATAGGTCGGCGCGGCATTTTAAAGTTTGTGGATCCAGCCTATAATTTGCAACTCGGCATTATAGGGGACACCACAATGGATGCCGCTGATTTCATCGACTCTACAACCGGTACGCTTATTCCGACGTTGGAACATGCGTCAGCATTTGTGCCGGCACCGCTCCCGCCGAAAATCGATCTCGGTTCAATCGCCCTCTCGATGGCTTCTGCAATGCAGGCCATCGGCGAACTCAAAGGTGCGTGCCGTCGTCTTCAGAATCCGTATGTTTTGGTGCGCCCATTGCAGCGGCGGGAAGCCCTGACCTCATCGGCGATGGAAGGTACGTTCACAACTGATGACGAACTTCTTCTTGCCGAAGCGGGCGTGAAGACAAACCCTGACGATTCGACACGTGAGGTTTATAATTATCTGGATGCATTATCGAGTTCGCTCGAGATGCTCGATAAGCTCCCGATTTCACATCGAGTTCTGAAGTCGGCACATCAAACTCTCCTCAGTGGTCTGAGCGGCGCACGAGGCGCGAACAAGCGCCCAGGCGAATACAAGAAAGAACAGAATTGGATCGGTGGTATCACCATCGACAAAGCCAGGTTCGTTCCCCCGCCGGCCGCCGAAACGATGACCTGCATGGACCAACTGGAAGCCTACATCAACCGCGAGACTACCGATTTCCCAACACCTCTGATCGACCTAGCGCTCGTACACTATCAGATTGAAGCGATACATCCGTTTGCGGATGGCAATGGGCGCGTAGGACGTATGTTGATTTCTCTGATGGCCGTACATTCTGGCCTCTTGGATATGCCAATTCTCTACATGAGCCCGACTCTTGAGAAATATAAGAATAATTATATTGATTTGATGTATGGTGTATCATCTCGTGGGGCATGGGCAGAATGGATCAATTTCTTTTTCGAGAAATTGGCAGAGAGTTGCCGAGAAGCGATCGAAATAATCGATCGCCTCATTGATCTGCAAGCTGAATACCGGGCAAAAGCCGCAAATTTGGGAAGATCCGCAGGGGCTATCACATTGGTCGATCATCTGTTTGAAAGGCCGGCGCTAACGGTGAGAGACGCACAGAGGAGATTGAATGTTACATATCCAGCTGCCAAGAATACAATAGACAAACTCGTAGAGGCGGAAATATTGATCCCATTCGAAGGGATATATCCAAAGCTTTTCATTGCGCCTGCGATCGTCCGGATTTCTCGACCCAAGTGACCTCGTGTTCTGTGAGGAATATTTGATCAACCCCTCACCGTCTGAACTTGGGGCTGGCGTCCTCGCGGTCCTGCGGGTCGCCGCGCCAGGTGTCGCTCTCCCACAGCTGCGTCAGGCCTTCCCGATGGGTCGGGTGGGCGAGATCGCCGATCAGCGCCCGGAGCTTGGCGTTGCCGACCCGCTTGCTCTCGCCCCAGAAGGAGCGGGCGAGCGGGGAGAATTCGGCCTCGTCGTAGGGCACCTCGGCGGGCGGTTCGATGCCCATCAGCCGCGCCGCGAATTCGATCGGCAGTTGCGGCGGCGCCGGTTCGTCGTCGGTGACGTTGAGGACGCCGTCGAGGCGGGTGCGGGCGGCGGCGGCGATCGCCCGGCCGATGTCCTCGACCCGGATGCGGTTGAACATCTGGCCCGACTTGATGATCCGCCGCGCCGTGCCCTTCTCCAGATTGATGAAGGCGTTGCGACCGGGGCCGTAGATGCCGGCGAGCCGCAGGATCGCCACCGGCACACCGAGGTCGCGGCCGAGCGCCGCCCAGCCGCTCTCGGCGGCGATGCGCCAGCGGGTGCGGTCCGAGGCCGGTTCCGGCACCGTCGTCTCGTCGACGAAGCCGCCGTCGGCGTTGCCGTAGACCCCGACGGTGGAGAGATAGCCGATCCATCGGAGCGTCCCCGCGGCGGCGGCGGCGCGGATCGCTCCTTCCAGCCGGGCGAGGAACGGGTCGCCGGCCTCGCTCGGTCCGGCCGAGACGAGGACGTGCGAGGCGCGCGCCACCGCCGCGGCGAGACGGGCGTCGGCTTGCCGATCGGCGAGACGGATCACGTCGAGGCCGTTCGCCGCCAGCCGCTCGGCCTTGGCCGGATCGCGGGCGGTGGTGACGAGCGAGCGCAGGTCGTCCTTCAGGCAGGCGGCGCCGTGGCGGGCGGAATAGCCCCAGCCGAGGACGAGGAGGTCGAGGGAGGGTATGGTCATGGACGGACTTTCGGGGATCGCGAGCCGGGGCGCAATCGTGCCGGTCGAGTGGTGGACCCGGCGCGGTGTCGCGGGTGGATCGCTCAGAAGGCGCTTCCGGGCTCGGTGAGGAACGTCTCCTCCTCCTGCGTCGAGGGGCGACCGAGGATGTGATTGCGGTGGGGGAAGCGGCCGAAGCGGGCGACGATGTCACGGTGACGGCGGGCGAAGTCGAGGTTGGCGCGGAAGGCCGCGAGGTTCGGCGACCCGCGGCGTTCGGCCTCGGCGGCGAGGGCTTCGAAGCGATCGACCATCTCCTCCTGATCGGCGAACCGTTCGGAATGCATCAGCGGCATCAGCGAGAATACGGCGCGGAAGAGGTCGCCGGCCAGCGGATCGGCGAGGGTGAGCGCATGGCGGGTGGCGGCGACGGCGAGGTCGTCGCGGGCGTACATCGCCGGTGTGCCGCGATGGATGTTGCGCGGCAACTGGTCGAGGGCGACGACGGTGGCGAGCGCCGTCGCCGGATCGGCCGGCCGCCAACCGGCGGCGAATCGGGTCGCGACCGTCTCGGCGAGGGCGCCGAAGCGTCGGTCGATCTCGGAGTCGATCGCCGGATCGTGGCTCCACCAGCGAGCGAGGTGTAGGTCGCCCTCGCCCACTGCGACCGCATCGGAGAGGTCGCCGAACCAGTAGGCGGGGAGATCGGCCACGGCGGTGGCGAGGTCTGCGGACGGCGGCATGGTCGATCGGTCCTCCGGCGCGCCGGACGGCCCGGTCGCAGATCGAATATGGGGTGGCGACGGCGGACGTCCATCACCGCCCCGCATTCCGCCCCGACGCACGCCACCGGCCCGGCGAGAGCGAGGCGATCGGCACCGAGATGCGAAATGGAGGGGTCGACGACCCGCATTTGCCGTCACGTGCGTCGGGACGCGCGCAAGCGCGACCCTCTCCGATGAGCGCGCCCGCATTCAACGGCGCCGTTGTGGGTGACGAAACGAAGAAGGGCGCCCTCGCGGGCGCCCTTCGCGTGTCTGGTTCGCGAGCGGCGCCGATCACTCGGCCGACTTGTCGCCCTCTTCGCGCGGGATCTCCTGGCCGGTCGTCTGGTCGACGATCTTCATCGACAGGCGGACCTTGCCGCGCTCGTCGAAGCCGAGGAGCTTCACCCACACCTTGTCGCCTTCCTTCACCACGTCGGTCACCTTGGCGACCTTGCGCGGCGCGAGTTGCGAGATGTGGACGAGGCCGTCGCGCGAACCGAAGAAGTTCACGAAGGCGCCGAACTCCATGCACTTGACCACCGTGCCCTCGTAGATCGCGTTCACCTCGGGCTCGGCGGCGATGGACTTGATCCAGTTGACGGCGGCCTTGATCTTCTTCTGGTCGGCGGAGGAGACCTTGACGGTGCCGTCGTCCTGGATGTCGACCTTGGCGCCGGTCTTCTCGACGATCTCGCGGATCACCTTGCCGCCCGAGCCGATCACTTCACGGATCTTGTCGGTCGGGATCTTGAAGGACTCGATGCGCGGGGCGTGCTCGCCGAGTTCCGGACGGGCCGAGGTCAGCGCCTTCGACATCTCGTCGAGGATGTGCAGACGGCCGTCGCGGGCCTGCCCGAGGGCGACCTTCATGATCTCCTCGGTGATGCCGGCGATCTTGATGTCCATCTGGAGGGACGTCACGCCGTCGGCGGTTCCGGCGACCTTGAAGTCCATGTCGCCGAGATGGTCCTCGTCACCGAGGATGTCGGTGAGGACGGCGAAGCGCTCGCCTTCCTTGATCAGGCCCATGGCGATGCCGGCGGTCGGCTGCTTCAGCGGCACGCCGGCGTCCATCAGCGCCAGCGACGAGCCGCAGACGGTGGCCATCGACGAAGAACCGTTCGACTCGGTGATCTCCGACACCAGACGGATGGTGTAGGGGAACTCGTGCTTGATCGGCAGGACCGGGTGGATGGCGCGCCACGCGAGCTTGCCGTGGCCGATCTCGCGGCGGCCCGGGGAGCCCATGCGGCCGGTTTCGCCGACCGAGTAGGGGGGGAAGTTGTAGTGGAGCAGGAAATGCTCCTTGTAGGTGCCGGCGAGCGCGTCGACGAACTGCTCGTCCTCACCGGTGCCCAGCGTGGCGACGACGAGAGCCTGGGTCTCGCCGCGGGTGAACAGGGCCGAGCCGTGGGCGCGCGGCAGGACGCCGACCTCCGCGACGATCGGGCGGACCGTGGTCAGGTCGCGGCCGTCGATGCGGGAGCCGGTGTCGAGGATGTTCCAGCGCACCACCTTGGCCTGGATCTCCTTGAAGGCGGTCGCGACCTTCTCCTTGTCGAACCTGACCTCGCCGTCGGCGGGGACGAGCGCGGCCATGACCTTCGCCTTGACGGCGTCGACGGCCTTGTAGCGGTCCTGCTTGACGGTGATCTTGTAGGCCTCGCGCAGATCGGCCTCGGCGATCTCGAGCACGGCGGCCTCGACGGCGGAAAGATCCGGAGCGGTGAAGTCGCGCGGCTCCTTGGCGGCCTTCTCGGCGAGGCGGATGATCGCCTCGATCACCGGCTGGAAGCCGGCGTGGCCGAACATCACGGCGCCGAGCATGATGTCCTCGGGCAGCTCCTTGGCTTCCGACTCGACCATCATGACCGCGTCGTGGGTGCCGGCGACGACGAGGTCGAGCTTGTTCTCGGTCTCTTCGTCGAGCTGCGGGTTGAGGACGAACTCGCCGTCGATGTAGCCGACGCGGGCGGCGCCGATCGGGCCCATGAAGGGGACGCCGGAGAGGGTCAGCGCGGCGGAGGCGGCGACCATGGCGAGCACGTCGGGAGCGTTCTCGAGGTCATGCGAGAGCACGGTGACGATCACCTGGGTGTCGCACTTGTAGCCCTCGACGAAGAGCGGACGGATCGGCCGGTCGATCAGGCGCGAGATCAGGGTCTCGGCCTCCGACGGCCGGCCCTCGCGCTTGAAGTAGCCGCCCGGGATCTTGCCGGCGGCGAAGGCCTTCTCCTGGTAGTTGACGGTCAGCGGAAAGAAGTCCTGACCGGCCTTCGGCTCCTTGGCGGAGACGACGGTGGCGAGCACGGTGGTTTCGCCGTAGGAGGCGAACACGGCGCCGTCGGCCTGACGGGCGACCCTGCCGGTCTCGAGGACCAGCTTGCGGCCGGCCCATTCGATCACTTCGCGATGGACATGGAACATGTGTCTTCGGTCCTTGCGGCCGGCGCCGATCCTCGGCGCGCCGCATCGTTGAGGCTCATCGGACGCGGTCTGCCCTCGGGCTCGCGTCGATCTGCTCTCGGGTTGCGGACGGACGAGGCGAGCCTCGTCCGCTGGACCACGGCAAGACGGCGGGGGGCTCCGGCCCGATCGACCCGCGGAGCCCCCGGCGATCCTGCCCTGGTCCGCGACGTGCGCGGCGAGCGCATACCCGAACTCGGGCGCTCGGCGCACGGGATGGCGGGACACGTCCCGCCGGGGAGAACGACGGGACGTGTCCCGCCGGGGAGCGGAGCGGCACGGATGCCGATCCGGAGCGGCACGGGAGCGGCGTGTTCACCGCTCCCGGAAGAGTTACCCGGAGCGGCGTGTTCACCGCTCCCGGAAGAGTTACCCGGAGCGGCGTGTTCGCCGCTCCCGGAAGAGAAGCCCGAAGCGGACCGCGGTCGCTCCGGGAAAGCTCGTCGTCCGACCCGGCCGGCCGGGTCGAAAGGTCAGCGGCGCAGGCCGAGACGCTCGATCAGAGACTTGTAACGCGCCATGTCCGTCTTCTTCAGATAGTCGAGGAGGGAGCGACGCGAGGAGACCATCTTCAGGAGGCCACGGCGGGAATGGTTGTCCTTGGCGTGGGTCTTGAAATGCTCGGTGAGGTTGGCGATGCGCTCGGAGAGCACCGCGACCTGAACCTCCGGCGAACCGGTGTCGCCTTCATGGGTCGCGTACTGCTTGACGACTTCGAGCTTGCGTTCGGCCGTGATCGACATCGGTGATCATCCTTACGGTTGAGACAAACGAACATGGCCCCGCCGGGATGTCGTCCAGCGGGGTCGGTGCGCGCGTCTTATGCACGAAACGATGGGGGAACGCCAGTGGGATCGTGCGGACTCGGCGAGCGATCCATCTGGATCAATGCGCGATCTTCCGCCTCTGGTATCGATGCGTCGAACGGCGTCCGCCACCCGGCGATCGTCGTGGAGGTGGATGTCTCCCGGGTCCGGTTCGCGAGGGAGGCGAAGATGTCGAGCGATCCCCGGCGCGGCTTGTTCATCGCCCTCGCCGTGATGGCGATCTGTGCGGCGTGGTTCATCGTGCTGACTCTGAACGAGGCCCCCATCCGGGACGCGCTCGGGATGAATCGCCACGCGATCACCTTCGCGGCCATCACGCTCCTGATCTTCGCCGCCGCCGCCGCCTTCGTCTTCGCGCGGTTCGCCGCGGTGCGCGAGGAACTCCTCGCCGGTCGGCGTGTTCTCGGCCGGTGGCACGTCGATTCCGGCACGTGGAACGCGATCGCTCCGAAGATCCTCGCCGCGGACGAACGGGACAAGCGATCCGCGGCGGTGGTGGTGGTGGTTCTTCTCATCGTCGTCTTCGGGCTCTTCGCACTGGCCGACCCGGACGCGGCGGTCGGCATGATGTCGATCGCGCTTCTCGTCGCCGTCGCCGTCGTCGTCGCCCATCTGGTCGGTCGGCGGGTCGAGAAGGCTCATTGGCGTTACCGCGGCGGCGAGGTGATCATCGGCGAGAGGGGTGTGCTGTCGAACGGCGTCCTCCACGTCTGGGCGCTCCCGCTCAATCGCCTGAGAGGGGCTGCTCTCGGAGGCCGCCCGCCCGTCCTTACCGTCGCCTATGCCTGGTTCGGCCGCCACGGCTGGCAGGAAGCGTCCGTCGATCTGCCGGTGGCGCGGGATGCGGCGGAAATCGCGGCGCGCAGCCGCGACGCGCTCTCGACTCTCGCATCGACGGGACGCGTCGACGGCATCTGACGCGCGCGGCCGCCGACCGCATCAGGTGACGGCGTTCACTCGTTTCCCATCATGAACACCCGGCGGGGCACCAACTCCCCGCGCTCGACTTCGCCGATGGCGACGAGTTCGCCGCCGCAGGTCACCCACACCGCGTCCTCGTCGGCCGGGGCGTCGCGGCCGCGCAGGATCACCGATTGACCACGGCGCAGCCGCGCCGCCGCGTCGCGGGCGACCGGAACCTCCGTCACCTCGGCGAGGCCCGCTTCGACCGGTCGCAGCAGGGCGCGCGCGGCGTCGAGGCCGCCTTCCGCCGCCGCTTCGATCTCGGCGAGCGGGATCATGTCGTCCTCTTCGAAGGGGCCGACGTGGACGCGCCTCAGCCCGATGACGTGGCCGCGCGTCCCGAGGCGCAGGCCCATGTCGCGGGCGAGCGCCCGCACGTAGGTGCCCTTGCCGCATTCGCAGTCGAAGACGGCGGTGTCGGCGTCGGGCGCCTCGACCAAATCGAGCCCGAGGATCTCGATCGGGCGGGCCTCGAGCACCACCTCCTCGCCGTCGCGTGCGAGGTCGTAGGCGCGCTCGCCGTCGATCTTGATCGCCGAGAACTTCGGCGGCACCTGCATGATCTCGCCGATGAACTCCGGCAGGATCGCCTCGATCTCGGCCCGGGAGGGGCGGGTGTCGGCGGTGGCGATCACCTCGCCCTCGGTGTCGTCGGTCGAGGTCTGGGCGCCCCAGCGCACGGTGAACCGATAGACCTTGGTGCCGTCCATGACGAAGGACACGGTCTTGGTCGCTTCACCGAAGGCGATCGGCAGCATGCCCGAGGCGAGTGGATCGAGGGTGCCGGCATGGCCGCACTTGTTGGCGTGGAACAGACGCTTCAGCCGGGCGACGGCCTGGGTGGAGGTCAACCCCACCGGCTTGTCGAGCACGATCCAGCCGTGAACGTCGTCGAACTTCTTCTTGCGGGCCATTTTCGAATGCCTTCGTGGGGGACCTGTTCGGTTGTGCTGGGCGGGGGCGCGGTTCCCTCCGCCTCAGGGGGAGGGTCGGGGTGGGAGTCGGCTCCGCGAGCGAGTTCGTGCCGGTGGCTGCGACCGCCTCCGAGCCGGCCTCACCGAGCCACCTACCCCGGCGAGGGGGGGCTGCTCGCGGATTCGCCGTGCGCGACCCCGGCCTTCCTGCTGGAAGTCGCGAGCGCCTTCACTCCTCCTCACCGAGGTCGCGGGCGACCTCGGGGCGGTGGAGAACGGCGGTGATGGTGTCGTCGTCGTCGTAGCGGGTGTCGAGTTGGAAGCGGATGTCGGGGGCGAACTTGAGGTTCACCCGGCGGGCGATCTGGCCGCGCAGCCATTTACGCGACCGCTCCAACCCGGTCATCACCTTCTTGGTGTTGCGGCCACCGAGCGGCATGACCAACGCCGTGGCATTCTTCAGATCCGGCGACATGCGCACTTCCGGCACGGTGATCACCACACCGTCGAGATCCGGATCGGCGATCTCGCCGCGGGCGAGGATGTCGGCGAGCGCATGGCGGATGATCTCGCCGACGCGCAGCTGGCGTTGCGACGGCCCCTTCTCAGACGCGCTCATGGACGGCTCCCTCGGCGAGATGGGCGAGAACGAAGGCGCGGACCTTCTCGAAGGCCTCGGCGTCGGCGAAGGTGGAGCGCGGAATGGGCAGACCCTCGCGACCGGAGGTGGCGAGTATCAGATGGGTCGGCGTTTCGCTCACACGCGAGACCGCGGCCCAGGGAAAGCGCCAGCCGAAATCGGGCGCCGAGACGTGGACCTCGGTGTCGCCGAGCTCGACCGTCATGTCCTTGTCCGCCAGTGGCATGCGGGCGAAACCCATGGCGGCGTTGAAGCCGACGAGCACGTGGCGGAACAACGTGCCGACGACGACGAGACCGAAGAAGATGTAGAACGGATACCACTCCGATCCGCCGCGCATGGCGTCGACGAGGAGCGTCCCGGCGGCAGGGTCGGAGGAGGAGACGACCGACATCACCATGGTCGTCGCCGAGAGCATGGCGACGACCACCGCGAGGCGGAAGAGAAGGGGGCGACGGGCGACGGCGGAGGACAGCGCCACCCAATCCGCGCGCCGAAAGCGGAACGAGAAGGTCTCGGACATGATCATCCTTCGTCAGGGTTCGGACCCGAGCGAGGTTCGAGAGGTGGCGGGCGGCGCCGCGAGACGCCGCCATCGCCCCGGACCCCCGGTCAGAGCGACCGGGCGATCTCTTCGACGCGGTAGCACTCGATGATGTCGCCGGCGCGCATGTCCTGATAGGCCTCGAAGGACATGCCGCACTCCTGACCCACCACGACCTCCTTGGCGTCGTCCTTGAAGCGCTTGAGCTGCGACAGCTTGCCTTCGTGGATGACGACGTTGTCGCGGATCAGGCGAACCGAAGCGCCGCGCTCGACCGTGCCGTCGGTGACCAGACAGCCGGCCACCTTGCCGACCTTGGAGACGTTGAAGATCTCCAGGATGCGCGCGTTGCCGAGCATGGTCTCTCGGATCTCCGGCGTGAGCATGCCGCTCATCGCCTTCTTCACGTCGTCGACCAGGTCGTAGATGATGTTGTAGTAGCGGATCTCGACGCCTTCGCGCTCGGCCGCCTCGCGGGCTTCCTTCGAAGCACGGACGTTGAAGCCGATGATCGCCGCGCCGGAGGCGGAAGCGAGCGAGACGTCGGATTCGGTGATGCCGCCGACGCCACCGTGGATGACGCGGGCACGGACCTCGTCGTTGCCGAGCTTCTCCAACGCCCCGACGATCGCCTCGAGCGAGCCCTGCACGTCGCCCTTGACGACGAGCGTGAACTCCTTGCGGCCGGCGGTCTTGAGCTGGTTCATCATCTCGGTGAGCGAACCGCGGGCCGAGGTGCCGCGAGCCTGCATCTTCTCGCGCTTCAGCCGCTGACGGTAGTCGGCGACCTCGCGGGCGCGGGCCTCGTTCTCGACCACGGCGAAGCGGTCGCCCGCCTCCGGGGTCTCTTGGAAGCCGAGGACCTCGACCGGAGTCGAAGGACCCGCGTCGCGTTCCGGGGCACCCTGGTCGTTGAGCAGGGCGCGCACGCGTCCCCAAGCGCCGCCGGCGACGAGGATGTCGCCGACCTTGAGGGTGCCGCGCTGGACGAGCACGGTCGCCACCGGACCGCGGCCCTTGTCGAGTTTGGCCTCGATCACCGTACCTTCGGCCGGGCGGCCGGGATTGGCTCGCAGCTCGAGCACTTCGGTCTGCAGCAGGATGGCCTCGAGCAGCTTGTCGAGGTTGAGCTTCTGCTTGGCCGAGACCTCGACCTCGAGCACGTCGCCGCCCAGCGACTCCACCACGATCTCGTGCTGGAGCAGGGCATTGCGGACGCGCGCCGGGTCGGCCTGCGGCTTGTCGATCTTGTTGATGGCGACGATGATCGGCACGCCCGCGGCGCGGGTGTGGTTGATCGCCTCGACCGTCGTCGGCATGACGCCGTCGTCGGCCGCCACCACCAGGATGACGATGTCGGTGGCCTTGGCGCCGCGCGACCGCATCGCCGTGAAGGCCTCGTGGCCCGGGGTGTCGATGAAGGTGATCTTCTGGCCGTTCGATTCGACCTGATAGGCGCCGATGTGCTGGGTGATGCCGCCGGCCTCGCCGGCCGCCACCTTGGTGGAACGGATGGCGTCGAGCAGCGACGTCTTGCCGTGGTCGACGTGGCCCATGATGGTGACCACCGGCGGACGCTGGCGCAGGTCGTCGGTCGCGTCGGTGGCGCTGAACAGGCCCTCTTCGACGTCGGATTCGGCGACGCGCTTGACCGTGTGGCCCATCTCGACGGCGATCAGCTCGGCCGTGTCGGCGTCGATGACGTCGTTGATCTTCATCATCTGGCCCTGTTTCATCATGAGCTTGATGACGTCGACGGCGCGCTCGGCCATACGGTTGGAGAGTTCCTGGATGGTGATGGTCTCGGGGAGCACCACCTCGCGGGAGATCTTCTCACGCGGCTCGAAGGACTGCATGCGGCGCTGCTGGCGCTGGACGCGACGCTTGAAGGCGGCGACCGAGCGGCCGCGGCCCTCGGCCTCCTCGTCGTCGGTCTGCGCCGTCACCACGGTGAGCTTGCCGCGCTGCTTGTCGTCGCCCTTGGTGCGGGTCGGCTTGGGCGGCGGCGGGGCGGTCATGCGGCGCGCCGGGCCGGCGGCCGGACGGGCGGCGGGACCACGACGCGGCGCCTCTTCCTCTTCTTCCACCTCGGCGCGGCGAGTCGGACGGGCGGCGGTGGGCGCCGCCGCTTCGGTGGGCTTGGTCGCGGCGGCGGTCGGCGCGGCGGCCTTGGCCGCCGGAGCGGCCACGACCGGTTCGGGCTCGGGTTCGGGTTCCGGCTCACCGGCGGCCCTGCGGCGCTCTTCCTCGGCCGCGGCCGCGGCTCTGCGGGCCTCTTCGGCGATGCGGCGCTCCTCGGCGAGGCGCGCTTCCTCGATGGCGCGAAGACGTTCCTCCTCGACGCGACGCTTGCGGTCCTCCTCGTCGCGGACGCGGGCTTCGGCCAACGCCTTCTCGCGAGCGGCGCGTTCGCCGGCCGAAAGGGTCTGGAGCACCACGGGGGGGCGGGGCCTCGCCTGCGTCGGCGCGGGCTGGGCGGGTGCCGCTGCGGTCGGAGCCGGAGCCGGAGTGGCCGGGCGAACCTCGCCGACCGGCTTCGTCTCGACCCGCGGCGCCGGGCTCTCGGCCAGCTTCATCACCGGCGCGGGATGGCCGTGCTCGGTCTCCCCGGGCTTGAGGATCCGCTTCTTCTTGGTCTCGACGAGCACGGTCTTCGACCGCCCATGGCTGAAGCTCTGCTGGACCGTCGCATCGGTCTTCAGCTTCAACGTCAACTTCTTCTTGACGTCGACGTGGAGGGTCTTGTCGCCGGAGCTCTTCTGTTCGTTCATGTGCCCGTCATTCCTGCGGCGCAGTGCCGCTCGTCGCGTGATGGCCGTCGGTCGGCGACACCACGGTCTCGAAGGTCTCGAAACCGCGATATCTGGCGAGCGCGCGGGCGCGCTCGAGGAAGGTTTCGCTCGCCCGGCCAGCAAGCAGCGCAGCATGTATCACATTCGACCGGCCCAATGCCAAATCCAATTGGGCTCCGGTGAAGATTCGGACGACCGGGCATCCGATCTCTCCACCGAAGCGGCGCCGGAGCGCCGCGGCCAGTTTTTCCACTCCGTCCGACCCCGCTTCCGCGGCGTGGATCAGGCCGGCGAGACGCTCGCGCGCCACCGCCGCTTCCACTTTGGCGAAGCCCGTCACCACGAGCCCGGCCTTGCGCGCCAGCCCGAAGGTGCCGAGCGCCTGTTTCGCCAGGAGCCCGTCGAGCAACGCGCCGAGATCGGACGCGACCCCGACGGGCTTGCGAAGAGAGCGGGCGAAGAGCCGGCGTTCGACGGCCCTGTCGACCGCCGCGCGCGTCGCCTCCACCCAGACCCCCCGCCCGGGCAGGTCCCGCTTCAGGTCGGGCACGACGGACCCGTCGGGCGCCTCGACGAAGCGGATCAATTCCGAGACCGGCCGCGCCTCGCGGGAGACGATGTCGGTCCGTGTCACGTCCGTCTTCTTCGGCGGACGTTCGTCCCAGTCCGGCGCCTCTTCGGCGTCGGGAGCGGCCTCAGTCGTCGGCACTCTCCGCCTCGCCTTCCTCGGCCTCGGTCTCGACCGGGGCCTCGATCCAACCGGCGGCGACGCGGGCGGCCATGATGATGGCTTCGGCGTCGGTGCGGCTGAGATCGAAGCCGTCGAGCGTGCCGGCGTGCTTCTCGACTTCGCCGCCCTTGCGTTCGGTCCAGCCGACGAGATCGTCGGTGGCGCAGCCGGCGAGATCCTCGACGGTCTTGATGCCTTCCTTGCCCAGCGCCACCATCATGGCGGTGGTCACCCCCGGCACGTCGCGCATCGCGTCGTCGACGCCGAGCTTGCGACGCTCCTCGTCCTGCGCCGCCTCGAGCGCTTCGAGCCAGGCGTTGGCGCGGCTCTGGATCTCTTCCGCGGTCTCCTCGTCGAAGCCCTCGATGCGGGCGATCTCGTCGAGGCCGACATAGGCCAGTTCCTCGACCCGGCCGAAGCCCTCGGTGGCGAGCAGTTGGGCGACGACCTCGTCGACGTCGAGCGCATCCATGAAGAGTTGGGTCCGCTCGGCGAACTCCTTCTGACGGCGCTCCGATTCCTCGGCCTCGGTCATGATGTCGATGTCCCAGCCGGTGAGCTGGGAGGCGAGGCGGACGTTCTGACCGCGACGGCCGATGGCGAGGCTCAGCTGATCGTCGGGCACCACCACCTCGATGCGGCCGGCGTCCTCGTCGAGCACCACCTTGGCGACTTCCGCCGGCTGCAGCGCGTTGACGATGAAGGTGGCGGCGTCGTTCGACCAAGGGATGATGTCGATCTTCTCGCCTTGGAGTTCCTGCACCACCGCCTGGACGCGGGAGCCGCGCATGCCGACGCAGGCGCCGACCGGGTCGATCGACTGGTCGCGCGAGATGACGGCGATCTTGGCGCGGGAACCCGGATCGCGGGCGACCGACTTCACCTCGATGATGCCGTCGTAGATCTCGGGCACCTCCTGGGCGAAGAGCTTGGCCATGAACTGGGGATGGGTGCGGGAGAGGAAGATCTGCGGTCCGCGCTGCTCGCGGCGCACGTCGTAGACGTAGGCGCGGACGCGATCGCCGTTGCGGAAGGCCTCGCGCGGGATCAGCTCGTCGCGGCGGACGATCGCCTCGCCACGGCCGAGGTCGACGATGACGTTGCCGTATTCGATGCGCTTGACGGTGCCGTTGACGATCTCGCCGATGCGGTCCTTGAACTCGTCGTACTGACGATCGCGCTCGGCCTCGCGGACCTTCTGGACGATGACCTGCTTGGCCGACTGGGCGGCGATGCGGCCGAAGTCCATCGGCGGCAGCGGCTCGCCGATGAAGTCGCCGGGGTTGGCGTCGGGGTTCTTGAGGCGGGCGTCGGCGAGCGGGATCTGGGTCGCGGGGTTCTCGAAGACCTCGACCACCTCGAGCAGGCGCTGCAATTTGATCTCGCCGGTCTTCGGGTTGATCTCGGCGCGGACCTCGGTCTCCGAGCCGTAGCGCGAGCGCGCCGCCTTCTGGATGGCGTCCTCCATCGCGGCGAGCACGATCTTGCGGTCGATCACCTTCTCACGTGCGACCGCATCGGCGATCTGGAGGAGTTCCAGTCTGTTGGCGCTGACTGCCATCGTCTTCTCCCTCGAGGCCCGACCTGGGGCGGGCTCGTGTCGTCCTCTTCAGTGGACCGCCGGATCCTCGATCTCGTCGAGATCCGCGCGGGCCTGTCGTTTGGCCGCCTTGAGCGAGGCGGCGACGAGATCGTCGGTGAGCACCAGCCGGGCCTCCGCCAGGAGGTCCAGCGGCAGCCACGCCGTATCGGGCTCACCCTCGGCGACGCCGTCGAGCTTCACCCCGAAATCGTCGTCCCGGACGCCGAGCAGCAGGCCGCGGAACCGCCGGCGCCCTTCGTGGCTCCGTTCGAGCTCGATCTTGGCGACGTGGCCGGCCCAGCGCTCGAAATCGGAGCGGCGCACCAGCGGCCGGTCGATGCCGGGCGACGACACTTCCAGATGATAGGCGCGATCGACCGGGTCTTCGGCGTCGATGACCGGGGCGAGGTTGCGGCTGATCTTCTCGCAATCGTCGACGCCGATCGTACCGTCCGGGCGTTCGGCCATGATCTGAACGGTGAAGCCGTTGCGGCCCGAGCACTTCACGCGGACGAGACGGAAGCCGAGATCCTCGATCACCGGCTCGGCGAGCGCCGCGATGCGGGCGTCGAGACCGGTTTCGGTGATCAGGCGAGGTTCGTGCTGCGTGGTCAGTGGCGTGGATCCCGTCGATTCGATCGCTTCGTGGAACGTCGGCGGGGCATCGGCCCAACACCGAAAGAGCGGGTCCCGGGGGGGCCCACTCTCGTTTCGTCACGAGGACGATCTGAGAATTTCGTGCTTGCAGCGGCTCATACGTCAGATCGCGACGGAAGGCAAGCGCCGGGCGGAAAATCGCCGATCTCAAACCCGCCGGAACACCAGATAGGCCGGTGTTCTGCCCTCGCGGATCGCCTTCTCCTCGTAGCGGGTGCCGGGCCAGCCGGCCCAGGGCTCGCGCCAGTCGGCGGCGGTGCGGGCCGTCCATTCGAAGGCGGGGTGCTCGAGCACCCGCTTCAGCGTCCAGTCGACGTAGGGCGCCCAATCGGAGGCGAAGCGGAACTCGCCGCCGGGGCGCAGCACCCGGGCGATGCGGTCGAGGTTGTCGCGTTCGACGAAGCGGCGCTTCCAATGGCGTTTCTTCGGCCAGGGATCGGGATAGAGCAGGTAAAATCGGCCGATGCTCGCGGGCGTCAGGGCGTCGAGGAGCAGGACCGAATCGGCGTGATGAAGGCGGATCCGGTCCTCGAGCCCCGCCTCGTGGATCGCCACCAGCGCCTTGGCCATGCCGTTGACGAAGGGCTCGGCGCCGATGAAGCCGATCGAAGGGTGCGCCTTCGCCGTCTCGATCAGATGTTCGCCGCCGCCGAAGCCGCTCTCCACCCGGATCTCGTCGACCGGGCCGGGGAAGAGGCGAGCGGGATCGACCGGCGCCCGCGAGACGTCGACGGCGAGGCGCGGCAGCAGCTCGGCGATCGCCGTCGCCTGTCCGAGGCGCAGCGGCTTGCCCTTGCGCCGGCCGTAGAAGGCGGCGGCGCGGGCGGCCTCCTCGGCGGGAGCCCCGGCGTCGGGTTCGGTCGGATCGGACATCGGGCACCCCCGGAACGGCGAGAGGCGCACGCGAGCGAACCCGCGTGCGCCTCGAAGAGAAGGGCCGGCGGTGATCAGGCGCCGACGGCGGTCTTCAGCGCCGCGACGAGGTCGGTCTTCTCCCACGAGAAACCGCCGTCGGCCTGCGGCGCCCGGCCGAAGTGGCCGTAGGCGGAGGTGCGGGCGTAGATCGGGGCGAGGAGGCCGAGATGCTCGCGGATGCCGCGGGGCGAGAGGTTCATCACCTCGCGCGCCGCCTTCTCGATCTTCGCCTCGTCGACGGTGCCGGTTCCGTGCAGGTCGCAGTAGACGGCGAGCGGCTGGGACACGCCGATCGCATAGGCGAGCTGGATGGTGCAGCGATCGGCGAGACCGGCGGCGACCACGTTCTTGGCGAGGTAGCGCGCCGCATAGGCCGCCGACCGGTCGACCTTGGTCGGGTCCTTGCCGGAGAAGGCGCCGCCGCCGTGCGGCGCCGCGCCGCCGTAGGTGTCGACGATGATCTTGCGGCCGGTGAGGCCGCAATCACCGTCCGGGCCGCCGATGACGAACTTGCCGGTCGGGTTGACGTGCCAGATCGTCTCGGCGTCGACCCAGCCCCGGGGCAGGGTGGCGCGGATGAAGGGCTCGACGACGGCACGGATGTCCGCCGACGACAGCGTCTCGTCGAGATGCTGGGTGGAGAGCACGATCTGCTGGGCGCGGACCGGCACGCCGTTCTCGTAGGCGACCGTCACCTGGCTCTTGGCGTCCGGACCGAGCACCGCGGCCGGGCCCTTGCCCGATTTGCGGGCGGTGGCGAGGTCCTCGAGGATCTTGTGGGCGTAGTAGATCG
Organism: Siculibacillus sp.; assembly: GCA_030247555.1. Classification (GTDB taxonomy): domain Bacteria; phylum Pseudomonadota; class Alphaproteobacteria; order Rhizobiales; family Ancalomicrobiaceae; genus CALBKH01. The sequence goes on along the minus strand of JAOTSD010000017.1, from coordinate 16,271 downwards.
GCGCCGGCATCAACTCCGGCGTCTCGCGGCAGGCGTAGCCGAACATGATGCCCTGGTCGCCGGCGCCCTCGTCCTTGTTGCCGCTGGCGTCCACCCCTTGCGCGATGTCGGCCGACTGGGCGTGCAGGTGCACCGCGATGTCGGCGGTCTCCCAGTGGAAGCCGTCCTGCTCGTAGCCGATGTCGCGGATGGCGAGCCGGGCGAGATGGCGCAGCAGGTCGTGGGTGATCCCGGCGGGCCCACGGGTTTCGCCGGCGATCACCACACGGTTGGTGGTGGCCAGCGTCTCGGCGGCGACGCGCAGATGCGCCGGGTCCCAACCGAGTTCGGGGCCGAGACGGAAGAAGGCGTCGACGATCTCATCGGAGATGCGGTCGCAGACCTTGTCGGGATGACCTTCCGAGACGGATTCGGAGGTGAAGAGAAAGCTCGAACGAGACACGTCTTCGTTTCCTCGAATGGAAACGCCCAGATCCGTCGACGATCGCGAGAAGGAAATGAGCTCGGGTCGGGAGGCCCCCCGCACGGGTGGACCGCGCCCCCGGGAACGCCGTCGGCCGCCCGGAAAGGCCCGTTCGTTTAACTATGAAGGCCCCTCAGGGTCAAGCCGAGCCGATCGCGTCCGTACCGCCGGAGGCGCAAAACCTTTCCCTCGACGACGGACGCCCGGTGACCTGCGACCACCGGGCGTCCGAAAATCAGCGATTCACGCGAGGCCTCACTCACCCTCGTCGCCGGCCATCGCCTTGACGAGTTCGACCACCTTGCGGCGCTGCTTCGGGTCCTTGATGCGGATGAAGGCCTTGTTGAGCGCCAGACCCTCCGACGACGACAGGAAGTCGACGACATAGGAGGTCGCCGCCTGATCCTCGAAACCCTGGTCGCCCGCCACCGGTGCGAGACCGGGCGCATCCTCGAAGAAGAAGGCGACGGGAACGGAGAGTACACGGGCGATCGCCTGCAGTCGGCTGGCGCCGATGCGGTTCGTGCCCTTCTCGTACTTCTGGATCTGCTGGAAGGTGATTCCGAGGTGCTCTCCGAGCTTTTCCTGGCTCATTCCGAGCATCATCCGCCGAAGCCGCACGCGGCTTCCGACGTGAATATCGATTGGGTTGGGCGACTTCTTGCTGGCCATGTCGGCACCTTTTTCTATTTCACCGATTATCGACGACAGGGTGACGACTATCCGATCTGTTGCCGGATTCGACGTTCCCTACGGCGTGTCGTCTTCCTTCCGGACCATCCGCCAGCCATCACCGGGATATCGGCGAGGACATCGGGTCGAGCCGACTCGACCCTGACATGTCCATCTGGTCCACCGCACACCGAACATTGTGGTCGCGGAGGTCGAGTGTCAACTTGCTTACTTCGCGGTTGGGTTACGTCTTCGCCAAAGTATTCCGACGAAACCTATCGAAACGAGTATCCAGGCGGGGATCTCACCCGCGCGTGCCGCCGTCGTCGCCGGTATGGGGCGGGGCAGGTCGAAATCGAGCGCGCCGACCGCACCGAGCGTCAGATGGGCGACGATCCGCCCGAAGGGATCGACCGCGGCCGACACGCCGTTGTTGGCGGCACGCACCAGCGGCAAGCCCTCCTCCACCGCCCTCAGCCGGGCCTGATGGAAATGCTGCCAGGGTCCGGGGGTCATGCCGTACCAGGCGTCGTTGGTGACGTTGAGCAGCCAATCGGGCCGGTACGCCGGATCGGTCACCTCGCCGGGGAAGATCGCCTCGTAGCAGACGAGCGGCGAGAAGGGCGGCGTGCCGGGGATCTCGAGCGTGCGCCGATGCGGGCCGGGGGTGAAACCGCCGCGGAAGTTCGTCAACTGACGTAGTCCGAGGCTCTCGGCGGTCTCCTGGAACGGCAGGTACTCGCCGAAGGGAACGAGATGGACCTTGTCGTAGGCGGCGATCACCTCGGCGCCCGATCCCAACGCGTAGATCGAGTTGTACCAGCGCGGCCGCGCCTCGCCCGCCGAGGGCACCTCGACGCGGACGGCGCCGGTGAGCAGCGTGGCGCGGTCGCCGATGAGTTCGGCGATGGTGGAGAGCGCCCAGGGTTCATCGGTCAGGACGAAGGGGAAGGCCGATTCCGGCCAGACGAGATGGGTGATGCCCGCCGGCAGACGCCCGCTGCCGTGGCGCGAGACCATGGCGCCGGCGCTCAGGCCCGGCCGCAGTTCGCTCGCCACCTCTCCCGCCGGGTTTCCCTGCGCCGGTCCGGCGGAGAGCTCGGCATAGCGCTCGACCGTCTCGGTCTTGAATTCCGGCTTCCACTTCTTCCACTGGTCGATCGCCGGTTGGACGATGCGGAAGCGCACCCCGGGGACGAATTCGCTCGGGTTCGCCGACAGACGCACCACGCCGAAACCGACGACCGCGACGAAGAGCACGGCGAGCGCGGCGAAGACGCGGCGATCGGCCGCGCCGCCGCGTGCCAGCACCGCCGGGGCGGCGAAGATCGACACCGCCAGGAGAGTGAGCCCATAGCCGCCGGCGATCGAGGCCACCTGCATCATCGGTCCGTTGGCGGCGAGCCCGTGGCCGACGAGGTTCCAGGGAAAGCCGGTGAGCGCGTGGCCGCGCAGCCAGTCGGCGAGGAAGAAGCCGATGGCGAGGGCGAAGATGCGACCCGGGCCGTCCGTCCACAGGAGCCGGGCGATCGCCGTCGCCAGTCCATGGAAGAGCCCGAGGCCGAGCGACAGGAAGACGAGGGCGAAGGGGATCATCCAGCCGAACTGCGCGACGTCGACGAGGAAGGCGGCGCCGATCCACCACAGGCCGGCGAGGAACCATCCCGTTCCGAAGGCCCAGCCGATGCGGAAGGCGGGTCCGAGCCGCGACAGCGAGCCGCCGCGCCCGATCTCCACCGCACCGTCGAGCGCCCAGACCAGGACCGGGAAAGAGATCCACAGCACCGGAAAGGCGTGGAACGGCGCCATGGCGAGGGCGCCGACCGCGCCGGCGCCGGCGACCACCAGCGTCCGCCGCCATCCCCAGAGGAGGGTCACGCCGTGGGAGATCCGCTCGAGCATTCCGCCTCGTTCCCGATCGACCCGTCGGGGCCGCAACCGAATCAGCCGCGCGACACGGCCGACCGATTCATGCCTCGCATTCCCCATGGGGGCGTGACAACGTCCCGGAGGCACTCTCCTGGACGGGTCAGGCCGCGTCGGGCGCCATCCGGACGAGGCGCAGCCGCTTGAGGCGGCGGGCGTCGGCGTCGAGCACCTCGACCGAGATGCCACCGAGTTCGTCGAGATGCAGCGTCTCGCCGATCGCGGGGACGCGTCCGACCAGCGACACGACGAGGCCGCCGAGCGTCTCGACCTCCTCGTCGAGTCCGGCCTCGGCGAGATCGATGCCGATCGCGCCGGCCACTTCGTCCAGTCCGGCCCGTGCATCGGCCATCCATTGGCCGGTTCCGGCGATGACGATCGCCGCGTCCTCCTCGACGTCGTGCTCGTCCTCGATGTCGCCGACCACGGTCTCGACGATGTCCTCGAGGCTGACCAGCCCGTCGACGCCGCCGAATTCGTCGATGACCAGCGCCATCTGGATGCGGTTCTGCTGCATGCGAGCGAGCAGGTCGGTCGCCGGCATCGACCCGGGGACGAAGAGCACCGGGCGGACGAGACCGGTGTCGGCGAGGCGCACCGAGAGGTCGGCGCGCGACAGATCGAGCGACGGCCCGCCGCCGGCCGGCTCGTCGCGGGTCGAGGTGTGGGCGATGTGGCTCATCAGGTCGCGGATGTGGATCATGCCGATCGCCTCGTCGAGGCTCTCGCGATAGACCGGCATGCGGGAATGGCCGCTGTCCATGAAGCGCAGCAGGACGCGGTCGAGCGTGGTGTCCTCGTCGATGCCCTCGATTTCGGCGCGGGCGATCATCACGTCGTCGACCCGGGTCTCCCGCAGCCGCAGGATGTTGCGGATCATGGCGCGTTCTTCGACGGAGAAGACCCCGTCGTAGGCGGGGGCGGTCTCCTCGAGGGCGCTCTCGAGATCGGCTCTGAGGGCGGCGGCGGAAGGTTTCCATCCCACCGCGAGGCGCAATCGATCGATCCAGCTCTCGGACGACCGTTCGGAAGTCTCGCCACGGGGCTCGGTCCGCGGGGAACCTTCACCCGTGGTGCCGGTACTCTGGGAATGCGCGTCGCTCATCTCTCTCGGGTCTCTCGTGGCGCTCCGGGGGTGACGCGGAACGATCCGGGCTCTGGGTCATGGTGCGGCGGGGCGGGGCGCCCTGTCAATTCGTCGAGCGCCGACCGGAGGCGCGATTGGTCGTCACGCCTGACGAGGCGGAGCCGGTTCGGTTTCGGCGTAGGGATCGGCGATGCCGAGCCGCGCGAGGATCTCGGTCTCCAACGCCTCCATCTCCTCCGCCTCCGCCTCGTCCTCGTGGTCGAAACCGAAGAGGTGGAGGAGACCGTGGACGAGCAGGTGGGCGACGTGGTCGTCGAGGGATCTTCCCTCCTCCTCCGCTTCGCGCGCCATGGTCTCGTGGGCGACGATCACGTCGCCGAGGAGCGGACCGGGGTCCTCGGCGTCGGCATCGGCGGCGGGGAAGGAGAGGACGTTGGTCGGCTTGTCGAAGCCGCGCCAGTCGCGGTTCAGCACCCGGATGCGGGCGTCGTCGGTGAGAACCAGCGACAGCTCGGCCCCCTCCGGCACGATCAGCTCGTCGCGGGCCGCGACCGCGGCGGCCACCTTCTCGGCGAGCGGACGCCAGCGCCCCTCCTCGCCCCAGGCCACCGCCTCGATCGCGATGTCGACGGCGATGACGGAAACATCGCTCACGAGCGGACTCCACCACCGGGTCGAATGTCGATGCCGTACTTGTCGCGCAGCTCGCGTTCGTTGTCGGCGCGCATGTCGCGTTCGGCGGCGAGGCGGGCGTCGCGCTCCGCCGCCCAACGCTCGCGGTTCTCGCGCTCGGCGGCGAGCCTGTCGCGCGAGGCGTCGTCGTAGGCCTTGACGATGCGCGCCACCAACTCGTGGCGCACCACGTCCTTCTCGGTGAAGTTCACCCGGATCATTCCCTCCACGCCGGTGAGGATCTCCAGCGCGTCGACCAGACCGGAGCGAGTGCCCGCCGGCAGGTCGACCTGGGTCGGGTCGCCGGTGACGATCATCTTGGAGTTCTCGCCGAGGCGGGTGAGGAACATCTTCATCTGCATGGCGGTGCAGTTCTGCGCCTCGTCGAGCAGCACCACGGCGTTGGACAGCGTCCGGCCGCGCATGAAGGCGAGCGGTGCCACCTCGATCATGCCCGATTGCAGGCCGCGTTCGACCTTCTCCGCCGGCATCATGTCGTAGAGCGCGTCGTAGAGCGGCCGCAGATAGGGGTCGACCTTCTCCTTCATGTCGCCGGGCAGGAAGCCGAGGCGCTCGCCGGCCTCGACCGCCGGGCGCGACAGGATCAGGCGGTCGACCTCGCCGCGCTCGATCAGCGCCGCGGCATAGGCGACGGCGAGGTAGGTCTTGCCGGTACCGGCCGGGCCGATGCCGAAGACGAGGTCGGCGCGGCCCATGGCGCGGACGTAGGCGTCCTGCGCCGGGGTGCGGGCGGAGACCGTCTTGCGCCGGGTGGAGATGGTCGCCGGGGTGAAGCGCGCCTTGGGCTCGAGGGTCGGCAGCGGCAGCTGCTCGCCTTCGGCGCCGGCCATGCGGATGGCTCCGTCGACGTCGCCCGGGTGGATCTCCAGCCCCGACTGCAACCGGTCCCACAGGCCCTCGAGCACTCGCCGCGCCCGGTCGCAGGCCTCGTGGTCGCCCTTGACGGTGACCTGATTGCCGTGGGCGACGAGGGTGACGCGCAGGCGCCGCTCGATCTCGGCGAGGTTCTGGTCGAACTGACCGAAGAGATCGCCGACCAGCCGGTTGTCGTCGAAGGCGAGGACGACGTGGGTCAGGTCCGAGGCGTGGCCCGTCACCGGGAAGCTCGAGGACGACGGGCGCTGGGCTTCGGTCAACGGACACCTCCCGGTACGAGGGTGGGGCGTGCGGTCTCCTCGACCACCACGCCGGAGAGCGAATTGGCGCCGACCGCCTCGATGCGGACCGGCACGATGCGGCCGAGCAGTTCGGCCGGGGCTTCCAGATGAACCGCCTGCAACCACGGCGATCGGCCGCCGAGCTGGCCCTTCCTGCGGCCGGGCTTCTCGAGCAGCACGTCCATGACCATGCCGAGCCGCGAGGCGTTGAAGTCACGGGTCTGCCGGTCGATCAGCGCCTGGAGGCGGGCGAGGCGCTCGATCTTGACGCCCTCGGCGACCTGATCCGCCTCCGCCGCCGCCGGAGTGCCGGGGCGGGCGGAGTATTTGAAGGTGAAGGCGGAGGCGTAGCCGACCTCCTCGACCAGCCGCAGCGTCGCCCGGAAATCCTCCTCGGTTTCTCCGGGGAAGCCGACGATGAAGTCGCCGGACATGGCGATGTCGGGCCGGGCGGCGCGGATGCGCTCGACGAGGCGGAGATAGTCCGCCGCGGTGTGGCGCCGGTTCATCGCCGCGAGGATGCGATCCGACCCGGACTGGACCGGCAGGTGCAGCCAAGGCATCAAGGCGTCCAGATCGCGATGCGCCTCGATCAGGTCGTCGCTCATGTCGCGCGGATGCGAGGTGGTGTAGCGGATGCGATCGAGCCCCGGGACCTCGGCGAGCCGGCGCACCAGCCGCGCCAGGCTCCACGCGCCGCCGTCGGGGCCGACGCCGTGGTAGCCGTTGACGTTCTGCCCGAGAAGCGTCACCTCGCGCACCCCGGCGGTGGCGAGCCGTTCCGCCTCGGCGACGATGCGGTCGACCGGTCGCGAGGTCTCCACCCCGCGGGTGTAGGGGACGACGCAGAAGGTGCAGAACTTGTCGCAGCCCTCCTGCACGGTGAGGAAGGCGGTGAGCCCGCGGGCGACCGTCTTCTCGCGTGACGCCGGGGCGAGATGGTCGAACTTGTCCTCGACCGGGAACTCGGTCTCGACGACCCGCGCTCCGTTGTGCGCCCGCTCCAGGATCTCGGGTAGGCGGTGGTAGCTCTGCGGTCCGAAGACCATGTCGACCACCGGCGCCCGTCGGGCGATCTCGACTCCTTCGGCCTGGGCGACGCAGCCGGCGACGCCGACGAGGAGCTTTTCGCCGCGCTCCGCCTTCTCGCCCTTCAGCACGCGCAGGCGGCCGAGCTCGGAATAGACCTTCTCGGAGGCCTTCTCACGGATGTGGCAGGTGTTGAGGATGACGAGGTCGGCCTCGTCGGCGCTTCCCGCCTCGACCCAGCCGTTCGGCGCCAGCGTGTCCGCCATACGCTCCGAGTCGTAGACGTTCATCTGGCAGCCGTAGGTCTTCAGGAAGACTTTCTTCGCTTCGTTCATCGCTTCATCCGCGAGGTCGGGAGGGCTCGACCCCGCACCGTTCTCCACGCCGTTCGCCACCTTCTCCGCGACGGCGAACCGGTGCCTCGCGACCGTGCCGGCCCGACCCGATCGTGTCATGCTCTAGCGCGGATCGCCGATCGCGAAAACAACAAATGACCTTCTCGTGACGACGCGAAGACGGTCACGGCCTCAGCGCCGCCAGAAGGTCGCGTCGGACCGCCGCCTCGAGCGTGGCGGCGAGCTTCTTGCGGTCGGTGGTCTCGTCGTAGGGCAGGGCCTCGCCCCAGATCACCTCGACGTCGAGGCCGCCGGCGAGGAAGATGCCCCAAAGGTGGCCGGACAGCTCGGTGTCGCCGTACCAGCCGACTCGCGCCCGCTCCGCCCGGCCGATCGGCAACCCGCCGAGCCGCTTGTAGGCGATGGTCATCGGTTGCACCCAGACCCGCTCGTGACCGCCGTGCAGGATGGCGCTGCGCGCCGCCCCCAGCAGTGCGGAGCGAAAGGGCAGCACCTCGTCGCCGCGCCAGGAAGTGCCCTCGGGGAAGAGCACCATGCAGTCGCCTTCGGAGAGGCGCGTACCGAGTTCGGTGGCGGCGGAGCCGGTGGCGGTGCGGCGGGTGCGGTCGACGAAGACGGTGCGCTGCAACTTGGCGAAGAGCCCGAAGAGCGGCCACTCCGCCACTTCCGCCTTGGCGACGAAGGAGATCGGCATCAGCGAGGCGATGACCGGGATGTCGAGCCAGGAGGAATGGTTGGGTGTCACCAAGAGCGGCCGATCGGTGATCGGCGTGCCCTTCACCTCGATGCGGACGGCGAGCGCCTCGAGCGCCCGGCGGTGCCACCACACCGGCAGTCGCTTCGCCAGACCCGGATGTCCCCGGACCGCCAGCATCTGCACCGGCAGCGCCACGATGGTGAGCGCCGCCAGTTTCACCAGGGCCAGACCGGCGGCGAGGCGTCTCATGGAGTCACGACTGGTCGTCGTCGAGCGGCACGCCGTAGAGCTCCAGCCGGTGGTCGACGAGCTTGAAGCCGAGCTGGCGGGCGATGGCCTGCTGCAGTTTCTCGATGTCGGCGTTGCGGAACTCCACCACCTTGCCGGTCCTGAGGTCGATCAGGTGGTCGTGATGGTCGTCCGACACCGTCTCGTAGCGCGAGCGACCGTCGCGGAAGTCGTGACGCTCGATGATGCCGGTGTCCTCGAACAGCTTCACCGTCCGGTAGACGGTGGAGATCGAGATGCGCTTGTCGATCGCGGCGGCGCGTCGATGCAACTCCTCGACGTCGGGATGGTCGACCGCGGCCTCGATCACCCGCGCGATGACGCGGCGTTGATCCGTCATCCGCATCCCGGCGGCGACGCAGCGTTCCTCGAGGCTCGAATCGGGATGCTGGTTCTCGCCTTCGGTGTTGGTCGTGCGGGGCACGGGCGACCTCCTGGATTGGGGCGATGAGTCCGCGATTAACGAAGATCGGTCCGCATGACAAGCGCGGTGGCGCCGGGAACCGTGCCGTGAGCATAGTATCCCTTGCGTTCACCGACCCTGCGGAAGCGCAGACGACGATAGAGCGACAGCGCCGCCTCGTTGCCGGCGTCGACCTCGAGGAAGAGCGTCTCGGCGCGGTCGTGATAGAGGCGGCGGAGGAGGTTCTCCATCAGCTGGCGGGCGAAGCCGCGGCGGCGATGGACCGGATCGACGGCGATGGTCAGGATCTCGGCCTCGCCGGCGACCAGCCGGGCGAGCACGAAGGCGACCGGCGTGCGCGTCCCGAAGAAGTTGGCGCGCCGCACCACCAGTCCGATGACGGTGTCCTGACGCAGCAGTCCGGCGAGTTCGGCGGAGCCCCACGGCGCACCGGGGAAACACGCGGCATGTATGGCGGCGAGGCGCTCGAGATCCTCGGTGCGCACGTCACCGATCACGGTGACCGGCATCGTCCACCAGTTCCACGCCGTCAGCCAGTCGGCCGTGCCCCACGCGCTCACGATCCGACCTCCGCGGCGAGGCCTCCCGGCGTCAGCCGGGCGAGGCGGGCGGCGCCCTGCGGCTTGGCGTCGGCGGGGCGGACGTAGAGCGGCGAGGGACGCGGCGTGTGCGGTCCGGCCGCCGCGAGGCGCGGCAGGGCGAGGAGCGCATGGGTGTCGATCGCCGGGAAGGGCGTGGTCGCGGCGATCTCGAGCGTCGGATCGGCGGCGGCGACGAGCGGCGCCCCCGAGCCGATCAGCACCGCGCCGATCTCGGCGCCGTGCCGGGCGACCACGCCGGCCGAGGCCACCGTCGCCGGGCCGAGCGGTCGGCCTCCCGCGTCGAAGGCCTGGGCGTAGACCTCGTTCTTGCGCGCGTCGATGACGGCGAGGATCGGCCGCTCCGGCCGAATGTCGCGACCCTCGCTCGCCAGTGCCTCGAGCGTCGTCACCGACACCGCCGGCCGGCCGGAGGCGAGCGCGAAGCCACGCACCGCCGCGACCCCGACCCGGATGCCGGTGAAGCTGCCGGGACCGACGGAAACGGCGTAGCCGTCGAGATCGACGTGTCCCACCCCGGCGTAGGCGAGCACCTCGTCGACCACCCGCATCAGATGCTCGGCGTGGCCGCGCCCGATCACGTCGCGCACGGCGTGGATCTCCACCGTGCCGTCGCGTTCGGTGGCGACGGCGGCGGCGCAGGCATCGAGGGCGGTGTCGACGGCGAGCAGGATCATGGCGATGTCCGCGGAGGTGAGGCGCCGCTCAGGCGGCGCGCACCTCGATGACTTCCGGGATGAAGTGCTTCAACAGGTTCTGCACGCCGTTGCGCAACGTGGCGGTGGAGGACGGGCAACCGGAGCAGGCGCCGCGCATGGTCAGCCAGACGATGCCGTTGTCCCAGCGGGCGAAGGTGATGTCGCCGCCGTCGCCGGCCACCGCCGGGCGGACGCGCTCCTCGAGCAACTGTTCGATGGTGGCGATGATGCGCCGGTCGTTCTCGGAATAGCCGTCGAGCGAGGCGCTCTTCTCGGCGCCGCCGGTGATCACCGGAGCGCCGGAGAGGAAATGCTCCATGATGGTGCCGAGGATCGCCGGCTTGAGGTGCTGCCACTCCGGCCCGTCCTTGGTCACCGAGACGAAGTCGGCGCCGAGGAAGACGGCGGCGATGCCCTCTATTTCGAACAGGCGGGCGGCCAGCGGCGAGGCGACCGCCTCGCCGGCGGAGCGGAACTCGCGGGCACCTTCGCCGAGCACGGCGCGGCCGGGAACGAACTTCAGGGTGGCGGGATTGGGGGTGACTTCGGTCTCGATGAACATCTTCTCTCCTCTCTCGGGGTCAAGGCCCGAGCCGGATTGGACGTTTTCCAGATAGGGCCTTCGCGCCCGCCCGTCCAGACGACGGAGGGCGGAGATCGCGTTCCGACGGCCCCGTTGCGACGATTCCGCGACGAAAAGACGATGCGTCGGCCTCGCCGCGGCGTGCGGCGGGTCGATCAGGCGATCGCGGCGATCTCGGCGTCGGTGAGATGGCCGGGCACGATGGTGATCGGCACCGGGAAGACGCCGGAGCCGCGTCCGGCGAGCGCCGTCACCAACGGCCCCGGGCCCTCCGGACCGGTCCCGGCGGCCAGCACCAGCACGGCGATGTCCTCGTCCGCTTCGATGTGCCGCACCACCTCGACCGCCGGCACGCCCTCACGGATGACGATCTCCGGCTCGATCGCGGCGAGGCCGCGGACCCGTTCGACCACCGCGGCGAGCACCGCCTCGGCCTCGTCGCGTGCCTGCTGGCGCATCATCTCGCCGACTCCGACGAAGCCGCGGAAGTCGGTGTCCTCGACGATGTCGAGCAGCACCAGTCCGCCGCCGGTGTGCTCCGCTCGACGCGCGGCGAAGACCACCGCGCGGTCGCATTCCGGGGTGCCGTCGACGACGACGAGGAACTTGCGCCGGTGACCGGCTTCGAGGGAGGAGCGTTTCAGACCCATGGTCGAATCGTGCCATCCCGCCGCACCGCCGGCAAGCCGCGCACCGTGACGCAGCCCCGCTTCGCCCGCCCGCGACCCGACGGTTCGGCCGCCGAGGCGCGGGTTTCGCCGCCGCGCGCCGCCGGTAACGGTTTCGCGAGCGTCGATGGGAGCGCCGCCGCCTCCGCCTCAGCCGAGCAGGCGGCTCACCAGCTTGGCGGTGTAGTCGACCATCGGCACGATGCGGCCGTAGTTGAGGCGGGTCGGGCCGATGACGCCGAGGGCGCCGACGATCCGGGCCTCCTTGTCGCGATAGGGCGCCACTACCAGCGAGGAGCCCGAGAGCGAGAAGAGCTTCGATTCCGAGCCGATGAAGATCCGCACGCCGTCGCCGCGTTCGGCGTCGCCGAGCAGTTCGACGAGGCCGCGGTCGCGTTCGAGGTCGTCGAAGAGCAGGCGGATGCGCTCGAGGTCTTCCGCCGCCCTGAGATCCTCGAGCAGGTTGGCGCGGCCGCGCACGATCAACAGTCGCGGCCGGCCCTCGGCCGCTCCCGCCCAGGTGGCGAGGCCGGTGTCGACGACACGGGCGGTCAGCTGGTCGAGTTCGGCCTGCCGCTCGGCGGCGAGCCGCTCCATCTCGTCGCGCGCCTCGGCGAGCGTCCGGCCGCGAATGTGGCCGTTGAGATAGTTCGACGCCTCCTGCAGCGCCGAGGGCGGCAGGCCGATCGGCAGATCGATCAGCCGGTTCTCCACCGTCCCGTCCTCGCCGACCAGCACCACCAGCCCGCGGGTCGGCTCCAGCCGGACGAATTCGATGTGCTTCAGCCGCAGGTCGCTGGTGTGGGCGAGCACCACGCCGGCGCCGCGCGACAGGCCGGAGAGCATCTGGCTCGCCTCGGTCAACACCTGCTCCGGAGCGCGGCCGGAAGCGCGCACCTCCGCCTCGATGCGTCGGCGTTCCTCGTCGGCGAGGTCGCCGATCTCGAGCAGCGCGTCGACGAAGAAGCGCAGCCCCTGCTCGGTCGGAAGCCGTCCGGCCGAGGTGTGGGGTGCGTAGATGAACCCGGCCTCCTCCAGGTCGGACATGACGTTCCTGACCGAGGCCGGGGACAGGCTGCGCGACAGGAGGCGCGCCACGTTGCGTGATCCGACCGGTTCGCCGCTGTCGAGATAGCCTTCGACGATGCGGCGGAAGATCTCGCGCGAGCGCTCGTCGAGCTGGGCGAGGCCTCCCGGAGGGGTGGCGGGCGTGAGCGGCACCATGAGATCGGTTCGGATCCTGTCTGGAGGCGGTCGCGGACGAGAAGACCACGGAGCGCTCACGGTTTCAATTCGCCCGCCCACCGCCGCGACCCCGCCGCCCTTTACGGGCGGGCCACGGCGGGCTAGGGGAGACGGATATTCCCGAGAACCCCGGAGCCTCCGAACCCATGCGTCCTTCCAAGCGCGCCGCCGACGAACTGAGACCCGTGACTCTGGAACGCGGCATCGCCAAGCACGCCGAGGGGTCTTGTCTGGTCAAGTTCGGCGACACCCACGTCCTGTGCACGGCGAGCCTCGAGGAGAACGTCCCCGGTTGGCTGCGCGGCCAGCGTCGCGGCTGGGTGACGGCCGAGTACGGCATGCTGCCGCGCGCCACCCACGACCGCATGCGCCGCGAGGTCAATTCCGGCAAGCCGTCGGGTCGCACCCACGAGATCCAACGCCTGATCGGCCGGTCTTTGCGCGCCGTCGTCGATCTGCAGGCGCTCGGCGAACGCCAGATCACCGTCGACTGCGACGTCATCCAGGCCGACGGCGGCACCCGCACCGCCTCGATCACCGGGGCTTGGGTGGCGCTCAGCGACTGCCTCGCCTGGATGAAGGCGCGCGACATGATCAAGACGCCGGTGCTCAAGGACCACATCGCCGCGGTCTCCTGCGGCATCTGGAAGGGCGTGCCGGTTCTCGACCTCGACTATGCCGAGGATTCCGTCGCCGAGACCGATGCCAATTTCGTCATGACCGGTTCCGGCGGTATCGTCGAGATCCAAGGGACGGCGGAGGGCCGGCCCTTCACCGAGGAACAGCTGCAGGCGTTGCTCGAACTCGCCAAGGGCGGCATCGCCCAGCTGATCGATCTGCAGAAGATGGTGGTTCTCTGAGCATGGAGGAACCCATGGCCGCGCGTCGTCTCGAAGGGGGCAGGCTCGTCGTCGCCACCCACAACCAGGGCAAGCTCGCCGAGATCCGCGACCTCCTCGCCCCCCACGGCATCGAGGCGGTGTCGGCCGGCGAACTCGGCCTGCCCGAGCCGGAGGAGACCGGCGAGACCTTCGAGGCCAATGCCGCGATCAAGGCGCTCGCCGCCGCGACCGCCGCCGGCCTGCCGGCGCTCGCCGACGATTCGGGCCTCTGCGTCGCCGCTCTCGGTGGCCAGCCCGGCGTCCACTCCGCCCGCTGGGCCGGCGAGGACAAGGACTTCGCCCGCGCCATGCGCAACGTCGAGGAACTGCTGGCCGACGGCGGCACCGGTGATCGGCGCGCCCATTTCGTCGCCGCCCTCTGTCTCGCCTGGCCCGACGGTCACGCCGAGACGGTGCGCGGCGAGATCCACGGGGTTCTGGTCTGGCCGCCGCGCGGGCACCTCGGCTTCGGCTACGATCCGATGTTCCTGCCGGAGGGGGAGACGCGCACCTTCGGCGAGATGAGCGCCGAGGAGAAGCACGGCCTGCGCCCGGGCGAAGAGGGGCTCTCCCACCGCGCCCGTGCCTTCTCGCGTTTCGCGCGCCGTTGCCTCTGACCGGAGCCGCGGATTTCTGCTCTTCTCGCGGGGCGACACGAAGAGGCGATTCGCCGGTGGACCGGGAGAGATCGCCCGAGGAGGGACGGCCCATGACAGCGCCGGAGCCGGGGTTCGGCATCTACGTGCACTGGCCGTTCTGCGCCGCCAAGTGCCCCTATTGCGACTTCAACAGCCACGTCCGCCACACGCCCGTCGATCAGGCGCGCTTCGCCCGTGGCCTCGCCGCCGAACTCGCCCATGCCGCCCGCCTCGCGCCCGGCCGAACCGTGTCGTCGATCTTCTTCGGCGGCGGCACGCCGTCGCTGATGGAGGTGGCGACCGTCGGCGCGGTCCTCGATGCGGTGGCGCGCCACTGGACCGTCGCCCGCGACGTCGAAGTGACGCTCGAGGCCAATCCGGGCAGCGCCGAGGCCGAGCGCTTCGCCGGCTATCGCGCCGCCGGGGTGAACCGCCTCTCCCTCGGCGTCCAGGCGCTGAACGACCGCGACCTGAATCGCCTCGGCCGCATCCACGACGTCGCCGAGGCCCGCGCCGCGATCGAACTGGCGCGCGCCACCTTCGACCGCCTGTCCTTCGACCTGATCTACGCCCGCCCCGACCAGACCGTCGCCGAATGGGAGGCCGAACTGCGGGCCGCGGTGGCCCTCGCCGCCGACCATCTCTCGGTCTACCAGCTGACCATCGAGGAGGAGACCCGCTTCGCCGATCTCCACCGCGTCGGCAAGCTCGTCGTCCCCGACGCCGATCTCGGCGCCGAACTCTACGAGGCGACTCACCGCGTCCTCGACGCCGCCGGCCTGCCCGCCTACGAGATCTCCAACCACGCCGCCCCGGGGGCCGAGTGCCGGCACAATCTCGTCTATTGGCGCTACGGCGAATACGTCGGGGTCGGCGCCGGCGCCCACGGTCGCCTCGTCCACGGCGAGGGCCGTCACGCCACGGCGACCGAGAAGAATCCGGAGAAGTGGTTGCGCCTCGTCGAGGCCCACGGCCACGGCCTCATCACCGACGACGTCCTCACCCTCGAGGAGCAGGGCGACGAATACCTGCTGATGGGCCTGCGCCTGAAGGAGGGCATCGACCTCGACCGCTGGGAGGAGATCTCCGGCCGCACCCTCGATCCCGCCCGCCTCGCCGATCTCGAGGCCAACGGTCTGGTCGAGCAGGTGCGCGAAGCCGGCCGGCGCCGGGTCCGCGCCACCCTCTCCGGCTTCGAGGTGCTCGACGCCGTGGTCGCCGATCTGGCGGCGTGAAACGGTGCCGCCCTCCGTCGGGGGCGGTCCGCCGATCCGGTCTCAGGCGGTCGCCGCCGGGCCGATCCGCAGCTCGACCGAGGGCAGGCCGTCGATCGTCCCGACGATGCGGTTTCCCGGCACCACCGCACCGACACCGGCGGGTGTGCCGGTGTAGATCAGGTCGCCGGCCCCGCGCCGATAGTGGCGAGAGAGGTGCGAGATCAGCTCCGGCACGCTCCACACCATCTCGTCGAGCCGCGAATCCTGGCGCAGCACGCCGTCGACCGCCAGTCCGATGCGCTGCGATCCGATCGGGCCGAAGTCGGCGGCGCGCACGATCGGCGCGATCACCGCGGCCATCTCGAAGTTCTTGGCGAGGTCCCAAGGTCGACCCTTGGCCTTGGCTTTCGCCTGCAGGTCGCGGCGGGTCATGTCGAGGCCGGCGGCGTAGCCGAAGACCACCGCCATCGCCCGCTCGGCCGGCACGTCGAAGGCCTCGGCGCCGATGGCGACGACGAATTCCATCTCGTGGTGGAAGTCGGAGGTCGCCTGCGGATAGGGAACGGTGGCGCCGCTCGCGGTGATCGAGCCGGCGTCCTTGAGGAAATAGAACGGCGCCTCGCGATCGACCTCCGCCCCCATCTCCTTGGCGTGGTCGGCGTAGTTGCGGCCGACGCAGAAGATGCGGCCGACCGGGAAGCGCGCCGTCTCGCCGACGACGGCGACGCTCGGCGTGGGACGCGGGGGGAAGAGGAAGTCGGCGGAGGCGGAGGTCACGGGGTCATCCTTCACGCGAGGTGGCGAGATCGCCCCGCCGGTGGGCTCCGAGCTTTCGTCCCCGTCGTCGCCACCGTCAAGTCTCGGGAGCCCGAAGCAGGCGATCGATCGAGGCGGCGGCGGCGGGCGAGCGCGTCGATCGCGACGGACCCATCTCCCGCGAGGGGAAAAGG
>JAOTSD010000016.1 GCA_030247555.1 Siculibacillus sp. | reverse complement strand
TGGTGCCGCCTGAAGGACTGGCGCCGCATCGCCACGAGGTACGACAAACTCGCCCGCAACTTCCTCAGTGCAGCCTATCTCGCAGCCGTCGTGGCCTATTGGCTCAATTGAGTCTGGAGCCTAGCGCGAGATCCGCGTCGACAGGATGATCGAGGACAGGGTGCGCTCGACCCCCTCGATCGACCCTATCTCGTCGATGAGCTGGTCGAGTTCGGCGATGGAGGGCGCCGCAATGATCGCGATCAGATCGAAGGTGCCGCTGACCGAATGGAGCGCCGTCACCGCCGCGACCCGCTCCAGCGAAGTCGAGACCTGCGCCAGCGCCTTCGGGGCGATGGTGATCAGGATGTGGGCGCGGATCAGGCCGGAGGAATAGGCGTCCGAGAGCCTCACGCCGTATCCGGCGATCACCTTCTCCCGCTCGAGCCGCTCGATCCTCGCCTGTACGGTCGTCCGCGACAGCGACAGCCGCTTCGCCAGGGTCGACACGGGAAGGCGGGCGTTCTCGCCGAGCAGCGCCAGCAATTCCCGATCCTTCATCGTCAATTGCATCAGGGGATCTCACATTGTGCATGAACACGACGGCAATATGTCGATATCAGTACAGCGAAACGCGCATTCCGTCACTATGAATCGAAAGTCGCCATCGGCTACACTTCGAAGTCTCCGTTCAGACGAGGTGGGGTGAAGATGCGGACGAAGATGAAGACGAAGGCCGTGGTCGTGGTCGGCGGCGGCAAGATCGGTGGGGCGATCGCATCGCTCCTCGCGGCGACCGGCGACTACTCCGTGGTGGTCGCCGACCGCAGCGAAGACCAACTCGCCAAGATCGATCGCCACCCGGCGATTTCGACGAAGGTCGTCGACGTCGGCGACGGCGAAGCGCTGGAGGCGCTGCTCGCCGGCAAGTTCGCCGTCGTCTCGGCCGCGCCCTTCGACCTGACCGGACGGATCGCCGAGGCGGCGCTCGCCGCGGGCGTCCATTATCTCGATCTCACCGAGGACGTCGCCACGACGAAGAGGGTGGAGCGGCTCGCCGCCAACGCGGCCACCGCCTTCATCCCGCAGTGCGGCCTCGCGCCCGGCTTCATCTCCATCGTGGCGAGCGATCTCGCCGGTCACTTCGACCGTCTCGACAGCGTCCGCATGCGGGTCGGCGCGCTGCCGCAGTACCCTTCCAACGCCTTGAACTACAATCTCACCTGGAGCACCGACGGGCTCATCAACGAGTACATCGAGCCCTGCGAGGCCGTCGTGGAGGGCCGCTTCGTCACCGTGCCGGCGATGGAGGAGCGCGAGGAGTTCTCGCTCGACGGCGTCACCTACGAGGCGTTCAACACCTCCGGCGGGCTCGGCACCTTGGCCAGGACGCTGGAGGGGCGCGTCCGTACCATGAACTACCGGACGATCCGCTATCCCGGCCATCAGGCCATCATCAAGGCGTTGCTCAACGACCTCGACCTGCGGAACCGGCGGGCGATCCTGAAGGATCTCTTCGAGCACGCTCTGCCCGCCACCATGCAGGACGTCGTCGTGATCTTCGTCACCGTCTGTGGCTGGAAGGACGGCCGCTACATGCAGGAGACACACGCCGACAAGATCTACGCCGGCGTCTTCGCAGGCAAGATGATGAGCGCCATCCAGATCACCACGGCGGCGGGGATCACCACGGTTCTCGACCTTCTGGCGCAGGGGAAGCTGCGCTCCTCCGGCTTCGTTCGCCAGGAGGAGATCGCCCTGGCCGATTTCCTCGGAAATCGCTTCGGGCAGATCTACGGCGCCGGCGTCGATCGGTTGCGGGAGGTCGGCTGAGCCTGGTCGGGCGCCCGGGGCGGAAGCGGGCGCTCGCTCCCCGAAGCCTCCGCGGGGCTGGATCGTCGCGGCCGCGCTCCGACGGAGCGCCCGCGGCGGATGAGTCGATCAGCGGCGGTGCAGGGCGCGCTCGATGAGGCCGAAACCGCCGGCCACCATGCCGTTCAACGCGATGTAGATGATCCCCGCCGCCGCGAAGACCTCGAACGGTCGGTAGGTCTCGGCGGACAGTTGCTTGGCGAGACCGGTGATCTCGAGCAGCGTGATGGTCGAGGCCAGCGCCGTCGCCTTGATCATCAGCACTACCTCGTTCGAATAGGCGGGCAGAGCATGGCGCAGCGCCTGCGGGAAGGCGATGCTGGCGAAGACCCGGTAGCGCGACATCCCGACCGCCTGCGCCGCCTCGATCTGGCCCCAGGGCACCGATCGCAGGCCCCCGGCGATCAGGACGGCGGTATAGGCGCCGGTGTTGAGGGCGAGCGCCAGGATCGCGCAGAACCACGCCTCGCGGAAGAAGTGCCAGAGGCCGAGGAATTCCAGCGCGCCACGGAACTGACCCGATCCGTAGTAGATCAGGAAGATCTGGACCAGCAGCGGGCTCGAGCGGAAGACGTAGACGTAGCCCTCGGCGAGCTTGCGCGGAACCCGGGCCGGCGCGAGCACCGCGACGGCGACGCCCACCGCCAGAACGAACCCGATCGACAACGACACCGCCGCCAGAACGAGCGTCCGCGGGATGCCGACCGACAGGTGGAGCACCGTGTCGAGGATGAAGCCGAGGTGATCTAGGCCCCCCATCTGACGCCTCGATCGGCCGATTGCTGGAGCCGCGTGAACAGCCGCTGCGACAGGTAGGCGATGACGATGAAGATCGCCAGCGCCGCGAGATAGAAGGTGAAGGGCTGCTTGGTCGCGTTCGAGGCGATCGACGCCGAGCGCATGACCTCGGTCACGCCGATGATCGAGACGAGCGCCGTGTCCTTGACGGTGAACTGCCAGACGTTGGTCATGCCCGGCAGCGCCAGCCGGAAGGCCTGAGGCGCGACGACCAGACGATTGCGCTGCAACGACGTCATCCCGACCGCCTGTGCCGCTTCGATCTGTCCGTGCGGCACGGCCAGAACCGCCCCGCGAATCACCTCGCAGGCATAGGCGGCGACGGAGAGGGCGATGCAGACCACCCCCACCGCGAAGGAGGGAAGGTCGACGTGCCCGCGGACCCCCAGGACGTTCGTGGCGATCCAGGTGCCGAGTGAGCCGCCGCCGAAGAAGACGATGTAGATCACCAGCATTTCCGGCATGCCTCGCATCGCCGTGGTGTAGGCGGTCGCCAACGACCTCAGGGTGCTCGAGCCGGAAAGTTTCATCGCCGCGAAGAGAATGCCGAGGACCGAGCCGACGACATAGGCCGCCGACGCGATGGCGATGGTCACCATCGCGCCGCGAGCCAGTTCGTCTCCCCAGCCCCCGTCACCCCAGGCCAGAACGCCGAGTTCCATCCGCTTCACCCACGCGATCGTCGAGGCTCGCACCATCGGGCATCGAAAATGACCGATGGCGATCCTCTCGTGAATGTCTCATGGCGCCGACGCGGATGGGAAATTCACGAGCCTTCGGAAGGCCGGGGGCGTCACGGCTCCCGGCCTCTCGTGTCATTTGGCGGAGATGTCGACCCCGAACCACTTGGTGGCGAGGGCGGAGAGCGAGCCGTCGGCGACCATGGCGCCGATCGCCTTCGAGAACTTCTCTCGCAGTTCGGTGCTCTCCTTGCGGGTGCCCACCGCGACGCCCTTGCCGAGGAGGCCGCCGGTCATCGGCGGGCCGAATTCGACGAGGCCCGGCGTCTTCTTGTGGATCGGCGCGAGGAAGGCGGTCGACGTGTAGCCGACGTCGATTCTGCCGGCCACGAGATCGAGGATCATGTTGTCCATCGTGTCGTAGGACTTGATGCTCGAGTCCTTCATGTACTCCTTGACGAACCACTCGTGCGACGTGGAGGCCTGCACGCCGATCGTCTTTCCCGAAACGAGCTTGGCGAGGCTCTTGATCTCGGCGGTTTCGGTCGGATCGACCTCTTCCATGGTGATCGCCGGGAGCGAGGCGGTGTGGGCGGCACCGACCCCGTTCTTCGTGGTGACGAAGCGGATAGGCGTCTTGACGTAGGGACGGCTGAAGGCGATCACCGCCTCGCGCTTGTCGGTGATGTTCATGGCGGCCATGATCGCATCGAACTTGTTGGCCAGCAGGCTGGGTACGATCCCGTCCCAGGCCTGCTCCTGAACCTCGCAGGTCAAACCCGCGCGCTTGCACAGCTCGGCGGCGAGATCGATCTCGAAACCGACGAGTTTTCCGCTCGAGTCTTTGAAATTGTAGGGGGCATAGGCGCCCTCGGTGGCGATGCGCACCACCTCCGCCCGCGCCGGAAGGAGTCCGGCGACGACGAAGGGAACGGCGAGGATCAGGCTTTTCAGGCGGCTTCTCATGTCTTTCCCTCCGCTCAAAGGAACTTCCTGAGGAACGAGCGGCATCGCTCGCTCCGCGGATCGGTGAAGATCCGATCGGGTGCTCCTTCCTCTTCGACACGGCCGTCGAGGAAGTACATCACGTGCGTCGCCACATCGCGGGCGAAGGCCATCTCGTGGGTCACCAGGATCATCGTGCGGCCTTCCGCCGCGAGAGCCTTGATCACCTGCAGGACCTCGCCGACCAACTCGGGATCGAGGGCCGAGGTCGGTTCATCGAAGAGAAGAGCTTCGGGCCGCATCGCCAGCGCCCGCGCGATCGCGACGCGCTGCTGCTGGCCACCGGACAGTTGCGCCGGGTGAGCGGCGGCCTTGTCGGCGAGCCCGACCTTGCCGAGAAGCTCCATCCCGGCTTCCCGCGCCGCCTTCCGATCCTGGCCGAGCACGTGGATCGGACCGGCGATGACGTTGTCGAGGGCGGTCATGTGGGTCCAGAGATTGAAGCTCTGGAAGACCATGCCCAATCGTCGGCGCAGTTGCGCCTTCGTCGCCGGCGCGATGGTCCGCGCCCGGTCGCCGTCTCCGAAATCGAGCGCGAGCCCGTTGAGCCACAAGCTGCCGGCATCCGGGCGCTCGAGCAGGTTGAGACACCTGAGGAACGTGCTCTTGCCGGACCCCGACCCCCCGATGATGGCGATCACGTCGCCCTTGTCGGCCTTCAGGGAAATCCCTCGCAGGACCTCGAGCGGGCCGAAGGCCTTTCGGATGTCGGTGGCGACGAGTGCTTGCATGCCGTCCTCGAACTCACTTGCGAACCAATTAATAACTATGTAGTTAATAAACGCAAGCCGTATTTCTGGGCACTCGCGGTGTCCCCGCGAACGAAGGAGGGTCTCGATGATCTCCACCGATCTGATGGGCGATGTCTGGCCGCGGGTTCAGCCCGGCAGGACGGCATCCGAGTATGCGCGGGTGGAGCTCGACGACGGCGGCCCCTGCGAGGTCCGCAGTTGGCGGGAGTTGCGGTTGACGCTCACCGTCGGACGGTTCGGCTTCGACGACACCGGCGGATTTCGCATCGCCCTGCGCTTCACCCATGACGGCGGACCGATGCAGGCGGACGACCCGGCCGGCGCGAACTACGTGACGGCGCACAGTTCGACCGGCGTGCGCATCGCGGTGCATCGCGAGCGTCACGGCTACCGACCCTGGGACAAGTCGATGCGCTTCGAAGTGGTCGGCGGTTCGCTCGAGCCCGGCGACCGGATCTTCGTGACGATCGGCGATCGCTCGCAGGGCTCTCCGGGATTCCGCATGCAGACCTTCTGCGAGAGCGCCTTCGAGATCCGGGTGTCGGTCGACCCCTGCGCCACCGGCTTCTTCGTTCCGCTCGACGACCGGATCACCATTCCCGTCGTTCCCGGCCGCCCGGTGCGCTGGAAGGTGATCAACCCGACGACCGGTCGGGCGGGGGTCCCCTTCGGGGTCGGTGTCGTCGGAGAAGACCTCTGGGGCAACGCCTCCGATCTCGTCGGCGGGAAACTGATCCTGCGGTCGCAGGGTCCGGCGCCGGTCGCGCCCCGGACGATCGACTGGAGCGCCGGCGCGCGTTCGCACCGGGAGGAACTGCGGCTCGATGCGCCCGGCACCTACCGCTTCTGCCTCGTCGACGGCGACGGCGTGACGCTGGCCGAGGGGCCGCCGCTCCTCATCGGCGCGGAACCGTCGACCTATTGGGCGGACCTCCACGGCCAGAGTGGCGAGACGGTCGGGGTCAACTCCATCGAGGAATACTTCACCTTCGCCCGCGATGTGGCGTTCCTCGACGCCTGCGCCCATCAGGCCAACGACTTCCAGATCAAGGACGCCTTCTGGGACGAGATCAACGCGACCACCCGCGCCTTCCACGAGGACGGCCGCTTCGTGACCTTTCCCGGCTACGAATGGTCGGCCAATACCGCCGTCGGCGGCGACCACAACGTCTATTTCCGCCACGAGGGCCGGCCGATCGTGCGATCGTCGCACGCCATGATCGAGGACCGGCACCGTCTCGATGCCGACGCCAACGACCTCGCGTCGCTCTGTGCCGCCCTCGCCGAGGAGGATTGCGTCCTCTTCGCCCACGTCGGCGGACGCCCGGCCAATCTGGCGGCGGCGAGCGACCCTAAACTTCGGACCGCGGTCGAACTGCATTCCGACTGGGGCACGTTCGAATGGATGATCCACGACAGCATCCGCCTCGGCCACCGCGTCGGCGTCGTCTGCGCCAGTGACGGCCACAAGGGTCGACCGGGGGCGAGCTATCCGGGCGCCGCGAGTTTCGGCGCGCTGGGCGGGCTCACCTGCTTCCGCGCCGACTCGCTCGATCGCGACGGCCTGTTCGATGCGATCCGCCGGCGCAGCCACTACGGCACCACCGGCTCCCGGCTGCACCTCGACGTTCGCCTTAGCTTCGACGCGCCGGCGGAGATCCATCACCTCGATCCCGCCACCGGCGCCGACCCGGTGTGCAGTCGCGACCGCGCCGAAATGGGCGAGATCGTCCGCAGTACGGCCCGGACGGCGACCGCCGAGATCGACGTCCGCACCACCTCGCCGATCCTCTCGGTCGATCTCTTCATCGCCAGCCGGATCGTCGCGACCTTCCGCGGCTACGATCGCGACGCTCTGGGCCGCCGGTTGCGCATCCTGTGCAACGGGGCGGAATATCGCGGCCGTGGTCGCCGAACCTCCTGGCGCGGGACCGCGACCTTCCCCGAGACCGCGGTGGAGCGCATCGTGCCGATCAACTGGTGGAACCCGGAACGCCCGCTTCGGCTCGAGCCCCCCGGCACGGTCCGCTTCGAAGCGGTCACCACAGGCAATTTCGTCGGCTTCGACGCCATGCCGGAGCGGCTGGACGGACCCGTCCACATCGTCACCGATCACGTCGAAGGCGAGGTCGACCTGCGCGGCCTCGGGCTCGAGCCGGCGATCCTCGACGCAGGGGGGCTCGAGAAAGCGGTCTCGGTACAGAGGCTCCCCGACCGGCTGGTGACCCGCGAGATGACCCTCCGGCATCCCGTCGAACTCTTCGACGACGTCGACACGCCGGTCTGGGTTCGCGTGCGGACGGAGGACGGCCACGTCGCCTGGTCGAGCCCGATCTATGTCATCCGTTAGAGCGACGCCCAGAGCGACGTCGCCCCGGCCCGGCGAGCGGGACGGCCGAAGCGAGGTGCGCGAGGTGGCCGACGTGAGCGGAGCCGAACCGAACCGGGAGGATTTCTTCCGTCCGCAGAACTGGCGCGAGGCGATCGCCGATCCGTCGAAGCTGCCCGACGCTCTGCGCCGGCACTTCGAGCAGGAGAACGCCGACGCCGAACGCGCGCTGGCGCCGGTCGCCGACCTCGCCGCCGAGATCTTCGCCGATCTGGTGCAATGGGACGCCGCGCGCCGGACCGTGGACCACGCGACCACGACGAACTGGATCTGGCGGCGCGTCACCGGCGGCGGCGCGGATTTCCCGTCGTTCGAGCAGGTGCCCGTCGCCGGCGGCGCGGCCGAGACGGTGCTCGACGTCGGCGCGCTCGCCACCGAGTTCGACTGCCCCTCGGTCCACAGCGCGATGCCGTCGCCGGACGAACGCTTCCTCGCCCATACGGTCGACGAACGCGGCAACGAGCGTTTCGTGGTGCGCGTGAAGGATCTCGAGACCGGTCGGTGCCGGCGGATCGGCGACGACGTCTCCACCGGGGCGGTGGTGTGGAGCGCCGGCTCGACCCATCTCTTCCACGTCGCTCGCGATTCTCACGGCCGCGCCGCCACGTTGGTGGCGGCCCCGATCGACGGATCCGAACCGCTCGTCCTGCTCAGCGCCCCCGATCCGACGCGCCGCATCGAGATCCGGCGGAGCGCCGACGCGTCCCACCTGATCGCCCATCTCGGCGACTATGGTTCGGCCGAAGTCTTCATCGTCGATCTGGCGGGCGCTCCCTTCCGCCCGCGGCCGTTGCTTCCCGCCCGGGCCGAAGTCCTCTGGGACGTCGAGATCAGCGGCGGCGAGGTGTTCGTGCGCCACGATGCGGTGGAGCCGAACGGCTTCACCATCTCGCGCTTCGCCCTCGGCGCGCCCTTCGATCCGAACGCGACGCTGGTCGCGCCGTCCCCCGGCGCGGTGCTGATCGCCATGGCGGTCCGCGCGCGCCATCTCCTCTGGGTGGAAGTGGCGCGGATGCGTCAGCGGCTCGGCATTCTCGACCGATCGAGAGGAACGCGGAGTCTCTTCGACCTGCCGTCCCCCTACACCACCGTCACCTTGCACGAGAACGGCCGGCACGACACCGACCGTTTCGCGCTCGAGCTTTCGTCTCTGGCGCGCCCCAGGCGGGGCTTCGTGCTCGATGCCGGACGTGGAGAACTCGCCCCGATCGATCCGGAGCCGAACCCGCCGCCACCCTACGTGACGGAAACGATCGACGTCGTCGCGCCCGACGGCGCCTCGATCCCGGTGTCGCTGGTGTGGCATCCCGAGCGCCTCGCCGCGGGTCCGGCGCCCTGCCTCCTCGCCGGTTACGGCGCCTACGGCCGCGCCCAGTGGCCCGACTTCGACGGAACCCGGCGCGCCCTGCTCGAACGCGGGATCGTCTTCGCGATCGCCCATGTCAGGGGTGGGTCGGAGACGGGACGGGAATGGTATCGGCGCGGCAAGGGGCTCCACAAGGAGGCGACCTTCACCGACTATCTGGCGGTGGCCGACCATCTGATCGCCAGCGGTCGCACTGCCCCCGACCGACTGGTCGGGTTCGGCCGCAGCGCCGGCGGCATCCTGATGGGGGTCATGGTCAACCGGCACTCCGACCGCTTTTGCGCGATCCTCGCCGAAGTGCCCTTCGTCGACGTCGCCCGCACCATGTCGGACACGGGACTGGCCCTGACCCCGCCGGAATGGGCCGAATGGGGCGACCCGAGGACCGACGCCGAAGCCCGCCGCGTGATCGAAGGCTACTCGCCGGTCGACAATCCGCCGGAGGGCGAGCCGACGGCGGTTTTGTGCATGTGCGGCCTGTCGGATCCTCGCGTCACCTTCTGGGAACCGGCGCGGTGGATCGCGGGCCTAAGGGAGAGGCGGCGCGGCGACGCCCCGATCCTCCTGATGTCGACGCCGCGGGGCGGCCATCTCGGCGCCGTGCCCCGCAGCGAGCGGTTGCGCGAGATCGCCACGTCCCACGCCTTCGTCATCGGGCGGGCGACCGGCGTGATCTGAGCGCCGTCGCCGATCAGACGAGCAGGCGGGCGTTGCGCAGGTCGGTCGGTATCGAGAAGGCCTGATAGGAGAACGGCTGGTCGCGATAGGTGTAGCCGTTCGCCTCGAGCAACATGACGGGTCCGTCCGTCTCGACGCCGAGGATCTCGACCTCCTCGGTGGTCGGGGCCCGGAACGATATGCTGTGGGCGGCGCGCAGGGTCGGCATCCTGAGGGCGTCACGGAACACCGCCCGGAGGTTCATGTCGTCGAGGCTCTTCATGCCGAGGCCGGTCAGCTGGTCGTGGTACTCCCCGGAGATGTAGAGTTTGCTCCAGACGGTGAAGCGATCTCCGATCGACCATCGCCGGACGATACAGGTGAATTCCTTCACGTCCGGTAGCAGGCGGCTCCACGCCCCGACGTCGTCGATCTTCGAGATCCCGAGCACGGTGCTGCGACACGACAGCGAAGCGCCGGTGTCGATGTCCTGGAACCTGAGGTGCCAGTTCATCGAATCGACGTCGACGCGCGAGGTCAGCCGAGTGCCGCCCTTGCGCCGCCGCGCGACGATTCCGTCGGCGGCCAGCCTTCGGTAGGCGGCTTGGATCGTACCGAGCGAAACCGGGAGCGCTTCGGCGAGAACCTGTTCGGCCGGCATCTTCTCGTCGGGCCGCCAGTAGCCGTTCTCGACGCAATGCAGGATCGCATCGGCGACGATGTTGGCCTTCGCCCCTCCGGATTCGGCGAGGTGTTCGTAGCGGCGTAGGATCGCTCCGACCTGGATGTCGACCTGAGACACGTTCCTCCCCTTTCCGAAACCTCGCACCGAGCGCGGGCGTTCGGCGAACCTCGGCACCCCCCGCATGTCCGTGCGGTCGTCCGGGGCGGGCGGAACGCTAACATGCCGGCCGGCCATGTCCCAACAGGAGCACCGGTCACCGCGATCGTCCCCGCGGGCCATCGGTCTCCGCGCGCGCCGCATCGGCGCCGGAGAGGGGCGTGAAGGCGTCGTCGCGGATGGCGGAGGAGATCGTGGCGCGCCCTACGGGAGTCGAACCCGTCTTTGCAACGTGAAAGGCTGCCGTCCTAACCGATAGACGAAGGGCGCTCACGAGGCGGCTTCATATATGGCTTCGCCGGAGCGGGCAAGCCCCGAGGTGGTGATCCGCGGCACCGCGCCGGCCCGCCGCGCGGAGGTCGGCGAAGACGCCGGAGAAACCGGCTCTTCGGCGCCGGCGAACCGTTCGGCGAGGGGCTCGGACGCCCCGGAGGGGGGCGATCCCGTCGACGCCGAGGCCCTCGCGTACCGGGGAATCGCGCCCGATGCGAACCGATGGTCGTCCGCCGCCGACCGTCGTGCTAGTGCATCTGCCGATCGACCGCACCGCTCCGGTTCGACGCTCCCTTCCCGAACGGGGGCGGTGGGAGCCCGGCGAGGCGGTCATGAGTCGGCCGGCGAGGGCCGAACCGATCGAGCCGTGAGCGGAACCATGCCGACATTCGTTGCCATCGACGACCCCGACGATCCGCGCATCGCGCCCTTCCGCGACGTGCGCGAACGCGACCTCGTCGGCCGCGACGGGCTCTTCGTCGCCGAGGGGGCCGTGGTGCTGGCGGTCCTCGCCGCCTCGACCCGTCACTGCGCCCTGTCGCTGCTCCTCGACGAACGTCGGGTCGGCGGCCTCGCCGACGTCCTGGCGCGGCTGCCGCCGGAGACCCCGGTCAACGTCGCCGGGCGCGCCGTGATCGACGCGGTCGCCGGCTTCCCCCTGCATCGCGGCATCCTGGCGCTCGGCCGTCGCGAGACGCCGATCGAGGCGGAGGCGCTGCTCGGCCGGCTCGGCGTCCGCGCCACGGTCGTCGTCGCCTGTGGCATCGCCAACCACGACAACATGGGGGGCATCTTCCGCAACGCCGCCGCCTTCGCCGCCGATGCGGTGATCCTCGACGCCGAGTGCTGCGATCCGTTCTACCGCAAGGCGATCCGCGTCTCGGTCGGTCACGTGCTGAACCTGCCTCAGGCGCGGCTGGGGCGCGGCGTCGACGTGGTCGAGCTGCTCGTCCGCCACGGCTTCGACGTCCTGTCGTTGACACCGTCCGCCGCCGAACGCCTCGTCGACGTCGTTCCCGCGCGGCGGACCGCTCTCCTGCTCGGAACCGAGGGGCCGGGGCTCTCACCGTCGGTGCTGGCGCGCAGCCGCCCGGTGGCGATCCCGATGGCGGCGGGCGTCGACAGCCTCAACGTCGCGGTGACCTCCGGCATCGTCCTGCACCATCTCGCGTCGATGCGCGACCGCGGCGATCGAAGCGCCTGACGCTCGGGTCTTCACCCCGCTCGGCGCGCCAGATGGGCCTCGGCCTCGGCGAGGTCCTCCGGGGTGTTGGCGTTGAAGAACGGGTCGGGACCGCCGAGGGCTTCCGGGTCGAAGTCGCACCAGACGACGTCGTGGCGGCGGATCCAGGCGAAGACCTTCATGGTCGGTGACGACTCGAGCCAGTCGGAGAGATCGGCGCGCAGGACGAGCGGCCAGAGACCGAAGATCGGATGGTCCCCGCTCGGCGATCGCGCCAGGACGATGCGGCCGGGGGCGATCCGCGCCGCGCAACGGGCGACGAGGTCGCGCGGCACGAACGGTGCGTCGGTCGCCGCCGTCGCCAGATGTGTGACCCCCGCGAGACCGCCGGCCCAATCGAGCCCGGCTTCGATGCCGGCGAGCGGGCCGGCGTGGCCCGGACGCAGGTCCGCCAGGATCGGCAGGCCGAATTGTGCATGGAGGTCGTGCGGGGAATTGGCGGAGATCGCCGTCGCTCCGACCTGCGGGGCGAAACGTGCGATCACATGTGCGATCATCGGCCGGCCGCCGAGCAGCCGTTGCGATTTCTCGCCACCCATCCGCCGTGAGAGGCCTCCGGCCAGCACCAGCCCGGCGATACCTCCGACACCGACTCCGCTCATGCACGCTCCTCGCTGCCGCCGGACCGGGGAGGGCGCCGACTTCGCTCCCGCCGTCACGGGATCGGTGCGAAGCTAGCGCCCGGGGTCGATGACGCCAAGCCCCGACGGTGCGGCCGAGGCGGCGGCTCACCGTGCTCACCCGAGTATCCGGCCCTGTCTACGGGGTGGTGCGCCGAAACGACCACGTGCGCGAGAGAACGCCTCGTCTGGTCTACCGACGCCCATCGCACGACCTCTCTGCGACCCGTGTGACCCTGCGGAAACACGGCGAAGCGCCGCTTTCGGCCGGGGGCGCGATGGTCCGCGGCGATCGGTCGGACGGCGGTGTACGGAATGCACCGCCATGGTCGGAAATATGCAATTGTGTGACGGCTCCCGCTTTCGTAGCGTCGGGGGGAGAAGAAAGAGGTCGCCCCCGATCCGGCAACGACCCGGGACGGTCGAAGCGGCCCATCCATCGTACCAGGGGGGTAGCGTCCTTGAAGGCGCCGAAGAACCTGCCGACGCGACAGTCCGATTTCGCGACCGCGCCGACGTTGGTCACCTTCGAGAAGATCTCGAAGACCTACGACGGCCACACCCACGTCGTGAAGAATCTCGACCTCGAGATCCGCCGGGGCGAATTCCTGACCCTGCTCGGCCCGTCGGGGTCGGGCAAGACGACCTGCCTGATGATGCTCGCCGGCTTCGAGGTTCCGACCTCGGGCGAGATCTGGCACGGCGAGGTGCCGCTTTCGCGCAAGCCGCCGCACGAGCGCGGCATCGGCATGGTGTTCCAGAACTACGCCCTCTTTCCCCACATGAGCATCGCCGAGAACATCGCCTTCCCGCTCGAGGTGCGCGGTCTCGGGCGCGCCGCCATCGCGGAGAAGGTGAAGCGGGCGCTCGACATGGTGCGCCTGCCGCAGATCGCCGACCGGCGCCCGAACCAGCTCTCCGGCGGCCAGCAGCAGCGAGTCGCGCTGGCGCGCGCCCTCGTCTTCGAGCCGGAACTGGTGTTGATGGACGAGCCGCTCGGCGCTCTCGACAAGCAGTTGCGCGAGCACATGCAGTACGAGATCCGTTCGCTGCACATGTCGCTCGGCCTCACCGTGGTCTACGTCACCCACGACCAGACCGAGGCGCTCACCATGTCGGATCGCATTGCCGTCTTCGCCGGCGGCCGCATCCGCCAGCTCGCCGACCCGCGGGCGCTCTACGAGGAGCCGGCCGACGGCCTCGTCGCCACCTTCGTCGGCGAGTCGAACCGCTTCGACGGGACCATCGTCTCCCGCGACGGCGACACCGCCGTGATCGCGACCCGCGGCGGCACCCGGCTCGAGGCCTTCGCCGTCGACATCGGCGCAACCGGCCCGGCGGCGGTCATCGTCCGCCCGGAGAACGTGCGCATCGGAGCCGCGGTCGACGGCCTGCGCGACGTGATCACCGGCCGCGTCGTCGACGTCGTCTATCACGGCGACCATCTCCAGGTGCACATCGCGGCGGAGGGCCTCGACGTCGTGGCCAAGCAGCCGACCCGCGACGCCGAGGCGCCGACGGTCGGCTCGGAGATCCGCTTCGGCTTCCTCAGCCGCCACGCCCGCGCCTACGACCCGGCGCGCACCGACCATTGACGATCTCCGCCGGAGCGGGCGACCGCAACCGGCCGGCGACGCATTCCCGCCGCGCTCGAAGAGGGTGCGTCGGGCCCGACGGAAGAAGGCGACCACCCCTCGAACCTCCAAGGGAGCAGCTCATGAAGCGCAATCATCTCCTCGCGGCGACCGCCGCCGCCCTGATCGTCGCCGCCGGCGCCGTGGCTCAGGCCGCGGGCGGCAAACTCGCCGTCGTCTCCTGGGGCGGCGCCTATCAGGATGCCCAGAAGGTCATCTATTTCGAGCCGGCCAAGGCGGCGGGCATCGACATGGTCGACGAGAGCTGGGACGGCGGCGTCGGCGTGTTGCGCGCCAAGGTCCAGGGCGGCAACGCCGGCTGGGACGTGGTGCAGGTCGAGAGCGACGAGCTCGAGATCGGCTGCGAGGAGGGCCTCTACGAGAA
The DNA here is from genome assembly GCA_030247555.1 of Siculibacillus sp. Classification (GTDB taxonomy): domain Bacteria; phylum Pseudomonadota; class Alphaproteobacteria; order Rhizobiales; family Ancalomicrobiaceae; genus CALBKH01. The sequence goes on along the minus strand of JAOTSD010000016.1, from coordinate 47,175 downwards.
GCTCGACTTCGCCAAGATCGGCGGCAAGGACGCCTATCTGGCGGACGCGGTCCACAAGTGCGGCGTCGGCGCCATCCTCTACGACTTCGTCCTCGGCTACGACAAGGACAAGATCCCGGCCGACAAGGCGCCGAAGTCCTGGGCCGACTTCTTCGACACCAAGACCTGGCCGGGCAAGCGCGCCCTGCGCATGGGCGCCAAGACCACGCTCGAGATCGCGCTGATGGCCGACGGCGTCCCCGCCGACAAGGTCTATGCCGAGCTGAAGACTCCCGCCGGCGTCGACCGCGCCTTCAAGAAGCTCGACAGCATCAAGAAGGACCTCGTGTTCTGGAAGTCGGGCGCCCAGCCGCCGCAGTTCCTCGCCGCCGGTGAAGTGGCGATGACGTCGGTCTACAACGGCCGCATCGACGCCGCCAACAAGAAGGACAAGCGCAACTTCGGCATCGTCTGGAACCAGGCGCTCTACACCCTCGACAGCTGGGTCATCCTCAAGGGCTCGCCCAACGTCGACGCCGCCTACAAGTTCCTGGCTCTCGCCGGCAAGCCGGAGAACCAGGCCAAGCTGCCGAACTACATCGCCTACGGTGTCACCACCAAGGCGGCGACCGCGATGATCGACCCCAAGGTGTTGCCGAACCTGCCGACCGCGCCGCAGAATCTCGCCAACGCCAAGATGATCGACGTCGAGTTCTGGCTGGAGAACAACGACAAGCTGACCGAGCGCTTCAACAAGTGGGCGGCTCAGAACTGATCGCGACGACGGGGGTGGCGGGCCGATCCGCCGCCCCCGCTTCCCGCGCCCCCGCCCGCCGCGCCGGCCGCGCGTGACGAGGCGAGGGGAGGCGCGTGGTTCTCCCGCGGATGGCCCGAGGAGCAGACCGTCCCATGTCCGACGTCACCGCCGCAGAACGTGAACTCCTGAGGGCTCACGCCCGGGCGGAGCGTGGCCGCCGCCGGAACGCCTTTCTCCTCGTCGCTCCGCTCTTCGTCTTCCTGATCTTCACCTTCCTCGTGCCGATCGGCGACATGCTGCGTCGCTCTTTCATCGATTCCGACGTCGCCTCGGTGTGGCCGAACGTGGTGAAGGTGAACCGCGCCTGGTCGGGCGAGGGCGAGGCGCCAGCCGCGCTGTGGCCGGCGCTCGCCGCCGACATCCGCGCCTCGGCCGCGGCCGACAACGTCGCGGTGGCGGCGCGCCGCCTGAACTACGCCGTCGACGGTGGCCGAACCCTGGTGATGAAGACCGCCCGCCGTCTCGCCCGCACCGAGAGCGCGCCGAACGACGACTGGCGCGCCGTCTTCCTCGACGCCGACGAGGCCTGGGGCCGACCGGCGACGCTCGAGGCGTTGCGCCGCGCGTCCGGTCCGGTGACCGACTTCTTCCTCCTCGCCGCCCTCGACCTGCGCAAGGACGAGCACGGATCGGTGATCGCGGTGCCCGAGCGCGACGCCATCTATCGCACCGTGCTGTGGCGCACCTTCTCGGTCGCCGGCATGGTGACGCTCTTCACCCTCCTGCTCGGCTACCCCTACGCCTACCTGATGACCCGCGCGTCGAAACCGGTCGAGGCGGCGATGACGATCTTCGTGCTGCTGCCGTTCTGGACGTCGTTGCTGGTGCGCACCGCCGCCTGGATCGTGCTGCTGCAGGAGAACGGCGTCGTCAATTCCATGCTGGTCTGGCTCGGGGTGCTGGACACGCCGATGCGGCTCATCTTCAACCGGGTCGGCGTCGTCGTCGCCATGACGCACGTGCTGCTGCCCTTCATGGTGCTGCCGCTGGCCGCGGTGATGAAGGGCATCCGTCCCGAGACGGTGCGCGCGGCACGCTCGCTCGGCGCCACGCCCTTCACCGCCTTCCGCCGCATCTACTTCCCGCAGTCGTTGCCCGGCGTCGCCGGCGGGGCGCTGCTCGTCTTCATCTCGGCCATCGGCTACTACATCACCCCGGCGCTGGTCGGCGGCGCCGACGACCAGATGCTCTCGTGGTTCATCGCCTTCTTCGTCAACGACACCATCAACTGGGGCCTCGCCGCCGCGCTCGGCGTGGTGCTGCTGGTGTGCACGACGGTGCTGTCGATCGTCTACGCCAAGATCGTCGCCGGTCGGCAGGCCGGTTGAGGAGGGACGCCCGTGTCGCACAACTCGATGCCGCTCACCACCTCGGAAAGGCTCTCCGGCCGGCTCCTGGCGGCGGTCGCCGTCGCCACCGCGATCTTCCTCGTCGCTCCGATCCTCGCCATCGTGCCGCTCGCCTTCTCCGACGGCGAGTTTCTCGTCTATCCGATCCGCGGCTACTCGCTGAAGTGGATGGAGGCCTTCTTCTCGTCGGAGAAATGGGCGATGGCGGTGAAGAACTCCTTCTTCATCGGTTCGCTCTCGGCGGCGCTCGCCACCGTCCTCGGCACCATGGCGGCGATCGGCCTGTCGCGCACCGACTTCCTCGGCAAGAACGTGTTGACCGGTTTCGTCCTGTCGCCGCTGGTGGTGCCGATCGTCATCTATGCGGTGGGTCTCTATTTCTTCTTCGCCCCGCTCGGCCTGACCCAGAGCTACACCGGCATCGTTCTCGCCCATGCCGCGCTCGGCGCACCTTTCGTGGTGGTCACCGTCTCCGCCTCGCTCTCCGGCTTCGACCACAACCTGATGCGCGCCGCCGCCTCGCTCGGCGCTTCGCCGCTCCTCGCCTTCCGGCGGGTGATGCTGCCGCTGGTGTTGCCCGGCGTCGTCACCGGGGCGCTCTTCGCCTTCGCCGCGTCCTTCGACGAAGTGGTCACGGTGCTCTTCCTCGCCGCTCCCGAGCAGCGCACCATCCCGAGAGAGATGTTCTCCGGTCTGCGCGAGAGCCTGTCGCCGATCATCGCCGCCGCTTCGGCGGTGATGATCGTCATCGCGGTGCTGTTGTTGGCGGCGGTGGAGCTCCTGAAGCGCCGCGCGCAGCGGATGCGCGCCACCGCCTGATCCGCCGTCGTCAGGACGACCGGTCGGCCGGAGATCGATCGCCGGGGCGCTCGCCGCCGCGGGTCTCGGCGATCGAGCGGGCGAGCCAGGCGCGAAAGCGCGACACCACCGGATCGTTCCATCGCCCCTGCGGCGCGACGAACCAATAGTCGCCCATGGTGACGTCGGTCGCGCAGATCTCGACGAGCCGGCCGGCGACGATGTCGTCGGCCGCCTGCAGGCGAGTGGCGAGCGCCACGCCCTGTCCGGCCACCGCCGCGTCGAGCGCCGAGGAGGCGTACCACAGCCGCGGACCGGCGAGTTCGCCGGTGACGGTGTGGCCGGCCCGTTCGAACCAACGCCGCCACTGGTCGCGGCTCTCCTCGTGGATGAGTTTCACTCCGGCGAGATCGGACAGCGTCGAGATCGAGGGATGCGAGGCGAGCCAAGCCGGGCTCGCCACGGGGAAGAGGCGCGAGCGCTCGAGCCTTTCGCTCGGCCCGCCGCCCTCGGGTTCCTCGCCGTAGCTGATCTCGCCGTCGGCTTCGTAATGGGCGAAGTTCGGCCGCTCCTTGGTGGCGCGCAGGACGATCTCGACCCCCGGCAGCGCCGTCTGCAGGTCGGCGAGCCGCGGGGCGAGCCAGCGCGCGGCCAAACCCGGCACGCACCAGACGCGGAAGAGACCGCGGGTCGTCGTCGGCCGGATCTCCGAGGCCGCCGAGGCGATGAGATCGAAGGCGCCCGAGACCGAGCGCAGCAGCAGTCGTCCCTCGTCGGTCAGCAGGATGCCGCGCGGCGAGCGCTCGAGCAGGCGCGCCCCGAGCCAGGTCTCGAGGTTGCGCACGTGGCGGGAGACGACCGTGTGGCAGACGGAGAGTTCCACCGCCGCCCGGCGCATCGAGGAGAGTCGACCGACCGCCTCGAAGGCGCGGACGCTCGACAGTGGGGGCAGACTGCCGCGCGGCTGGACGATTTCCGTCGACGCTCGGGTGCTCTTCTTCGGCGCCTTCGCCATGTGGCGGTCGATCTCCGGGCGAGGGGAGGGTGTCGTGTCCCGTCGACACTAGCGGCATTTCGCTCGCGGTGAAATCCACGCGGGCCCGTCGGCGCCCCGCCGGAAGCGTCCTCGCGACGGGCGGCGGCGATCGACCGCTCTCCTCAGCTGCGGCCGTCCCCGTCGGCGCCGGCGATGCGCGCGAGCCTGCGGAAGCGCTCCGACACCGCGACGCAGGTGACGAGGTAGAAGACGCCGACGACGATGTTGGCCTCGAGCGAATAGGCCTGCCACTCGACGTCGGCGGTGGCCAGCCGCGACGTCGCCATCAGGTCGAAAAGTCCGACGATGGCGACGAGCGAGGTGTCCTTGTAACCACCGATGATCGAATTGGTCAGCGCCGGCAGCGCCGTCCGCAGCGCCTGCGGCAGGACGACGAGGCGCATGGTGCGCCAACGTCCGAGCCCGAGCGAATGGGCCGCCTCGATCTGACCCTTGTCGAAATCGTCGAGCCCGGAGCGCACGTCCTCGGCGAAATAGGCGGCGTGGAAGATCGTCAGCACCACGAAGATCGAGATCATCGAGGACAGGTGCAGACCCGGAGGCATCAGCAGCGGCAGGATGAAGACGCCGGCGAAGAGCACCGCCACCATCGGGATGCCGCGGATCGCCTCGATCCAGCCGATCGCCACGAGGCGGATCACCAGCGCGTCCGACTTGCGGGCGAGCGCCAGAGCGACGCCGACCGGTAGCGCCGCCGCCATGGTGAAGACCGACAGGAAGAGGACGAGCGGCAGCCCGTTCCAGCGCGTCGCGTCGATCGGCTCGAGGCCGAAGACGCCGCCCGACAGGAAGACGAGATCGATCAGGCAGGCACCGAGGAAGAGCGCCGCCAGCCCGAGGAAACCGCCGCGCCAGAACAGCGCCACCCCGACGGTGACCAGCGTGACGAGCGCCGCGACCTGCGCCCGCCAACGCTCGTCGAACGGGTAGGTTCCGGTCAGGATGACGTCGCCCTTCACCCGGAGGAACGCCCAGCAGGCGCCGCCGGCGGTCCTGCAGGTCGCGACGTCGCCGTGGAAGCCGACGGCGTCGACGATCAACCAGCGCAACGCGATCGGTACGAACCACGTCAGGAAAGCGACCGTCACCAGCGTCAGCGCGGTGTTCACCGGCCCGTCGAAGAGATTCGCCCGGGCCCATTCGCGGGCGACGACGTGGCGCGGTCGCCACGGGCGCGGGGCGGAGGCGGTCGTGGAAGAGGGCGGTGAGGCGGCGGCGTCGGTCATCGCGTCTTCCCCGGCGGACGCGACCATGCGGCGAACCAGTTGAGCGCGGCGGCGGTCGACAGGTTGATGGCGAGGAAGACCAGCATCACCACCAGCATCAGTTCGACCGGCCGGAACGTCTGGTTGACCGCGGTGTTCATCACCCCGACGAGGTCGGAATAGCCGACGGCGAGCGCGATCGAGGTGTTCTTGATCAGGTTCAGATATTGGTTGCCGAGCGGCGGGACGATGACCCGGATCGCCTGCGGCAGCACGATCAGCCGCAGCACCCGGCCCGGCCGGAGGCCGAGGGCGGCGGCGGCCTCGCGCTGGCCCTTGTCGACCGAGACGATGCCGCCGCGCACGATCTCGGCGATCTGGCTGGCGTGATAGATCGACAGCGACACCCACAATGCGGTGAATTGGACGGTGAGATGGGCGCCGCCGGTGATGTTGAACCCGGTCAGCGCCGGCATCGACCAGTGCAGTTCGACGAGGCCGGTGGCGAGGGCGAGGCCGATCGCCGCCGTCAGGCCGAGCACCGAAGGCAGGGCGAGCGGACGGCGCACGCCGGTGGCGTCCTGATGCCGCTTCACCATGCGCGCCCAGACCGATGTGGCGGCGATCCAGACCCCCACGACGACGGCCGTCAAGCCGGCGCCGACCGGCATCTCCGGCCAGGGCAGATAGAGGCCGCGATTGGCGAGCAGGGCGCCGCCCGGCAGGGTCCACGCCGCCCGCACCAGCGGAAGGCCGCGCACCATGGCGATGTAGAGCGCCAGCAGGATCAGGAGCTTGGGCAGATTGCGCAGGAGCTCGATGTAGATGCGGGCGAGGTTGCGGACGAGCCAGTTGCGGCTGGTCGAGGCGACGCCGACGGCGAGGCCGACGGAGGTCGCCAGCAGCAGCGTGGTCGCCGCGAGCAGCAACGTGTTGAGCAGGCCGACGAAGAGGACGCGGGCGTAGCTGTCCTTCGGCGTATAGGCGACGAGCTGTTCGGAGACGTCGAACCCGGCCTCGCGGGTGAGGAAACCGAAGTCGATGGCGACACCGGAAGCGGCGAGATTGCGGGTGATGTTGAGATGGGCGAAGTATCCCGCGGCGACCAGTGCCAGAGCGAGAGCCGTCTGCCACGCCGCCGAACGAATCTTCCGGCGGGTGAACGGCGCCGGTTTCGGCGGCGGGCGCCCGGCGGCGGCTTCGACGGGCGGCACGGCGGGGATTCTCGCGGCCATTGGGGATCCGGGTGGTACGTCGCATCTCCCGCACGGCGCGACGAGCGCGGCGGTTAGAAGCGCGAGCATAGGGACATGTGACGAAATGGCAAAGGATCGACGCGCCTCGCTGATGCCCGTTCCCGGAACACCGGGACGCCTCCATCTCTCCGCCTGCCCGGGTACCTGGCGGGGCGAAGCCGATCGCGCCTCGGTCCGCCGCGATCTGGCGCGGATCGCCGAATGCGGCGCCGCTCTCCTCGTCACCCTGATCGACGAGAAGGAACTGCCGCTGCCCCTCGCCGACTGGCGCGCCGAGGTCGAGGCCGCCGGCCTGGAACTCCGCCATCTGCCGATCTCCGACTACGGCGTGCCCGACGATCGATTCGAACGGGAATGGTCACGGGCTCGCCTCGCCGACCGCCTCGTGGCGGGAGAGACGGTCGCCCTGCATTGCCGCGCCGGGCTGGGGCGGACCGGCACGATCGCGGCGCGCCTCCTCATCGAGATCTCCGGTCTCGACGCCGAGGCGGCGATCGCGACGGTCCGCCGCGATCATGTGGCGGAGGCGGTGGAAACGGCGGAGCAGGTCCACCACCTGCGCCGGCTCTCCGAGCGGCTTTCGCGCGAAGATTGATCTCGGTCCGATTCGGGGCGCGGAAGTTCGCGGACGCACCTCGGCTGCGCGGCGCGCGCGCTTGTCGGCGAAAGCTGAACCGGCTTACTGTCCGATCCGTCCATCGCCCATGCGCGACCACCGGAGAGGTGTCAGATGTCGATCAGAACGTTCCTGGCCGCGGCGCTCGCCGCCACCGCCCTCGCAACCGTGGCGGCCGAAGCCGGCCCCGTCCTCGACCAGATCAAGAAGGACGGCAAGATCATCTGCATCGTCAATCCGAAATCGCCGGGTTTCTCGGTGCCGGACGCGCAGGGCGTGTTCCAGGGATTCAACGTCGACTTCTGCCGCATGGCCGCGGCCGCCATCTTCGGTGACGCCACCAAGGTCGACATCCGCGGCGTCGGCTTCTCGGACAGCCTGAAGACCCTGGTCGCCGGCGGCGGCCACATGGCATCGCGCTCGATCACCGTGACCGGCACCCGCGACGCCGATCCCGGCCTCGCCTTCGTCACCACCACCTTCTTCGACGGTCAGGGCTTCATGGTGCCCAAGGCGACCGGGCTGAAGTCGGCCAAACAGCTCGACGGCGCCACCGTCTGCGCCGAGGAGGGTTCGACCACGCTGCTCAACCTCGCCGACTGGTTCGCCGAGAACAAGCTCAAGTACAAGATCGAGAACTTCACCGACATGAACGCCCGGCTGCAGGCGTTCTTCTCCGGCAAATGCGACGTGATGTCGAACGACTTCACCGCGCTCGCCGCCAATCGCCAACTCGCCGAGAAGCCGGACGCCTACGAGCTGCTGCCGGAGATGATCTCCTCCGAACCGCTGTCGATCGTCACCCGGCCCGACACCGAGCTGCAGAAGACCATCTTCTGGGGCTTCCAGGTGATGCTCGCCGCCGACCAGTACGGCGTCGGCAAGAAGAACATCGCCGACGTCGTCGCCAAGATCGGCACCCAGCCGGCCGCGGTGCAGCGCATCTTCGGCGACAAGGGCGCGGCCACCGACATGGCGACCAAACTCGGTATTCATCCCGGTTGGGCGGTCGAGATCATCAAGCAGGTCGGCTCCTACGGTGACGTCTTCGATCGCCATCTCGGCCCGGCGACCCCGTTCCGCATCGACCGGTCGAAGTCGCCGAACCGTCTGTCCAAGGACGGCGGCCTGCTGATCACCTACCCGATCCGCTGATCGGTGGTCGCCACGACGCGACGACTGGCGGCGGCGCCCTCCGGGTGCCGCCGTTTCGCGTTCCGGTGCCGCGTTCTCGAAGTGAGGATCGCTCGGGACTTGGTGAGCCGGGCGGGGATCGAACCCGCGACCACATGATTAAAAGTCACGTGCTCTACCACTGAGCTACCGGCCCCCAGCGCGGCGGGACCATAAGGGGAGGGGGTGGCGCGGGTCAAGCCGGACGGGCGGCATGACGAAGCGCAAGGCCGGGGTGTCGGGAAGGTGATTTCTTCGCGAGCGGCTTTCGCGATAGGTACGGCGCGACCGATCGGAAGAGCCCGGTCGGGCCCGGCCGAGACCCCCCGGAGACGCGCATCGCATGACCTCCAACGTCACCATCCTCGGCACCTTCGCCGCCGGCGTCCTCTCCTTCGTCTCGCCGTGCGTGCTGCCGCTGGTCCCGCCCTATCTCGCCTTCATCGCCGGCGCGAGCCTCGACGAACTGGAGAGCAGCGGCTTCGACCGGGCGCGGCGGCGCATCTTCGCCTCGGCGCTCGCCTTCGTCGCCGGCTTCTCCACCGTCTTCGTCACCCTCGGCGCCTCGGCCTCCGTCTTCGGCCAGATGATCCGCACCCACATGAACACCCTGGCGATCGCCGCCGGCATCGCCATCATCGTCATGGGGCTGCATTTTCTCGGCGCCTTCCGCATCCCGCTGCTCTATCGCGAGGCGCGGGTGCAGATGGCGCGCAAGCCGGCGGGGCCGCTCGGCGCCTATGTCGTCGGTCTCGCCTTCGGCTTCGGCTGGACGCCCTGCATCGGCCCGGTGCTGGCGGCGATCCTCGGCGTCGCGGCGAGCCGCGAGACGGTCGGCCAAGGGGCGGCGCTGCTCGCCGTCTACGCCGCCGGCCTCGGCGTGCCCTTCCTCGCCGCCGCGGCCTTCTCGCAGCCGTTCCTGCGGCTGATGAACCGATTCCGCGTCCACATGGGCCTCGTCGAGAAGATCACCGGCGGCCTCCTCGTCCTCACCGGCATCGCCTTCCTGACCGGCGGCATCGAACGGCTGGCCTTCTGGCTGATCGAGACCTTCCCGGTGCTCTCCGCCGTCGGTTGAAGCCCGGCGGCGTGCGGCGCGGGTCCCGGCCGACGCTTTCTCGACGCTCCGAGCGAACCACTCCATTGGCGTCCTGAGCCGGATCGCCGGAAACGGCGGCGTGGATCGCGGCGCTCAGCGCAGTCCGCCGACCGGCTGGCCGCTGTAGGTGGAGACGGCGCAGGGGCCGCCGAGCGCCTTGATCCTGAGGCAGGCCTTGGCGGCCTCCGTCTGGTCGGCGAAGGGACCGGCGAGGAGCCGCGCCTCCATGCCGCTGTCGGTCTCGCGCAGGCGGGCGAGCGGTTCGTACCCCTTGGCGAGCTCGGTGTGGCGCAGCGTCGTGTCCGACCACGCCCGCCGCAGCGACGCCAGCGTCCGGTAGCCGCCGAGGTCGATCGCCACCGCCGGACCGCCCGATGCGGGCGCCGAAGCCGTGGGGACGGCGGCCGTCGTCGGCGGCTGCGGCGACACCACGCGCACCGTCTTCGCGACGGCTTCGTCCGCGGTTGCGGTGGTCGGGGCCGGGGAGGGCGGCGGCACGGTCGCGGTCCGCGGTGGGCCCTCGGGCGCCGTCGCGGCGGGCCGCGCCGCGTCGATCGGCGACGCGGCCTGCGTCGCGACGGCGAGCCTCGAGGATTTCACGACCTTCTCTTCCGCCGGTGCGTCGACCTTCGCCGCTTTCGCTTCGCCGCTCTCGATGGGGCGCGCCGGCTTCGGCACGGCGCCGGTGGTGGTGGGACCCTCGGCGTCGAACCCGCCGGTCGGCGGCACGTGGACCGGCCGGGGCGTCGGTGTCGGCAGCCGCTCGGCGACGCGCGGTTCCGGCTTCGCGGCGTCGGCGGCGACCGTCCTGTCGGCATCGGTTCGCGAATCGGCGACGGGCTTCTCCGGGATGCCGGGCAACGACGCGACATCGGGCACCGTCGGGAGCCCCGAAACCCGCTCCTCGATCCCGTCGAGGCGGCGGGAGACGCCATCTCCGGCCATGCCGATCTGGACGATCCGGCGTCGGATTTCCGCGATCTCGGCCTGCAGTCGAGCGATGTCGCGCGACGTCGCCGGAGTCTCGTCGACGGCGAGCGGGATCGGGGCGAGGCGGCCGATTCCGACGGTGCGGGACGATTGGGCGACGGTCGATCCGGTATCGGTCGCGGCGATCGAGCCGGTGATCTCGCTCGGATCGGGTGCTCCGACATCGGCGCGGATCGTCGCGGCCGGATTGTTCCGAGGCGGGGCGTACTGCCACGAGGCGAAGGCGAGCACGAAGGCGACGACGGAGCCGAATCCCCAGCCGAGGAGCGAGAGACCCCCGCCGTCCGTCTCGCCGTCGATCCAGTCTCCGAATTGGTCTCGTCGCCGCGCCAAGGTCATCCGCTCGCCGGGTTTCGGTCGAATCGCCGTGACGAGAATAGCACTTCCGCGCTACACCCGGCGCCGCTCTCCGGAGTGACGCGGAGGGAAACGAAAACGAAAGGCCGATCGGCTATGCCTTTCGGCGCATTGTCGATACGGAGAGGCCCATCCATGACCGAGAGGTCGTCGCTCGGAATCGTGCTCGCCGCGGGCGAGGGGACGCGGATGCGGTCCGGTCTGCCGAAAGTCCTGCACGAGGTCGGCGGACGGCCGATGATCGTCCACGCCATGACGACGGCGCGCGCCGCCGGCGTGAACCGTCTGGCGCTGGTGGTCGGGCCGAACATGGCGGCGGTGGAGAAGGTCGTGACCGCCGCCGGCGCCGATGAGATCTTCCACCAGTCGCAGCGCCTCGGCACCGCCCATGCGGTGCTCTGCGCCCGCTCGGCGATCGCCGCCGGCGCCGACGACGTGATCGTGCTCTACGGCGACACCCCGCTGGTGCGCCCCCGCTCGGTGGCGGCGGTGCGCGCCCAACTGGCCGCCGGCGCCGATCTGGTGGTGCTCGGCTTCCGCACGCCGCATCCGACCGGATACGGCCGCCTGATCGAGGCCGACGGACGCCTCGTCGCCATCCGTGAAGAGAAGGACGCCACCGACGCCGAGCGCGCCGTGACCTTCTGCAATTCCGGCATCCTCGCCTTCCGCGGTGGTACGATGCTGTCGCTGCTCGACCTGATCGGCAACACGAACGCCAAGGGCGAGTTCTATCTGACCGACGCCGTCGAGATCGCCCATGCCCGTGGTCTCACGGTGGTGGCGGTCGAGGGCGCGGAGGATGAGTTCCGGGGCGTCAACGACCGCACCCAGCTCGCCACCTGCGAGTCGATATTCCAAGCGCGCCGCCGCGCCGCGACGCTCGCCGACGGGGTGACGCTGGTGGCGCCGGAGACGGTGTTCTTCTCCGCCGACACCGAGATCGCCGAAGACGTGACGATCGAGCCCAACGTCGTCTTCGGCCCCGGCGTGCGGGTCGAGCGCGGCGCGCGCATCCGCGCCTTCTCGCATCTCGAGGGCGCGCGGGTCGGTGAAGGGGCGACCGTCGGGCCCTATGCGCGTCTGCGCCCCGGCGCCGATCTCGGACGCGACGTCCACGTCGGCAACTTCGTCGAGATCAAGAACGGCCGCATCGAGGAAGGCGCCAAGGTCAACCACCTCACCTACATCGGCGATGCGCGGGTCGGCGCGAAGGCCAACATCGGTGCCGGCACCATCACCTGCAACTACGACGGTTTCTTCAAGCACCACACCGACATCGGCGCCGGCGCCTTCGTCGGGTCGAATTCGTCGCTGGTGGCTCCGGTGAAGATCGGCGACGGGGCCTTCGTCGGCTCCGGCAGCGTCGTCACCTTGGACGTCCCGGCCGACGCCCTCGCCGTGGCGCGGGGCCGGCAACTGACGCGCGAGGGCTGGGCGGCCGCCTTCCGCACTCGCATGGCGCGGATCAAAGCGGCGAAGTGACGGGCCGGCCACCGCCGCTTTCGTCGACGGCGGCCTCGAGCACGTCACAAAGCGACACACGATGTGATTTCGGCTCGGCTCTTCCGATCCGCTAGAAGTTCCCGGAACATCAACGGCAGAGGGTTCGACCCCCATGTGTGGAATCATCGGCATTCTCGGCCGGGAACCGGTCGCGGCCCATCTGGTGGAATCGCTGAAGCGGCTCGAGTACCGCGGCTACGATTCGGCCGGCGTGGCGACACTCGAACCCGATGGCGTGCTGACGCGCCGCCGCGCCGAGGGCAAGCTGCGCAACCTCGAGGCACGCCTCGTCAAGGAGCCGCTCGCCGGCGTCATCGGCATCGGCCACACCCGTTGGGCGACCCACGGCGCGCCCACCGAGGACAACGCCCATCCGCACGCCACCGACCGCGTCGCGGTCGTACACAACGGCATCATCGAGAACTACCGCGAGCTGAAGGACGAGCTGATCGCCGCAGGCCACATCTTCGCCTCGGAGACCGACACCGAGGTCGTCGCCCAGTTGGTCGATCACCAACTCGCCGCCGGCCGGACGCCGCAACAGGCGGTGGCGGCGACGCTCAAGCGCCTCTCCGGCGCCTTCGCGCTGGCTTTTCTGTTTCCCGGCGAGGACGATCTCATCATCGGGGCACGCCGCGGCAGCCCGCTGGCGGTCGGTTGGGGCGACGGCGAGATGTATCTCGGCTCCGACGCCATCGCTCTGGCGCCTTTCACCGATCGCATCACCTATCTCGAAGAGGGCGACTGGGTGGTCGTCCGGCGCTGCGGTGCCGAGGTCCACGATGAGCACGACGCCATCGTCGCCCGGCCGGTGGCGATCGTCACCGCCTCAGCCTTCCAGGTCGATCGCGGCAACCACCGCCACTTCATGGCCAAGGAGATCCACGAGCAGCCCGAAGTGATCGGCCACACGTTGGTCCATTATCTCGATCTCGCCGCCGACCGGATCCGCCTTCCGGAAGTTCCGCCGTTCGACTGGGCGAAGCTCGATAGGCTGACCATCGTCGCTTGCGGCACCGCCTTCTACGCCGGCCTGACCGCGAAATACTGGTTCGAGCGCCTCGCCCGACTGCCGGTCGAGATCGACATCGCCTCCGAGTTCCGCTACCGCGAGCCGCCGCTCACCGCCGGTGGACTGGCGCTCTTCGTGTCGCAGTCCGGCGAAACCGCCGACACGCTCGCCTCGCTGCGCTATTGCAAGGCCCACGGACTGCACACCGCCGCCGTCGTCAACGTGTCGACGTCGACCATCGCGCGGGAAGCCGAGGTCGTCTTCCCGACTCTCGCCGGTCCGGAGATCGGCGTCGCCTCGACCAAGGCCTACACCTGCCAGTTGGCGGTGCTCGCCGCGCTCGCCGTCGCCGCCGGCCGGGCGCGCGGCGTGTTGAGCGCCGAGGACGAACGTACGCTGGTGCGTGCGCTCGGCGATCTGCCCGGGCTGGTGTCGAAGGCCCTGCGGCTCGAGCCCAAGGTCGAGCGCCTCGCCCGCCAGATCGCCAAGGCCAAGGACGTCATCTATCTCGGCCGTGGCTCGAGCTATCCGTTGGCGCTCGAAGGAGCGCTGAAGCTCAAGGAGATCTCCTATATCCACGCCGAGGGCTACGCCGCCGGCGAGCTCAAGCATGGCCCGATCGCCCTCATCGACGAGACCATGCCGGTCATCGTCATCGCGCCCCACGACCGCATCTTCGAGAAGACCGTCTCCAACATGCAGGAAGTGGCGGCTCGCGGCGGCAAGATCATCCTGATCACCGACGAACGCGGCGCGGCCGAAGCCGCGGTGCCGACGCTCGAGACGATCGTGCTGCCGGACATGCCGGCGACGGTGATGCCGCTCGTCTATGCCGTTCCGGTGCAGATGCTCGCCTACCACACGGCGGTGTTCATGGGCACCGACGTCGACCAACCGCGCAACCTGGCGAAGTCCGTCACCGTGGAGTGACCCGCCGCCGGAGACCGATGAGAAGAAGAGGCGACCGGTTGGTGATCCGGTCGCCTCTTTCACTTCGGGGGGACGTACGTTGCGACCGGTTCATGCGGCGACGACGTCGTCCGATCTCGAGTCGCGACGTCGAGGAGCACTCGGGTCGATCCAGCGCTTCAACTGCTTGGCGATCAGGTTGCGGGCCAGCATGAGGCGCAGCATCGCCGAACCCTGCGGGCTGAATTCCTCCGCCGCGATCCACATCGCATCGGTGCCGACGCCGAAATCGAACTTGTAGGCTTCCGACCCGATGGTGAAGTCGAATTCGGAGAAGCCGCCTTCGACCGCCCAGGCGATGGCGTCTTCGATCAGCAGCAGACCCGGGGACCAGTTCTTGAAGCGCTCGTCGTGTCCGACGGCGAGAAGGCGGAAGGCCTCGGTCTCGACCAGGCCGAAGCAGGCGGCGAGCGGTTCGCCGTCGAGGGCGAGCCACGCCACCCGGGCCGGATCACCGGCGGCGGTCAGGCGCCGATAGAAGGCGTCGATGTCGGCACGGACCCCATAACGGTCGCCGCGCCAACCCAGGAGCCGTTCGAGCGGCCCGAGCGCGTCCTCGCCGGTGGAGATCGAGAAGGTGAGCCATCCCTTGCGGGCGAGCTTGCGCCGCTTGCGGGCGAGCGATCGCATGGTGGTTCCGGAGAATCGGGTGTCGCGCAACGTCGCGAAGTCGGCGTCGAGCCTCAGTGAGTGGCGAAGGACGTGCGAACGCCACAATCCGGGCAGTTCGAGGAGCGGCTCGGTTCGCCCGGAGATCGCGGTGGGCAGCTTGTCGATCATCAGGAAGTCGGCGTGGTCCGGCAGCGCGGCGACGATGCGGGTCCAGATCGATCGCATCTCCGGTGTCGTCGGCCGGAAGTCGGGCGCGGCGAAAGAGGCGTTGTAGTCGCACACGCCGAGATCGAGCGCGGTCCAATAGGCGGCGGGCCCGAACGTGTCCAGCACCAGCGGCAGCGCGAACAGCGGACGTCCGTCGGCGACGCTTTCGGCGAGAGCGAGCACCATGCGGCGTTGAGAGTGGCCCTCTCCAGCCAGCCAGCAGTCGATCCAGGAAGCGTGTTGGAAGGCGGTCGGCCGCAGTTCATCGGGAAGCGCCGCGAGGGCGTCCCTCACGGCGTCGATGCCGACAAGGACCCGTACCCGCGTTCGCGTAGCGCCCATCCCGCGTTCCCCCGTTCCATCGCCGGACGATCGATCCGCTCGCCATCCCTCATCGATGAAGTCTAACGCGAGGGGTTGAACAGGTGGTTACGGGGGGGACGCCTCCGAAGCGACGATCGCCCGCACCGTGCCGACTTCGCGCCGGCGCGCACGGGCCGCGATGAAGGCGGGCATGGTCCTTCGGGCGATGTCGACGGCCAGCCGCCGGGCGCCGACGAGCCGCAGCAGGAACGATCCGCGCAACCCGAGCGACCGGCGGATCTCCCACAGCGGCTTCGTGGCGACGCCGAAGCCGAATTTGTAGGCCTCGGATCCGATGGTGAAGTCGAACTCCTCGTAGCCTTCTCCGGCCGCCCAGCCGATCATCGCGTCGATCGCCAGGAGGCCGGGAGACCAGTTCCTACGGGCTTCGTCGAAAGCGACGACGAGCAGGCGGAAGGACCCCGCCCCGACGATGCCGAAGCAGCCCGCGATCATCTCGCCGTCGAGCCGCAGGATACCGAGGCGGGGCATGTCGGTGTCGCGGAGCAGGCGGCGATAGAACTCGGAGATGATCGGCCGGACGTCGAAGCGTCGATCGCGCCACCCCATCAATCGGTCCAACTCGGCCGCCGCCGCCCGACCCCGCAGCACCTCGAAGCAGATTTCGCCCTTGCGGGCGAGCTTTCGGCGCTTTCGCAGGAGCGTTCGTCCCATCCGCCAACCTGCGCGGACGGTGTCGATGCCGTCGCCGAGGTCGATCGGATGGCCGTCGAAGCGGGACGGCGAGAGCCCGTCGAGCAGGAGAAGCGGGTTGTCCCGCCCGGCGATGTGAGCGGGGAGTTTCTCCAGCAGGACCAGATCGCCGCCGGGCAGTCGATCGAGGATGCGCGCCCAGATCCACCGCATGGTGGCGGCATCGGGGGCGAAGTCGGCGGCCAGAATCGGCGCGTTGTAGTCGCAGACGCCGTCGTCGAGCGCCGTCCAGCACGGCACGCCGAAGCGGACCCCGAGCGTCAGCGGCAGGGCGAAGAGGATCTCGTCGGATGTCCGTGGCGTCACGATCGCGAGGACGATCCGCGGCCGCGCCGCGGCGCGGACGGCCAACCACGTCTCGATCCAGTCCGCCCCTTGGAACGGGTCGCGCCGCAGCTCGGCGGGCAGGCCCCGCAGCGTCTCGTCCACGTCGTCCGCAGTCTCGAGGACGCGAACCCGCAGTTCCCCCACCGCCATCGTGCCCGATCTCCACCGCTCGATCCCCGATGTCGAGCGCTCCCGAGGGGGAGGCTCGCACGAAACCGGCGGCGGAGCGAGCACCGGTCGAAAACTGGGTGAACGCCCGCCCTGCGCGAGGCCGGATGCCGCATCTTCGAGGCATCGCCATCCGCGCATTTGTCGCGCTGCAAAAAGCGGGTAGTCTCTCGCCGCTGGCGCGGCGGAGGGCCGTGATGGAAGACAGAACCGACGTTCCCGCGTTGCACGCCACCTGGATGGCGCGCCTCAGGAATCATTTCGTCACCGGTCTGGTGGTGGTGGGTCCGCTCGCCATCACCTTCTACGTCGCCCGCGGCTTCCTCGAATGGGTCGACGCCACGGTAAAGCCGCTGATCCCCGCGGCTTGGAACCCCGACAGCTATCTGCCTTTCGCGGTCCCCGGATTCGGCCTGCTGGTGTCGCTCGTCGGCCTCACCGTGCTCGGCGCGGCGACGGCGAGCCTCGTCGGGCGGACGCTGCTCTCCTACGGCGAGGACCTCGTCGGCCATCTGCCCTTCGTCCGGCCGGTCTACAAGACGCTGAAGCAGATCTTCGAGACCTTCGTCTCCTCCCGCGATCAGTCGTTCCGAGAGGTCGGCCTCATCGAATGGCCGCGGCGCGGCATCTGGTCGCTGGTCTTCGTCTCCGGCCCCGCGCGGGCGGAGGTGGCGGCGCGATTGACACGGGACCGCCCCGAGATCGGCGCCGGCGACTGGCTGACGGTGTTCATCCCGACGACGCCCAATCCGACCGGCGGCTACGTCATGTTCCTTCCCAAGGACGACGTCCGCATCCTCGACATGTCGCCGGAGGACGCGGCGAAGTTCATCATCTCCGGCGGCATCGTCACCCCCGAGTGGCTCGCCGAGACCGCGGCAACGCCCACGGACGAGGAGGCGATCGACCGGTCGGAGACGACTGGCCCGAGCTCCGCCGAGACGCGTCGGGCCGTCGGCGTCAGCCCGCCTTGATCAGCCGGACGCCCTGATCCTGATCGAAGAGATGGAGGAGCACGCGCAGCGCCCGGCCGCGCTCGCTGGTCAGGTCCGGATCGCGGGCGAGGATGAGCCGCGCGTCGTCGCGGGCGACCTCGAGCAGGTCGGCGTGGAGGTCGAGCCGGGCGAGACGGAATCCGGGCAGGCCCGACTGTCTGGTGCCCAGCACCTCGCCGCCGCCTCTGAGCTTCAGATCCTCCTCGGCGATGAGGAACCCGTCCTCGGTCGCCCGCATGATCTCCAGACGGGCACGCGCCGTCTCGCCGAGCGGTCCCTTGTGGACCAGCAGGCACGACGAGGCTTCCGACCCGCGTCCGACCCGCCCGCGCAACTGGTGCAACTGGGCGAGGCCGAAGCGTTCGGCGTGCTCGATCACCATGATCGTCGCGTCGGGGACGTCGACGCCGACCTCGATCACCGTCGTGGCGACGAGGAGACGCGTCGTGCCCTCCTGGAAGGCGCGCATCGCCGCGTCCTTCTCTTCCGCCCTCATCCGGCCGTGGACGAGGCCGACGACCGGTCCCAGCGCCCGGGTCAGGTCCTCGTGGCGAGCGACCGCCGCGGCGAGATCGGAGGTCTCGCTCTCTTCGACCAGCGGCGACACCCAGTAGATCTTCTGCCCTTCGGCGATGGCGCGTCCCAGCGCTTCGACGATCTCGCCCATCCGGTCGGCCGAGGCGAGGCGGGTGGCGATCGGCTGGCGGCCGGCCGGTTTCTCGGTGAGGCGCGACACGTCGAGATCGCCGAAGAAGCTCATCATCAGCGTGCGCGGGATCGGCGTCGCGGTCATCACCAGGAGGTCGGTGGCGCGCCCCTTGGCGGTCAGCGCCAATCGCTGGTGGACGCCGAAGCGGTGCTGTTCGTCGACGACGGCGAGCGTCAGCTCGGCGAATTCCACCGGCCCCTGGAAGAGCGCATGGGTGCCGACGAGCAGGCGGATGCGGCCCGAGGCGAGGCCTTCGAGGATGCGCTCGCGTGCCGCACCCTTCTCCCGGCCGGTTAGGACCGCCCATTCGATGCCGGCCGCCTCGGCGAGCGGGGCGAGCGAGCGTGCGTGCTGGCGGGCGAGCAGGTCGGTCGGCGCCATGATCGCCGCCTGTCCGCCGGCCTCGATCGCCATGGCGCAGGCGAGTACGGCGACCAGCGTCTTGCCGGCGCCGACGTCGCCTTGGAGCAGGCGCAGCATGCGCTCCGGCGCGGCGAGGTCGCGGCGGATGTCCTCCACCGCCCGTTCCTGCGAGCCGGTCAGGCGATAGGGCAGGGCATCGATGATCCGCTCGGTGAGTTCGCCGGTGGCGAGACGCGGCGGCTTCGACGTCCGCTTCGTCTCGGCCCGCACCAGCGCCAGCGTCAGCTGCTGGGCGAGGAACTCGTCGTAGGCGAGCCGGGCGAGGGCGGGCGCGTCGGCGCCTTCGCCCGGGATGCCTTCGGGATGGTGGACCGCCTCGAGCGCCGCGCGGAAATCGGGCCAGCGTCGGCGGGCGAGCCAATCGGGATCCTGCCATTCGGGGAGCCGGGGTACCCGCTCCGACGCCGCCTCGACGGTGCGGGCGACGGCGCGCGAGGTCAGACCCTCGGTCAACGGATAGACCGGCTCGACCAGCGGCAGCTTCTCGAATTCCGCCTCGCTCACAACGTGGTCGGGATGGACCATCTGCGGCGCCCCGTTGAACCACTCGACCCGGCCCGAGACCCAGCGCTTCTCGCCCACAGGCAACAGCTTCGCCATCCAGTCGGCCCGTGGCGAGAAGAACACCAGCGCGATCTCGCCGGTGTCGTCCCAGGCGTGGACCTTGTAGGGCGCGCGCGAGCCGCGCGGCGGCGGACGGTGGCGATCGACGGTGACGAGCAGGGTGACGATCGCCCCCTCCGGGGCTCGGGCGACGCCGGGGCGAAGCCGACGGTCGATGATGCCGGTCGGTAGGTGGAAGACGAGGTCGACGAGGCGCGCGCCCGCCCCGGCTTCGACAGCGACACCGTCGAGCAGGCGGTCGTAGAGCGCCGCCGTCTTCGGACCGACGCCGGGAAGACCCTTCAGCGAGGCGAAGAGGGGTGTGAGGATGTCGGGACGCATCGCGGCTCGCCGGGTTCCGGGTTTCTCGGTCCTCCGACCGGTTGTAGCAGGCACTGCGAGCGGGTGGGAGGGGCGCCCCCCGCCCGTCCACGGTGCGCTTTCGCCTTGGCCGGCCGGGTGTCGCCGGCCTATGGTGCGACGAAATCCCGCTCACGGCGAGGCCGCGCATTGGAAGCCCCTCTCACCCGATCCACCGTTCCACCCGCCGAGCCGCCGCCGTTCCGGCGTGGCGCGACGCGACGGTGCGACGAGAAACGCGCCGGTGCGCGCAGATGAGGATCCTGCAGGTCTGTCCATATGCGATGGAGCGGCGCGGCGGCGTGCAGAACCACGTCCGCGACATTGCCCGCTGGCTCGCCTCCGAAGGCCACGACGTCGCCATCGTAGCGCCGGGACCGGGGGGAGGGGGCGGTGAACCGCCGGTGGTCCCGCTCGGCCGCCACGTCGTCCTCGGGCTCTCCGGCACGCGTTTCGAGGTGACTTGGGTGGGGGGGCGCGAACTCGCCGACGCGGTGCGCCGGCTCGACGCAGCCTCGATCGACGTCGTCCACGTCCACACCCCCTTCGTGCCGCTGCTGCCCGCCCGCGTCTGGCGCGCCTTCGGCCGGCCGACCGTCGCCACCTTCCACGCCACCCTGCCGCCACGGGATCGGCTGCTGCGCACGGTGCTCGCACCCGTCGCCCGCGCCATGCGCGATCGTGCCGCCGCGACCATCGCCGTCTCGGCGAGCGCCGCCGAACTGCTGCGCCCGGACCGGTCCGACCGACCGATCGAGATCCTGCCGCCGGCGATCGACCTCTCTCTCTGGCGCGAAGCCGGCCGGGTCGCGACGCGGAGCGGCGAGGGGCCGCGACGGCTCCTGTTCCTCGGCCGTTTCGAGGCCCGCAAGGGGCTCGACGTGCTGGTTGCGGCCTGGCCCGAGATCGTGGCGCGCGCCGGCGCGGCCTCGCCCGAACTGATCGTGGCCGGCGGCGGAGAACTCGCTCCTCTCGTGGAGGCTCTGGTCGCGCGCGGCCCCGGGCGGGTGACGATCGTACCCACTCCCGACGACGAAACAGCCCGCCGTCTCGTCGCCGAGGCGGATCTGTTCCTCGCTCCCGCGCCTTGGGGCGAGAGTTTCGGGCTCGTGCTGATCGAGGCGATGGCCGCCGGCACGCCGGTCGTCGCCGCCGCCAATCCGGGCTATGCCGGAGTCCTCACCGGCCCGGGGGCCGCGTCGCTGGTGCCGCCGGGCGATGCGGCGGCGTTGGCGCGAACCGTCGCCGACCTCCTCGCCGCGCCGGAGCGGCTCGAGAAACTCGGCGCCTGGGGTCGAGATCACGTGCGTCGATTCGACGTCGCCGCCGTCGGCCCCCGTCTGCAGGAGATCCTTCGTCGTGCCGCCGTTGCCGGGCGCCGCGATTGAGCCCGAGCCGGCGGCCGCCCGACCGCGCGAGCCCCGACCGTCAGCCTTCGGCGCGGCCGAAGACCAGCGACACGTTGAGGCCGCCGAAGGCGAAGGAATTGGAGAGCGCCACGTCGATGCGGGCCGGTCGCGCCACGTCGGGCGTCGGGTCTATGCCGACGTCCGGATCGGGGCCGAGGTAGTTCAGCGTCGGGGGAACGATGCCGTGTTCGATCGCGGCGATGGTGGCGATCGCCTCGATCGCGCCCGAAGCGCCCATGGAGTGGCCGACCATCGACTTGGTCGAGGAGACCGGAACCTGTTCCTCGCGGTCACCGAAGACGGCCCGGATCGCCGCGGCCTCGGCCCGATCGTTGGCGACGGTCCCGGTGCCGTGAGCGTTGACGTAGTCGATCGCGGAGGCCTCGATGCCGGCATCGTCGAGGGCGCTGCGGATGGCGAGTTCCATTCCCTTCGGATCGGGGGCGACGAGATCGCCGGCATCCGAACTCGTGCCGCCGCCGAGCAGACGGGCGACCGGCCTGGCGCCGCGCGCCGCGGCGCGTCCGGCCCGTTCGAGCACCAGCATCGCCGCGCCTTCGCCGACGATCAGGCCCTTGCGGCCGATCGAGAAGGGACGGCAGGTGTCGCCGGAGACCACCCGTAGCGCGTCCCAAGCGCGCAGGTAGCCCTCCGAGAAGCAGGAATCGGTGCCGCCGACCAGGGCGACGTCGACGAGGCCGGAGCGGATCATCGAGGCACCGACCAGCATGGCGTGAGCCGCCGAGGCGCAGGCGCTGGTCACGCCGAAGACCGGGCCGCGTGCGCCGATCTCGCGGGCGATGCGACTGGCCGGGGCGCTGCCCATGGTCTGGGGAATGGTCAGCGGCGGGATGCGGCTGTCGGTCTTGAAGATCCGGCGGAACCCGACGTCGAGGATGTCGATGCCGCTGTTGGCCGTCCCGATGACGACGGCGATGCGCGTCGGGTCGACGTCGCAGGCGCCGATGCCGCTCTCGGCCCAGGCCTGCCGCGCCGCGACCGTCGCGAACTGGGCGAAGCGGTCGAGCATCGAGATGGTGCGGTCGTCGAAATGGGCCGCCGGCTCGAAATCGCGGATGGGCGCGCCATTGCCGAAGCGCAGCGAGAAGCCGGGCGTCTCGATCGTGGAGATGGCCGAACGGCCCTCGAAGGTCGCCCGGGCGAAATCCTCAACCGAATGACCCAGGCTCGACACGATGCCGCGCCCGGTGACATCGAGCGATGGGTTGGTCATCAGCAGGTACGCTTTTCTTCCGGAATGAACCGGATCAGCGTGTCGACGAGCTCGCCGACGGTGTCGAACCGCGCATCGGGCGTCAGCTCGATCTCGACGTCGAATTCCTCTTCGATGGCGAAGACGACGTTGACCACGTCGATGGAATCGATCGCCACGTCTTCGCGCCGAGTGGCGCGCGTCAGGACGATCGACTTGTCCTGAATCTCTTTCTGAATGAAGGAGATGATCCGCCGCTCGATCTTCGACGACTCTTCATCCGACAGGTTCTCGGTCGCTCCGGCGATCACGTCAGTCATGAAATCTTACCCTCGGATGCCGGCCGCGGCCCCACATCCCACCCCTGCCGCGAAGACACGAACACCTCGGGGCGTCCCGGTCTCGGCGAACCACATCATCATCCCGTGGTGCCGCGTACCACGAACCGGACGTTCCGTGAAGGGAATTGGTGAAAAACCTCATCGTCGGGAGTTCGCCGGCGTCGTCGAAAAACGCTTGTGCCGGATCCACCTGACGCCATTCTCGCCTCTGCGGCGAAGCGACGGGCTTCTGCGGAGATGACCGAGGCCGTGGGGCGCGTTATAGATGGCCGCACCGCGGGCCGGGAGGCTTCTCCCCCCTGCGGTGGGTGTCCTTAGGGTATCGACGATCGGATCCGGCCGGAGCCGGATACCGAGGCCGGTGTGGTGCCTCGTTTTCTTTTCCTGTTCGGGTGATCATGTCTGCGAACTTATCTTTCGGCGCGTTCGTCAAACGGCGCGCGCGCCTCGCCGGACAGCCCCTCCTCGAGGGGCTGGGAAGCGCCAATCCGTGGTTCGCGCAGGTCGACGGGCTCCAAGCCGCGGTGGAGGCCCGCGGCGGACGCTTCACCAGTTTCGGCAACTACGATTATCTCGGCCTTTCCCGCCATCCCGACGTTCGCGCCGCCGCGATCGATGCGGTGCGCGCCCAGGGCACCGGCGTCAACGGCTCGCGCCTCGTCGGCGGCGAGCGCAATTTCCACAAGGAGTTCGAGACGGACCTGGCCGCATTCGTCGGCATGGAGGCCGCGCTCACCCTCGTCAGCGGCTATCTGACCAATCTGTCTTTGATCCCACATCTGCTGTCGGGCGACGATCTTCTGGTCGTCGACGAATTCGCCCACAACAGCATCATGATGGGTGGCCGATCGACGCGCGCGACGGTCAAGACCTTCCGCCACAACGATCTCGATCACCTCGACCACGTTCTGGCGACGGCGCGGGCCGGCCACCGCAATTGCCTGATCGCGGTCGAGAGCCTCTACAGCATGGACGGCGATCATGTGGAACTTCCCCGCTTGCTCGAGGTCCGCGACCGCCACGGCGGTTGGGTGATGATCGACGAGGCGCATTCCTTCGGCGTCATGGGGCCGACCGGGCGCGGCATCGCCGAGCACTACGGCGAAGATCCGAAGCGCATCGACATCATCGTCGGCACCCTGTCGAAGGCGCTCGGCTCCTCCGGCGGCTTCATTCTGTCGCACGGGCTGGCGATCGATCTGTTGCGTTTCACTCTGCCGGGCTTCGTCTATTCGGTCGGCCTGTCGCCGGCGGTGACCGCCGGTGCCCACGCGGCGCTGAAGGTGATCGTCGACGAGCCGCAACGCGTCGCGCGCCTGCGTCGCAATTCGCAGATGTTCCTCGCCAAGGCGCGAGCCGCCGGTCTCGAGACCGGTGCGGCGACGGGCTGCGCCATCGTGCCCGTCCTGTTCTCCGACTTCATGACCACCCTCGACAAGGCGGCGGCGCTGTTGCGGGTGGGGATCTATGCCCCGCCTGTCGTTCAGGTCGGCGTCCCTCAGGACGCTCCGCGCATTCGCTTCTTCCTCTCGGCCGAACACACCGAGGACGAGATCGACCGCACCATCGGCGTGCTCGCCTCGTGAAGGCCGCCGACGAGGGGCGGCTCGCGGCCGGACCGCCGGACGAGAGCTTGCACGGCTCATCGGCGACGGCGTAGAAACGGCGCGCGTAACGTGGACGAGACCTGCCCGGTGGAAAACCGACGAGCGCCCGACAGGGGTGCGCCGACTTATGTTCTGACCGCCGATTTCGGCACCGGGGGCGTCAAGGTGGGGGTCGTCGACCGCTCCTCGACGCTCGTCGCCGTCACGGTCGAGAACTATCCGCTCTCCCGGCCGGCTCCGATGTACGCCGAACAGCGGCCCGGCGACTGGTGGTCGGCCTTCGTCCGGGCGGTTGCCGATCTGCGCGTCCGCGTCCCCGACCTCGCCGAGCGCATCGGCGCCATCGCCTTCTCCGCACAGATGTGTGGCGTCGTCTGTGTCGATGCCGCCGGCCATCCGCTCCGCCCGGCGATCATCTGGCTCGACAAGCGCGCCGCCGACATCACCCGCTCTGTCGTCGGCGGTTTTCCCGAAGCCTTCGGCTACAACATCCCCAAGGCGATCGCCTGGCTCGCCATCGCCAACGGCGGCCCGCCGCGCAACGGCATGGACCCGCCGAGCAAGATGGTGTGGGTGCGCGAGCACGAGCCGGAGATCTGGGCGGCGACGGCCAAGATCCTCGACGTGCGCGACTGGCTCGTCCACCGTGCCGCCGGACGCTTCGTCACCACCGCCGACAGCGCCAATCTCACCTGGTTGATGGACACGCGGCAGGGCCGTGAGGGTTGGTCGGAGCGGCTGTGCCGCATGATCGGCGTGCCGCGCGACCTCATGCCGGAGATCGTCGACGGCAGCGACGTCGTCGGAGGACTGACGGCGCAGGCGGCCGCGGAACTCGATCTTCCCTTGGGCTTGCCGGTCGTCGCCGGTTGCGGCGACGTGACGGCGACGGCGCTCGGCTCGGGCGCGGTCGAGTACGGCGAGTTGCACGTCTGCGCCGGAACGAGCTCCTGGGTCGGCGGCTTCTTCCCCGATCGGCGGGTGAGCGCCCGTCATTCCTATGCAACGGTGGCCAGCCCGGTCGGTTTCCGGCCGCTCCTGATCGCCACCCAGGAGACCTGCGGCGGCGCCTTTCATTGGCTGAGCGAGGTGCTGGCCGGCCTCGGCGGGCATCTCGAGGACGACATCGGCGACTTCATCGCGAGTGCGGCGAAGCGCGATCTCGACGACCCGCTGTTCCTGCCCTGGCTCGCCGGCGAGCGCTGCCCGATCGACGACCATCGTCTGCGCGGTACGCTTCTCGGCCTGCGTTTCGGTCACACCCGCGAGACCTTGATCCGCGCCGTGATCGACGGAACCGTCCTCAACCTGCGTTGGGCGCTCGAGGTGGTCGGGCGCGAGCGCGGGGTGCGCGAGGAGCCGCCGCTGCCGCTCGTCGGCGGCGTCGGCCAGAGCCCCGAATTCGCTCAGGCGCTGGCCGACGCGACCGGCCGCACCGTGGTGGTCGTGACGCCGCGCTTCGCCGGCCTGGTCGGGGCGGCGGCCTTCGCCGCGCCGGCGCTCGGCTGGGCGAAGGATCCGCTCGCCGCGATCCGGGCGGCGGTGAGGACCGATGCGCGCGAATACCGGCCCGATCCGCGGGAGAAGCGCTTCTTCGATCTGCGCTTCGCCGAGTTCACCTCGGCGCGGCGTTGGGTGTTGCCGTGGTCGCGGCGGCGTCATGCCGGCATCGGCGAGTTCGGAGGGGGCGGACGATGATCGACGGCCTGTTCAAGACCCACATCGATCCCTTGTGGGAGCGGCTCGCCCGGCCGCTGGCGGCGACCGGGGTGACGCCCAATCAGGTGACGCTGATCGGTCTCGTTCTCGTCGCGCTCAACGTCGCCGCCTTCGCGCTCCACCGCTCGACGGTCATCCTCGGCGTCGGCCTCGTGGTCGCCTTCGCCTTCGATGCGCTGGACGGCGCGGTGGCGCGCCTGACCGGCCTGTCGAGCCGGCGCGGCGGCTATCTCGACGCCATCGTCGACCGCTACCAGGAACTCGCCATGATGCTGGCCCTCGGTTGGGCGAGCGAGGCTTGGGTCGCGGTGATCTTCGGCCTCTCCGGCGCCTATCTGACCAGCTACGCCAAGGCCCGCACCGCGATCGAGATCCCGGTCGACAACGACCGCTGGCCGGATCTCTTCGAGCGCCAGGAACGCATCATCTTCCTCTGCGCCCTGATGATCCTCTCGGGATCGCTGTTCCGCTCGATGGGGCTCGAGCAACGCGCGTTGGTCGGCGGTCTGTGGATCTACGCCGCGCTCACCCAGTTCACCGCTCTGCAGCGGGCGCGACGGGCCTGGACCATGCTGCGCCGTGTCGACGAGACCGACCCGCTGCCGCCGCGTCGTCCCCGGCCGGAGGCGGCCGATCGGGCCTGAACGGCCGCCGCCGCACGCCCCGATCCGATGCGGGCGCGATCAACCGACGGGATCGGGCACGCCCTCTTCGGAAGCCGTCTCGTCACCGACCGCCGCCGCGGCCCGTGCGCCCGACGCCGGGGTCGCGACGAACCGCGCCACGTCGACGAGGAACGCCGCCAGATAGGCGAGGAAGACGATGATCAGGATCGTCTCCAACTCGACGTAGGCGGTGATCACCCACGCCGTCGCATCGCCGAAATCCATCGACTTGACGCGGAAGAGCAGGCCGTAGAGCACCGCCGCGAGGAACACCGCCACGCCGGAACGGGCGCGGGCGCGGTGCGTGAACACGGCGGTGCCGAGGAGCGACGGCGCCCGCGCGATCAAGCCGTTGTAGACCGCGGCGAAGAGGATGGTGACCGCCTGACCGGCGAAGAAGACGTAGCTGCCGATCATGTGCAGGCGATGACCGGCGGGGCCGTCACCCAAGCGGAAGTGGGACAGCATCACCATGCCGATGCAGGTGGCCGTCATCGTCACCCACATGGCCGCCCAGAGGAGCCGCGAGGCGCGGTCCCGGGCCGTCGAGATCGCCGGCCGGCCGGGGTGTTGGGCGATGAACATCCAAAGGATGGCGTGCACCGAGATCCACAGCAGCACCGCCGCGATCGTCACCCAGAAGGCGAAGGGTTCGCCGATCGCCGGGTCGGAGATGGCGCGGCTGATGGTGAGGTAGGAGCCGGGATCGGCATTCGGATGAAGGTTATGGAACGCGATGCGCGCCCAGATGATCGCCGGCACGACGATGGCCGGTACCGCGACGATGCCGGCGACCGGGGCGAAGAGGAGCCACTCGAGCAGGGAGCGGTCGAGGCGCGGGATCGAGCGGGCGGGGGCCATTCTCGGAAGGTCCGATCTTGCGACGATGGGCGGCACCGGCGACGGACGGCGGCCGAGGGCTCAGGGATAGTGGAGGGCGCGCGCGAAGTCCACCTCGCCCGGCCCGCGACCCAGCGCCGCCACGCTCCCAAGTCCCCCGGCGCGCGGGTCGGTCACGCCCGCCAATCCCGCAACGCGGCCACGGCCGCGAAGAGCGGTACTCCGACGGAGGCGATCGCCACCGGGATCCACGCCGAGCCGACCGGCGAGAGGATGTCGAGTTCGCCGGCGGCGATGAAGACGCGAACGGCGACGTGGATGGTGTAGCCGGTGAAGATGCAGACGACGAGCACCGGCAGGCCCGGCCGCCGAGCCCCGGCGAAGAGCGACACGGTCGCCGCCAGAAGCGCCATGGCCAGCGGCATCAGGGTGTTGGCGCGGCGCACCTCCAGCCAGACGCGATGCTCGGCTCCGACCAGCATGTCGGTGCCGGAAGCGACGATGGCGCGCAGGTCGCCATCGGGAACGTATTTCGCCGGCACGCCCATGTGGGTGACGGCGAGCGGGTGCAGCGGGATGGTGAGGAGTTCCTCACCGGGCGTGACCGTGACGCGCATCGCCATCGGGTCGTCGGCGTCGCGGGTCCACCGTTTGGCGTTCCGGAAGCGCCAGACGTCGACCGTACCCGAGGGTTCGGCGCTGGCGGCGCGGATCAGGTCGCGGACGCGGCCCTTGTCGTCGAGGCGATAGACGTCGACGTCGACGAGCGTCGCCGGCGGTCCGTAGCGCACCTCGGCGTGGACGAGCCGGTCGCCCGACATGAACCACACCGGCTTGCGCGGACGGTTGCGTTCGAACTGAGCGCCATAGGTGCCGAGCTTGGCCGCGGCCTGGGCGAGGACGGCGGCGGGTCGCCAATCGGTCTCCAGGGCATACTGGAGCGGGGCGAGGACCAGTCCGACCGCGGCGGCGGGCATCAGCACCCGCATCGGATGGCGTCCCGAGACCCAGTGGATCGCCCGTCGACGGGTGAGCACCGACCACAGTTCGAAGGCGAGGACGCCGACGAACACGGCGATCGGCATCAACCGGGTCACCATGTCGACGATGCGCAGGCCGAGATACCAGGCCAGCCGCGCCGTCACGGCGAAGAAGCCGCCCTCCGGTACCGAGGAGATCACCTGATCGAAGAAGCGGGCGAGATCGAGCGAGATCGCCACCAGCAGGAGCACGATCTGCACCGAGACGACGAAGAGCAACTGCCCGCGGAAGTCCTGCCGCGCGATGATTCCGGGCAGGCCGATCGGGTGGAACGGCCAGTGCCGGGCGGAGCGGCGCAGCGAGGCGGGGGTGAAGACGGTCAAGCGCGTCCCCCTCTCGGGGCGACGACGCCGGGATAGCGCCAGATCAGAGCCGCGGCGAGCCCGGCGATGAGGATCGCCACCGCCGCCGCACCTTGGGTCAGACCGCCCGCCGTGGTCGTCGCTCCGAAACTGCGCACCATCCGCACGAGAGCGAGATCGAACACGATCATCGCCGCGCCGGCGATCGGCAGGACGAAGAAGCGCCGACGGCCGTCGGCGAAGGACACGGCGATCGCCGCCAACAGCACCGCCGCGATCGACAGCCAAGCGCGCGTCAGGATCTCGGCGGCGCGCAGTCCATGGCCCTTCTTGGCGGAATCCGTGGCGGCGGTGCGGATCAGGGTGGCGAGGTCGCCGAACTCGGGTTGGTCGCCCAGCACCGGCTCGCGCAGCGCTCGATCTAGGTCGACGTCGCGCGCCACCGTGCCGAGCCGATAGCCCGAGCCGCCGGCCCGCGTCTTGTCGCCTTTGTCGCCCGTGGGAACGTCGAGCGCCAGCTCCGACACGGTGACGTCCCACAGGCGCAGATGGTAACGCCGCTCGCTCTCGAGCTCGATCAACTCGTAGTCGGACGCCGCCACGATCTGCTCGACCCGCCCGGAGCGGGGCGCGAAGACGAGGAGCCGACGTTCCCTACCAGCACCGCCGCTCGGCGAGACGAAGGTGTAGCCGTTGAGGCTTTCGACCCGATCGTGGGCCAGACCGTTGCCGACCGCGTCGAGGACGACGGCGCGCGCCGCATCGAGGAAGAGTTTCTCGCGCGTGGCGCGGGCGAGCGGATCGACCCAGCCGGCGACGAACACCACGAGGCCGAAGGAGACCGCCCCGAGGCCGAGGAGGGCGCTCATCAGTCCCCACGGCCCGACCCCGGCGCCGGCCAGAGCCACCGTCTCGCCGCCGTCGCGCGATTCGAGCAGGGCGCGGTAGATGCCGATCAGCAGCGCCAGCGGCATCGCGGTGATCAGGATCTCCGGGGCGGTCAGGCCGAGCACCAGTGGCAGGTCGGTGAGCGGGGCGTTGCGCTTGATCAGCATCTCCACCAAGGTGGTGAGCCGTTCCGCCAGAAATACGACGAGGACGAGCGCCAGCGTCGCCGCGAGCGCCCCGAGACTGCGTCGGATCAGATGGAGACCATAGGTCCGCGCCATGCGCGCGCAGCCTTTCCGGCGGGAAGAACAGGAAACGACGGTCGGGTCCGATCTGACTCGTCCTCACAGCGGGACCATATCCGATGACTGCGGAGCCCAAAAGCCTCGGCGAGGGAAGCCGACCGACCCTCGCCTTCGTCTTCTCCCATCCGGCCCACGCGATCTCGCTCTCCGCCGGGCTCGGCCTCGCTCGCGGTTGGCCGGGGACCGTCGGCGCCGCCGGCGCCGTGGTGCCGGCTTGGTTCCTGCGCGACCTCGGCTGGCCCTGGCTGGCGGTGATCTTCGTCGCCACGTTCGCCGTCGGTGTGTGGGCCGCCGGAGTGACCGGCCGCGCCCTCGGGGTGGAGGATCCCGGCTGCATCGTCTTCGACGAGACCTGGGCGATGGCGCTCGTCTTCCTGGCGATCCCGCTCGGGCCGTGGTGGTGGCTCGCCGGCTTCGCCGCGTTCCGCTTCTTCGACATCGTCAAGCCGCAGCCGATCCGCACCGTGCAGGACAACCTGTCCGGCGGCCTCGGCGTCATGGCCGACGATCTCGCCGCCGCGATCGCCGCGATCGCCCTCGTCGAGGGCGCGGCGTTCCTCCTCGGTCGGATGTGATCGGCGAGGGGCTCAGACGTACGCGGTCACCAGCGCGAGCGCCGGCGCGGTGACGATCCAGGCGTCGACGACGTCGAGGACGCCGCCCTGCACCGGATGGATCGGCGGGTAGTCCTTCACCCCGGCGCGCCGCTTCACCGCCGAGGCGGCGAGATCGCCGGCGACCGTCGCCGTCGCCGCCACGATCGCCACGAGGAGGGTGCGACCGACGGACCAGCCCATCACCGCGAGGCCGAGCACCAGCGCCACCGCGGTCACCGCCACCGCCCCGGCGAGGAGACCCTCCACCGTCTTTCGCGGGCTGAGGCGCGGAAAGGCTCTGCGCCGCCCGAAGAGCCGCCCGCCCAGCACCGCGGCGCTGTCCATCGTCTCGACCAGCAGGAAGGCGAGGAGGAGCACCGCGCCACCGTCCGGCCGTCCGGCGACGAAGGCGAAGGCGAGGAGGGCGAGGAGCGGGAAGAGGACGAGGACCGCGCCGTCGTCCTGGGTCGCCGGTCGCGACATGTGGGTCACCGCCGCGACGCCGAGGATGAGCACGACGACGCCGGCCGCGGCCCCGGTCACGCCCGAGGAGAGGGCCAGCAGCGCCGCCATCGCCGCGAGGGTGGCGACGGTCAACGGCGTGATCGGCTCGCCGGCGCCACGATAGATCACCTTCGCCGCCTCCCAGCCGCAACGCGCGGCGAGCGCCGTCACGCCGAGGGCGGTGATCGGCCCGCCCGGCACGACGAAGACCAGCGTCACCGCGACGATGACCACCTCGGAGGCCAACGCCGGCCACAGTTCGCGCGCCTTCGGCGCGGTCGCGGGCAACAGCGACAGGCCGGCGACCAGCGCCACCGCGACGACGAGGAAGACGACGACGAGCGCCGCGAGGAGGTGGGTCTCGGTCACGGGCGACGCCTCTCGAACCGGTGGACGATGCGCCTCTGGTGCAGACGCAACAGCGGCGCGAGGAGCGAATGGAAACGGGCGAGGAAGCCGAGGGTGAGCCCGGGCGCGACGAGGAAGCGCCCGGCGCGGGCGGCGTCGATCATCGCGGCCGCCACCGCGTCGGCGCTCCATGTCCCGGCCGTGCCGGTGATCGCCGCCGTCGCCGCCGGCTTGGTGCGCTTCTCGGCCTCGAGCTGCGGTGTGGCGGTGTCCGGCGGCAGGGCGAGGGTGACCGAGACGCCGTCGCCGGCGAGTTCGACCCGCAGCACCTCAGCGAGCCCCCGCACCGCGAATTTCGACGGCGCGTAGGCGGAATAGCCGTGGATGCCGAAGAGCCCGGCGCCGGAGGAGACGAGGACGATGCGCCCGCCGCCCACCGCCCGCATCGACGGCACCGCCGCGTGGACCGCGGCGAGCGTGCCGAAATAGTTCACCTCGAACTGGGCGCGATGGGTGTCGAGGGGTTGTTCGGCGAAGAGGCCCGGTTCGGCGATGCCGGCTGAGGTGACGAGCCAGGCGATCGGTCCGTGGTCGGCGACGACCGCGTCGATCGCCGTCGCGACCGCCTCGGCATCGCGCACGTCGACGGCGTGCCAAGAGACGCGCGCCCCGGGGACGGCGTCGGCGATGGCGCCCGCGGCGGCTTCGAGCAGGTTCTGCCGGCGCGCGAGGAGGGCGACGGGATGACCGAGGCGGGCGAGCCTCAGCGCGACGGCGAGCCCGATGCCGCTCGATCCACCGGTGACGACCGCCGGCCCCGCGCGGGTGTCGGACGCGGTCGCCACCATGGCCTCACCCCTCGGCGAATTCGAGCATCTTGGCCAGACCGATCTCGTCGTCGATCTGCACCGGCGGATGCTTGAACAGGAAGCTCGCCAGCGAGCCGAGATCGCCGGCGAGGCCGCGATCCTTGGCGATCTTGGCGAGACGGATGGCGATCAGCGCCATGGCCGCGGCGTTGGGCGAGTCCTCGACCGAGACGCGCGCCTCGATGTTCATCGGCACGCCGCCGAAGAGCCGACCCTCGAGCCGCACGTAGGCGATCTTGTTGTCGTTGAGCCATGGCACGTAGTCGGACGGGCCGATGCGGATCTGCTGATCCTCGAGCCGCTCGACCATGGCGGTCTGCACCGCCTCGGTCTTGGACAGGCGCTTCGTCAGCAACCGGTCGTGGTCCATCATGTTGAGGAAATCGGTGTTGCCGCCGACGTTCAGCTGATAGGTGCGGTCCATCTTGACGCCGCGCATGTCGAAGAGATGCGACAGCGTGCGATGGACGATGGTGGCGCCCATCTGCGCCTTGAAGTCGTCACCGAGCACCGGTACGCCGCCGGCGCGGAACTTCGCCGACCATTTCGGGTCGCTGGCGATCAGCACCGGGATGCCGTTGACCAGGGCGCATCCGGCCTCGATCGCGCAGGAGGCGTAGAACTCGACCGCTTCCTGCGAACCGACCGGCAAGAAGTTGATCATCACCTCGACCCCGCGATCGCGCAGGTGGGCGACGACCGCGGCGCGGTCGAGCGCCGGAGCGTCGGAGACGACGAAGGAGCGTTCCGCCATCTGGTTGCGCATGAAGGCCGAGACGCCGTCGAGGTCGGGACCGCGCTGCACCGTCACGCCGGCCGGCGGAACGTCGCGCATGAACACGGCGGTGCAGTTCGGCGCGCGGAAGATCGCCTCCGAGATGTCGAGGCCGACCTTGCGGGCGTCGACGTCGAAGGCGGCGACGATCTCGACGTCCTGCGGACGCCAACCGCCGAGGACCGGAAAGGGCACGCCGATCGCGCCGTCGCCCTCGGCGCGGCAATAGGCCACGCCCTGCACGAGGGAACTCGCGCAGTTCCCGAGACCGACGATGGCGGTGCGAATTTTACGCGACATGTGTTTTTCCACCTCGGCAGGCGTTCGTCCCGAGCGCCGGGGCCTCTTCCACGGACCGGATCCGCGGCCGAATTCCCGCACCCCGCCGCCGCGCCTCCGGAATACGGGCGGCGAAATCGTACGGCTCGCCGGTTCAATAGCCCCGTCGGCGTCGCCGGGGAAGTCGTCGAACACCGAATTGTCATCTTCGCCGGTAGGAAATTCCGCCACCGACGGAAGCTTCGCCGTCGTACGTCCCGTGCCGGGGCGCCGCCGCCGCGAGGACCGGGCCTCGGCGGGGCCGGGAAGGAGGTGGCGGCGGCTCCCGCGGTTCTCCGGCGCTCGCCCTTGTCAACTTCTTCGGGCGGGGCGAAATTCCCCCGCTCGAGCGCTTCGCCACCGGAGATCGGCAGACCCATGACGCGACCGCCGCTTTCGCCGTCGACCTCGCCGCGGAGCGGGTCGGCTCGCCTCGACGGATCGGTGTCGTCGATCTCTCGCCGCCACTTCTTGGGGCTCGTGCTGGCCGGTGTCGGCGTCGCCGGCGGTGCCGCGTCGGCGGGTGCGGTGCCCTCGATCCTGCTGCCGCGGATGCGCTCCGAGTTCCGCACCCTCCCGGACCTGCCGATCGTGCGACCGCAACACGTCCCGCCGGACCGCGACGTGCTCTTCTACGTCCAGCATTCGATCAACGACAACGTCATCGTCTATGCCGCCAAGCGCGGTGCCGACGGGCGGCTCGACCCCGAGCAACCGATCGAAGTGTTCTGGCGCCGCTTCGCCACCTCCGGCAAGCGGCGCGAATTGAGCTTCTTCGAGCGGGTGTTCGCCTTCGGCGTCGACACGCGGGCGACGGGGCAGGGGCGCTGGTCGGTCGAACTGGTGAGCTTCCACGATCGCGAGGGCGTCCTCGAAACGCGCCCGGACGGCGGACCGCGCCTCCTCGTCCCGGTCGACGGGCGGCCGATGCGTCCGGTCTACGTCTACGCCGAGGCGATCGCCGACGGCTTCATCCCGACGATCCGCCACATCGACCTCTTCGCCGTCGCCGACGGAGTGAAGGGCTGTGTCCGCGAGCGCGTCCACTTCGGCTGAACCTGCCGGCAACGCCGGAGCGACCGGCGGGCGGATGACGACGTCCGGCGATGGCGCGGCCGCTCGCCACCCCCTATTCTCGGCGCCCGAGCCTTCGCGAGGGCTCGGACGGTTGGGCATCGAACCGGCATCGCCGGATCATCGGGAGCACGCACGATGAGAGGTCCGGGAATCCGGCGGCGAATCTACAGCCTCTTCACCCCGACGGTCGGCGTCGTCGAGGTGGTGGCGCCGAAGCCGGCCGCGGTGCGCGGCGACCTCGCCGTCGTCGCCATCATCCGCGACGCCGCGCCGCGGGTCGTCGAATGGGTCGAGTTCCATCTCCTCGCCGGCGTCGCCCATCTCTACGTCTACGACAACCTCAGCATCGACGGTACCGCCGAGGTGCTGGCGCCCTTCGTGGCGCGCGGCGTCGCCACCGTCCTGCCCTGGCAGGTCGACGTCACCGATGCGAGCTCCGGCCGCTGGATGAGCCAGCAACTCCTCGCCTATGTCCACGCCATACAGACCTTCGGCGGCTCCTGGCGGCACATGGCCTTCATCGACGACGACGAATTCCTCGTACCCTCCGGCGAGGAGACCCTGCCGGCGGTGTTGGCGCGCCTCGGCCACCCTTCGAACCTGTCGCTGCCCTGGCACATGTTCGGATCGGCCGGCCACGAGACGCCGCCGGAGGGCGGCTGCATCGCCAACTACACCCGGAGGGCGCTCTTCGCCTTGGACAAGCTCGTCCTCAATTTCAAATGCATCGTCGATCCGACGCGAGTCCGCAGCGTCAGCCTCCACGCCTTCGAGACCGCGGACCTCGGCGATCGCACGATGAACACGCTCGGCCGGATCGTCGGTCCCGACGGGCGGCGATCCTCCGATTTCCTCACCTCGGAGGCGATCCAGCTCAATCACTATTTCACCCGGTCGCGCTCCGAACTGGCGGACAAGATCGGGCGCGGCGACGCCAACGGCCGCTCGCCCCCGATGCGCCGCAAGCGGATCCTCGAGCGCGCCGCGGCGATCGAGCGGGAGACGGTCGAGGATCTCACCGCCGTGGAGTTCCTCGCCCGAATGAGCGCCCGCGCCGCAGACTGAGAGCCCCTTCGCGCGCCAGCACCGGTTCGCCGGTCCGGCGTCGGGGTGGTCGATGTCGGATTTCGGCTCGCATCGTGCCCGGCTAATCTGTATGAGAGCGTTCGCCCGTCGACGAGGGACGCCGTCGGGCGGTATCGAGAGCGATGCCGTGGTGCGCACGGGGGATGCGCGGTTCGCCGAGGTGGTCGATGTTGTTGCAGATGTTCTCCTTCCTGTGGCGCCATGCTCCGAAGGGGATGCCGTGGAAGGTGATGGCGCTGGCGCTCCTCACCGGCCTGACGCGCAACGCGTTGCTGCACGTCACCAACGCCGCGGCGAGCGACGTGTCGAAGCCCGGCTTCTTCGGCCAGTGGCTGCCGATCTTCGTCGCCACGCTCATCGCCTATGCGGTGCTGCACCTCATCTATCCGGTGACCGCCCAGACGCTGGTCGTCCGCATGGCGGCGACGCTGCGTCTGCGCCTGACCGGAAACCTGCTCAAAGCGACGCCGCTCTTCGTCCAGGGACGCGAGCACGGCGGCCTCTACCACATCATGACCTCCGACGTTCAGGTGGTGGCCTCGATCAGCCGCACCATGTTCGAGTTCATGCCGGCGGTGATCTTCCTCGCCGTGGCGCTGCCGCAGGTGTTGCTGCTGTCGCCGGCGGTCGGCGCCTTCGCCCTCGTCGTGCTGGCCGGCGGCATACTCG
Organism: Siculibacillus sp.; assembly: GCA_030247555.1. GTDB lineage: Bacteria > Pseudomonadota > Alphaproteobacteria > Rhizobiales > Ancalomicrobiaceae > CALBKH01. Next base: position 10,939 of record JAOTSD010000016.1, on the reverse strand, counting down.
GCTATTACCTCCAACGGCGGGCGATCTCGGGCCTGGTGCAGCGCATCCGTTCGCTCGAGATCCGCTATTTCGAACGCGTCTCCGACATCGTCGGGGGCTTTCGTGAACTGAAGCTGCATCGGCCGCGCCGCCGGGACGTCGCCGAGGAGATCGACCACACGGTCGAGGAGGCGAGCGAGGTCGCCATCCTGATGGAGAAGCGCTACGCCGCCGGCGAGGTGGTGGTGCAGTCGCTGAAATACGTGCTGGTCGGCGGCATCATCTTCCTGGTGCCGCTCCTCGGAAACGGCGACAGCACGATCGTCTTCCAGCTCCTCACCGTCATCCTGTTCTCGCTCGGCCCCTCCGAATCGGTGGTCAAGCAGATCCCTGCGCTGCTGCGCGCCATGGTGTCGTTCCGCCGCATCGACGAGCTCGACAACGAGTTGAAGCGTTTCGCCGACGTGGAGGAGGGCGATCCGCCGCCGCCGCGCCCGTTCCAGCGGCTGGTCCTCGAAGGCGTGCGCGCCCATTACCCGGTCGCCGACGGTCCCGGGTTCGAGCTCGGCCCGGTCGATTTCGAGCTGAAGCGCGGCGAGATCGTCATGGTGGTCGGCGACAACGGCTCCGGCAAGACGACCTTCCTCAACGTGCTCGCCGGCCTGCTCGACATCGATGACGGGCGCATCGTGGTCGACGGCGTGCCGGTCGAAGATCGCGACATGGTGTCCTACCGCGACCGCTTCTCGGCGATCTTCACCGTCTTCCACCTGTTCTATCGGCTCTTCGGCCTGTCGCAGACCGATCCCGAGCACGCCCGCGCCCTGTTGAAGCGGCTGCAGCTCGACGACGTCACCGACTACGTCGACGGCCGTTTCACCCGGCTCAACCTCTCTTCCGGCCAGCGCCGCCGTCTGGCCCTGGCGGTCGTGCTGCTGGAGAACCGCGACGTCGTCATCCTCGACGAGTTCGTCGCCGATCAGGACCCCGGCAAACGCGAGTTCTTCTTCCGCACCCTGCTGCCCGAGCTCAAGGCCGCCGGCAAGACCGTGGTCGTCACTTCCCACGATCTCGTCTGGGTGCCCTATTGCGATCGTCTGGTGCATTTCTCCGGCGGCCGCATCGTCGCCATCGACCGTCCCGGGACGAAGCTGGATCCGGTCGAACTGACCGACGTCGCCGTCGGGGACTGAGGTCGCATCCGCCGAGGCCTCGTCGCTCCGCCGTCGCCTCAGTCGGCCGCGACGGTGAAACCGAGGTCGGCGACCGCCGCCGCCCTGTCGCCGCAGAGGAAGAAGAGCCGCAGGTCACGCCGCCCGGCGGCCGAAGCATCGGGCTTCTCGCGCGTCCGCGTCGTCACAGTGGCGCCGAGCGGGATCGGCGCCATGAAGCGCATGTTGAGGCGCCGGAGCCGCATCCCGGGTGCTCCCGCCAGATCCTCGGCCGCCGCGGCGAGGAGCGCCCCCGGCACGACCGGTCCGGCGAGGCCTAGGGAAGCCGCGTGGCCAGCGTCGGTGTGGATCGGGTTCTCGTCGCCGACGAGCCGCAACCAGCGTCCGACGATCTCGGCGTCGAGCGGGCGGGTCGACCGGCCGGGAGAATCCGCCGCCGGCGGAAAGGGCAGGCCGATCGCCGCGGCGAGGCTCGCCGCCTCGACCGGTCGTATCGAGGTGTGGATCGCGGCGAGCGGCGCCTCGTCCGGCCCGACGAGATCGGCCTCGATGCGGAAGGCGGCGATCTCGTTCGCCGGTTCGCCGAAGCGGAAGCGCACCGAGACCACCTTATCCGCGGCGAGCCGGCCCGAAGCCTCGATCGCCAACTGCTCCTGGACGAGAACACGTCCGGGACGCGGCGCGAACAGCGCCCGGCGGCGGGCGTCGTCGAGCCGGGCGAAGAGGAGGAGCGGTGCGGCGAAGGGCGACGTCGGCCCGGCCGGGACACCGCACACGTCGGCGACGAGCCGTGCCAGATCGCCGAGCTCGGCGGTGCCGAGCGATCCGGCGGCCGTCACCGCCGCGTCCGTCGTCGCCGTCATCCCTCGCCCCGAGGCAGCGCCACCACCAGCGACGCGTTGATGCCGCCGAAGGCGAAGGAGTTCGACATGGCGGCGTCGCCCGCGAAGGGGCGAGCGACGTTCGGTACCGGTTCGAAATCGATCTTCGGGTCGATGCCGAGGAAATCGATGGTCGGAGGTGCCATCTGCGCCCGCAGCGCCTCGACCGTGATGATGAATTCGATCGCGCCGCCGGCACCGAGGGCGTGGCCGTGAATCGGCTTGGTCGAGGAGATCGCCAAACCGTCGAAGTCGTCGCCGAAGACGGCCCGCAGCGCCTGCGTCTCCGCCAGATCGTTGGCGATGGTGCCGGTGCCGTGGGCGTTGACGTAGCCGATGCGCGAGGGCGAGAGGCCGGAGGACTCCAACGCCTTGCGGATGCAACTCGTCGCGCCCGCCGGATCGGGGCGCAGAAGGTCGCTGGCATCGGTGGTGGTGGCGTAGCCGACGAGTTCGGCGAGGACGTCGGCGCCGCGCGCCCGCGCCGATTCCATCGACTCCAGCACCACGATCCCGGCGCCCTCGCCGAGCACCATCCCGTTTCGCTCGCGAGAGAAGGGTCGGCACCGGGACGTCGTCATCACGTGCAGCATTTCCCAGGCGGCGAAGGCGCAGTCGACCAACAGCGCTTCCGACCCACCGGCGATGCAGCGGTCGACGACTCCGGCGCGGATCAGGTCGGCGGCGAGGCCGATCGACTGGGTCGCCGAGGAACAGGCGGTCGAGAGGCAGAGCGTCGGACCGGTGGCCTTGAAGTCCATCGCGATCCACGAGGCGGTGGAGTTCGCCATCAGCTTCGGGATGGCCATGACGTCGCCGCGCGCCCCCGGCGACTCGATGAAGCGGTTGTACCCCTGCTCGATCGTCTCGGCCCCGCCGAGGCCGGAGCCCACCACGACACCGCAGCGATCACCGAAATCTTCCGGGCGCAGCCCCGCCATGGCGACGGCCTCGCGTGCCGCGGCGACTCCGATGATGGCGGTGCGGTCCTGGAAGCGCGGCTTGGCCGCCGCCGCCAGGCGTTCGTACACCTCCGGCGCGATCGGCGCGGCCTGCTTGACCTGCTGCTGACGGATCCGCGGGAAAGAGACGTCGTGCACGGCCGAACGCCCGTCACGAGCGGCGGTCCACAGTGCCTCGACCCCCACCCCGCAGGCGGTGACCGCGCCCATCCCGGTGATGGCGACCGGCCTCAAGAGGACACCTGCCGACGGTGGTCCTCGATGTGACCGGCGACGACCGCCAGCAATTCACCGACGGTCTTCGCTTCGGTGAGCTTCTCGTCGACCGGCACGTAGACCCCGAACTTCTCCTCGACCGCCATCAGGATCATCACGAAGTCGGCGGATTCGATTCCCAGTTCGTCGAGACGCGTATCCGAGTCGAACGAACGGTCCTTGACCATGCCTTCTTCGGCGACGATCGCGAGCAATTGCCGGCGCAGATCCTCGTCCAGAGCGGCTCGATCCGCCATGTTCCTCTCCCTCGTTCGCGTTCCCCGCGCAGATACGGTCCGTTGTTTACGCCATTGTTCCGGCTCTGGAAAGAACGCAGGGCCACGGACGGGAATGCTACGTCGCCGGAAGATCGTTCGTCCCAGGCGAATTCGTCGCGGCCTCGGCGGGCCGCCGCTTCGGCCCCTTCCACCGATCGCGTCGCGCATCACACCGTCGCGAGGTCGCCGCCTCGACGCCGGCGGGACGTTGCCAAGCCCGAACCTCGCGTGTAAATCGGAGCCAGCATCGAGAGTTGAGCGACGCTCAACGCCAACCTGCTCCCCGGCAAGGTGGCGCCCCTCGGAAGAGGGGGATGTGGCCAGACCGGCAACCAACGGGACAGCCATCTCACGAGTTCGATCCGCCGCTCCGCTCGACGTGCCGACACGCCGGAGGACGCGCCGCCATGCCCATCAAGATCCACGACGACCTGCCCGCCTTCGCCGCGCTGCGCGCCGAGGGCGTCATGGTGATGCGCGAGACCGACGCGGTGCGCCAGGACATTCGCCCTCTGCGCATCGGCCTGCTCAACCTGATGCCCAACAAGATCCGCACCGAGACGCAGATCGCCCGTCTGCTCGGCGCCACGCCGCTGCAGGTCGAACTCACGCTGGTCAAGATGAGCGATCACGTCTCGCGCAACACCTCCTCCGACCACATGGACGCCTTCTATCGTCCCTGGAGCGAAGTGAGGTCGGAACATTTCGACGGCTTCGTCGTCACCGGTGCTCCGGTGGAAAAGATGCCCTTCGAAGAAGTCACCTATTGGGAAGAGCTCTGCGAGATATTCGACTGGACGAGCACCAACGTCCATTCGACCTTCTACATCTGTTGGGGCGCGCAGGCGGCGATCCATCATTTCCACGGCGTGCCCAAGCACGCGCTGGCGAGCAAGTGCTTCGGCGTCTACAGCCACCGCAATTTGGCGCCGGCATCGCCCTACCTGCGTGGATTCTCCGACGATTTCGCCATTCCGGTGTCGCGTTGGACCGAGGTGCGGCGCGAGGACATCGCCGGCATCGACGGGCTCGAGGTGTTGATGGATTCGCCCGGCGTCGGGTTGTGTCTGGTCGAGGACGTACCGCGCCGTTCGCTCTACATGTTCAACCACATCGAGTACGACTCCGATTCGCTGGCGGCGGAATACTTCCGCGACATCGATCGCGGCGAGCGGATCTCGCTTCCGGCCAACTATTTCCCCGACGACGATCCGAGCCGCAAGCCGCGCAATCATTGGCGCAGCCACGCTCATCTGCTCTTCTCCAACTGGATCAATCAGGTCTACCAGTCGACGCCCTTCGAACTCGACGAGATCGGCGACTGACCGGCGTTTCTCCGCGGGCCGCCGGACGGGGAGGAGGCGCGGCCGAACGGCGTGCCGCGATCTCCACGCCGCGGCCGCGTCGGCGGCCGAACCCGGCGGCGGGCACGGCGGCTCTCCGCCGACTCGTTTCCTTCGCCGCCGACGGCTGCTCGCGACACCTGCGCCGGCCGCAGTCCGGCCCCCCTCCGACTCCGGATTGATTTCACCCTGCCGAGGGCTATTGTCGTTCGTGACATGCCGTCACGAGACGTTCACAGCATCAGAATAACGCCGGCTGTATCGCCGGTCGTCGGCAGGTCGCCCCTCCAGGGAGGTTGTCATGGTGTCGCTGAAGCCCATTCTCGTAGGTACCGTTCTGCTTTCCGCCACCTCGTTCCCGGCTCTCGCCCAGGTCGAGCTCCAGTGGTGGCACGCGATGAGCGGTGCCAACGGTGATCGCATCGTCAAGATCGCAAACGATTTCAACGCGTCCCAGAAGGACTACAAGGTCGTTCCTTCTTTCAAGGGATCCTATGCCGACACGATGAACGCCGGCATCGCCGCCTTCCGCGCCGGTGGTGCGCCGCACATCCTCCAAGTCTTCGAGGTCGGCACCGCCACCATGATGGCCGCCAAGGGCGCCATCAAGCCGGTGCACGAGCTGATGAAGGAAGCCGGCGAACCCTTCGACGCCAAGGCCTATCTGCCGGCCGTCACCGGCTACTATTCGACCGCCAAGGGCGACATGCTGTCCTTCCCCTTCAATTCCTCGACCGCCGTCATGTGGGTCAATCGCGACGCTCTGAAGAAGGCCGGCGTCGACAAGATCCCGGCGACCTGGCCGGAGACCTTCGAGGCCGGCGCCAAGCTGAAGGCCGCCGGATACGACAAGTGCGGCGTCTCCACCGGGTGGGTCACCTGGGTCAACGTCGAGAACTTCTCCGCTTGGCACAATCAGGAGCTCTCGACCAAGGCGAACGGCCTCGACGGCTTCGATACCGTGCTGACGTTCAACAAGAGCGCCGCTCTGGTCAAACACTTCGAGAATCTGGTCAAGTACCAGAAGGACAAGATCTACGACTACGCCGGCCGCACCAACGAGGGCGAAGGTCGCTTCACCTCGGGTGAATGCCCGCTGTTCCTGACGTCGTCGGCCTTCTACGGCAACGTCAAGGCCAACGCCAAGTTCGACTACACCGCCGCGCCGATGCCCTATTATCCGGACGTCGCCGGTGCGCCGCAGAACTCGATCATCGGCGGCGCGTCCCTGTGGATCATGGGCGGCAAGCCGGCGGCCGAGTACAAGGGCGTCGCCAAGTTCATGACCTACCTGTCGAGCCCGGCGGTCCAGGCGTGGTGGTCTCAGGAGACCGGCTACCTGCCGATCACCCCGGCGGCCTACGAGTATTCGAAGAAGCAGGGCTTCTTCGACAAGGTTCCGGCGGCCGAGGTGGCGATCAAGGAGATCACCAACAAGGCGCCGACCGTGAACTCGCGCGGCCTGCGTCTCGGCAATCTCGCGCTGATCCGCGACGTCTGGGCGGAGGAGATCGAACAGGCCCTGACCGGCAAGAAGCCGGTTCAGGCGGCTCTCGACGCCGCCGCCGAGCGCGGCAACCAGATGCTGCGCCAGTTCGAGCGCACCGCGAAGTGATCCTGCTGCGGAGGCGAGGGTGACCCCGCCTCCGCTCCCTCGATCGTCCACTCCTTTCGTCCGCTCGCCGCCGCCCCCGACCCGTTCGGCTCGGGGGCGGCGGACGCGTCCGATCCGGGGCCGCCGTGCCGTGAGCGCGCGGGTCCCGGCGTTCCCCCTCCGATCGGGTCGCCGCATGCAGAAGCGCTCGTACTTCGCCGGACGGATGCTGCCCTACGCCCTTCTCGCGCCGCAGCTCCTCGTCACCATCGTGTTCTTCTACGTTCCGGCGGCACAGGCGGTGTGGCAGTCGTTCCTGCTGCAGGACGCCTTCGGCATCTCCACCGAGTTCGTCTGGTTCGAGAACTACCAACTGCTCTTCTCCGACGCCGCCTACTACCAGGCGATCTCGGTGACGGCGGTGTTCTCGGTGTTGGTGACGGTGGCGGCGCTTTCGATCTCGCTGCTCCTGGCGGTTCAGGCCGACAAGAGCCTCAGGGGCGCAGGTGTCTACAAGACGCTGCTGATCTGGCCCTACGCCGTCGCGCCGGTGGTGGCGGGCGTGTTGTGGCTGTTCATGTTCCAACCCTCGCTCGGAACGCTGGCGCGCGGCCTGCGTCATTTCGGCGTCGATTGGAACCCCTACCTCAACTCGGGCGATGCTCTGTCCCTGGTGGTGCTCGCCGCCGCTTGGAAGCAGATCAGCTACAACTTCCTGTTCTTCCTCGCCGGCTTGCAGTCGATCCCGAAGTCGCTGATCGAAGCGGCGGCGATCGACGGGGCACGGCCGGCGCGCCGCTTCTGGACGATCGTCTTTCCGCTCCTGTCGCCGACCGCCTTCTATCTTCTGACCGTCAACATCGTCTACGTCTTCTTCGACACATTCGGCATCATCCACGCGGTGACGCACGGCGGCCCGGCGGGGGCGACGACGACGCTCGTCTACAAGGTCTTCAACGACGGCCGCGCCGGCGGCGATCTCGGCGGCTCGGCCGCCCAGTCGGTGGTGCTGATGGCGATCGTCATCGCGCTCACCGCGGTCCAGTTCCGATTCATCGAGCGCAAGGTCAACTACTGATGGTCGAGAACCGCCCCCTCGCGAATCTCGCCTCGCACCTGATCCTGATCGTGGGTGTGGCGATCGTCGCCTTCCCGGTCTATCTGGCGCTGGTCGCCTCGTCGAGCGACCCGACCACCATCGCCAACGGCCAGCTCGGACTCCTCCCCGAGGGCCATCTCTTCGAGAACTACTGGAAGGTTCTGTTCGAAGGGACCGAAAGGTCGACCAAGCAGCCGATGATCGTTCCGCTGTTCAACTCGCTGGTGATGGCGCTCGTCATTTCGATCGGCAAGATTTCCATCTCGTTGATCTCGGCGTTCGCCATCATCTATTTCCGCTTTCCGTTCCGCCATACGGCCTTCTGGGTCATTTTCCTCACCCTGATGTTGCCGGTCGAGGTGCGCATCTATCCGACCTACAAGATCGTCGCCGATCTCGGGTTGCTCGACACCTATGCCGGCCTGACCATCCCCTTGATCGCCTCGGCCACGGCGACGCTGCTCTTCCGCCAGTTCTTCATGACGGTGCCGGACGAGTTGCTCGAGGCTTCGAAGATCGACGGCGCCGGGCCGTGGAAATTCTTCAAGGACACGCTGCTTCCCCTGTCGATGACGTCGGTCGCGGCGATGTTCGTCATCCAGTTCATCTACGGCTGGAACCAGTACCTCTGGCCGCTGCTGATCACCACCCGCGACGACATGCAGACGATCGTGATCGGCATCCAGAAGATGCTCTACGTCACCGATGCCCTCACCGAATGGCAACTGGCCATGGCGACCACCATCCTCGCGATGTTGCCGCCGGTGGTGGTGGTGGTGGCGATGCAGAAGCTCTTCGTCCGCGGCTTGACCGAAACGGAGAAATGAACCGATGGCCGAAGTGCGTCTCACCTCCGTCGGCAAGATCTATTCCGGCGCCGTTCCCGCGGTGAAGGACATCACCTTCTCCGTTCCGGACGGCGGATTCTGCGTCCTGGTCGGCCCGTCCGGCTGCGGCAAGTCGACCCTGCTCCGCATGATCGCCGGTCTCGAGACCATCACCATGGGCGAGATCCGCATCTCCGATCGCGTGGTCAACACCGTCGAGCCGATGGACCGCGACATCGCCATGGTGTTCCAGAACTACGCGCTCTATCCGCACATGAGCGTCTACGACAACATGGCCTACGGGTTGAGGAACCGGAAGACGCCGGAGCCGGAGATCTCCGCGCGCGTCGCCGAGGCGGCGCGCATTCTCGAGCTCGAGCCCTACCTCGAGCGCCGCCCGCGCGAACTCTCCGGCGGTCAGCGCCAGCGCGTCGCCATGGGCCGCGCCATCGTCCGTCAGCCGCAGGTTTTCCTCTTCGACGAGCCGCTCTCCAACCTCGACGCCAAGCTGCGCGGCGCCATGCGGGTCGAGATCAAGAAGTTGCAGCGCCAACTCGGAGTGACCTCGATCTATGTCACCCACGACCAGCTCGAAGCGATGACGCTCGCCGATCAGCTCGTGGTGATGAACCAGGGCGTGGTCGAGCAGATCGGTGAACCGCTCTCGCTCTACGAGCGGCCCGAGACCGTCTTCGTCGCCCAGTTCATCGGCGCTCCGCCGATGAACATGATCGATCTTGCACCGGGCGGGGGCGGGCCGAAGGGCCTCGACGGATCTTCGGAACTCCCGGTCCCGGCCTCCGGTGCGCGCCTCGGTATCCGACCCGAACATCTCGTCGTCGACGAGGACGGCCGACCGGTGCCAACGCGACCGGGCGACATCCGTCTCGAGCTCGCGGTCGACGCGGTCGAGGCCGTCGGCGCCGAGACCTACATCCACGGCCGACTCGGTGGCGACGGCCTCATGATCACCGCGCGCGAGCACGGCAAGATGCTGCTTCCGCCCGGCACCTCGCGGGTCTTCACCGCGCGCCGCGAGAACCTGCATCTCTTCGATGCCGCGACCGGGCGGCGCGTCGACATCTGAGCTCGGCGGTCGGTCCGACGGACCGCCGGACCGGAACCCGTCTGCCGCCTCGTCGGCGAACCTGTCGCCATCGTCGCGACGCGCCGAACCACCCCGGAGCGGCGAGGTGTCGCGTCGAGGACGACATGGAGCAAGGACGAGGCGTCCGGATCGCTTCATGATACCGGACCGAAGAGAGACGGCGAGCCCGGGCTCGCCGGAAAGGAGGCAGCGCGATGAACCTGTCGCAGGCGTCCGCGACCATCGATTTCAAGGCGGTGGCCGATCGATTGTTGCCGGCCGAGGCGAGTTTCGACGCCTGCCTCGCCTGTGGACTCTGCTCGTCGGGTTGCCCGGCCTCCGGCCTCGAGGGGATGGACCCGCGACGCTTCATCCGCATGGCGATTCTCGGTCTCGACGAGGAACTGGCCTCGACGCCGTGGATCTGGACCTGCACCCAGTGCAAGCGCTGCGCCCAGGTCTGCCCGATGAACATCGACGTCTCGGTGTTGGTGGGTCATGCCCGCACGCTGTGGGCGGAGGAGAAGAAGCCGCGCGGCATCGTCCGCTCCTGTCGAGCGCAGATGCTGACCGATTCGACCAGCGCCATGGGGGTGAGCCCCGAGGACTTCGCCGAGATCGTCGATGAGACCGCCGAAGAGTTGCGCCGCCACGACGACCGTTTCGCCGAGATCGCCGTGCCGATCGACAAGAAGGGCGCCCACTTCTTCATCAACCAGAATTCGCGCGAGCCCGCCGCCGAACCGGAAGAAATGAGGCCGCTGTGGAAGTTGCTCGACTGGGTCGGGGCCGACTGGACCTATGGCTCGAGCGGCTGGGCGGCGGAGAACTTCTGCATGTTCGTGGGCGACGACGCGGCCTGGAAGGCGATGGTCGAGAAGCGGGTCGACGCCGTCAACGCGCTCGGCTGCAAGGTCTGGGTCAACACCGAATGCGGCCACTCCTTCTACACGCTGTGGAAGGGGGTCGAGCGCTTCGGGCTCGAGCCGAATTTCGAATACGCCAGTCTGGTGACGTACTACGCGCAGTGGATCCGCGAGGGCAAATTGCCGGTCGATTCCCGCTGGAACACCAAGGGCATCAAGTTCACCCTTCAGGACCCCTGCCAGTTGGTGCGCAAGTCGATCGGCGACGCCGCCGCCGACGACCTGCGCTTCGTCGCCAAGACGCTGGTCGGCGAGGAGAACTTCATCGACATGCAACCCTGCCGCAGCGCCAACTATTGCTGCGGTGGTGGCGGCGGCTTCCTCCAGGCCGGGATGCAGGACGCGCGCCACGCCTATGGCAAGCGGAAGTTCGACCAGATCCTGGCGACCGAGGCCACCTACGTGCTCACCCCCTGCCACAACTGCCATTCGCAGATGGAAGACCTCGCGCACCACTACGGCGGCGACTATCAGGTGGTACATTTCTGGACGCTGATCTGCCTTTCGCTCGGCATCCTCGGCGCCGACGAGCGCAA
>JAOTSD010000015.1 GCA_030247555.1 Siculibacillus sp. | reverse complement strand
ATTTACGGTCATTGCCAAGACGGCGAAGGCGTTTCGATCCACGCCCCCGGGAGGGGGGCGACCCCTATGTCGCCCGATCCGCCGTCGCCGGGGAAACGGTTTCGATCCACGCCCCCGGGAGGGGGGCGACCGATAGCCTTCGGCCGACATGGTGACGGACGAAGGTTTCGATCCACGCCCCCGGGAGGGGGGCGACACATGTTCGGGGGCTCATGGCTTCGATGACGCTTCGTTTCGATCCACGCCCCCGGGAGGGGGGCGACGCGTCACAGCGGCAATCGGCGCACCAGTTCTCATAGTTTCGATCCACGCCCCCGGGAGGGGGGCGACCTGCCCGCCACGCCCGCCGCCGTGGACGGGGAGGCGTTTCGATCCACGCCCCCGGGAGGGGGGCGACTATGCGACGCACGACGAGGACGCCGTCGAGGTAGGGTTTCGATCCACGCCCCCGGGAGGGGGGCGACTGCATTCCCTTGCTCGTCTCGCCAGAAACGCGAAGTTTCGATCCACGCCCCCGGGAGGGGGGCGACGGTTGATCCCGGCCATGAGGATCGCCGAGCGCAGCTCGTTTCGATCCACGCCCCCGGGAGGGGGGCGACGCGGGCGCTGCGGATTGCCGAGGACGGCGGTCTTCAGTTTCGATCCACGCCCCCGGGAGGGGGGCGACGACACGATCCGGCATCATGTCACCGTGGATCGTGCGGTTTCGATCCACGCCCCCGGGAGGGGGGCGACCGGTGTCCCGGCTGGTGTCCCGGCGAGAGAGCGCGGTTTCGATCCACGCCCCCGGGAGGGGGGCGACCTCGTCGACGAGCTCGGGGTGGGCGCGTAAGAGCCGGTTTCGATCCACGCCCCCGGGAGGGGGGCGACCGGTGTCCCGGCTGGTGTCCCGGCGAGACGTGGCGGTTTCGATCCACGCCCCCGGGAGGGGGGCGACGGCTTGCGGATCATCGTCAGGTCGACGATCTGCTCGTTTCGATCCACGCCCCCGGGAGGGGGGCGACCAGCTCGGCGACCAGCGCGGCGACGTCCCGCTGGAGGTTTCGATCCACGCCCCCGGGAGGGGGGCGACCGCCGCGCCGCCGGGCCTGCGCGAGGACGGCGCCGTTTCGATCCACGCCCCCGGGAGGGGGGCGACGGGTGGGGTCCGGACCCGCTACGGGTGGTTCAGCGCGTTTCGATCCACGCCCCCGGGAGGGGGGCGACCGTCGGCGCCGGCGTCCTCTACAGGGCCTATGTCGTTTCGATCCACGCCCCCGGGAGGGGGGCGACCGTCGGCGCCGGCGACCTCTACAGGGCCTATGTCGTTTCGATCCACGCCCCCGGGAGGGGGGCGACGGGCGAGGTCCGGCGAGCCGCTCGACCGCCTCGAGGTTTCGATCCACGCCCCCGGGAGGGGGGCGACGCGCCGAGATGGGCCGAGGCGTCATCGCCGCGACTGTTTCGATCCACGCCCCCGGGAGGGGGGCGACTAAAAGGTTTCCCTCGCATTGCGTCCGTCATCCTGTTTCGATCCACGCCCCCGGGAGGGGGGCGACGCAAGGTCCGTTGCGCTGGCAAAGCGTACGTGCCGTTTCGATCCACGCCCCCGGGAGGGGGGCGACGTCTCACCATGCCGGAAGGATGCGACGACGACGCGGTTTCGATCCACGCCCCCGGGAGGGGGGCGACGGAAGGATCGGAGCGGCGAGCGGGGATCGCCGGGGTTTCGATCCACGCCCCCGGGAGGGGGGCGACCTTGTTTGGGATAATATCCATCCACGATCTTCGTGTTTCGATCCACGCCCCCGGGAGGGGGGCGACCGAAAGCCGGCAAGATCCGCGTGGCAAATCAAGAGTTTCGATCCACGCCCCCGGGAGGGGGGCGACCGCGGCTCGGTGCGGATCTGGGTGGCGAGCGCCCGTTTCGATCCACGCCCCCGGGAGGGGGGCGACTTGTTGTTCAAGGTCATCACGCGGTCGCCGACAGAGTTTCGATCCACGCCCCCGGGAGGGGGGCGACGGAAGGTGCTTCCGGCCGAAATCCGCCCAATAGAGTTTCGATCCACGCCCCCGGGAGGGGGGCGACGGAGGTGGTCCAGGTTGCGGACGCCGACGCGACGGTTTCGATCCACGCCCCCGGGAGGGGGGCGACTCGAGACCCCGAAGGCCTGCGCCAGGGCGATGAAGTTTCGATCCACGCCCCCGGGAGGGGGGCGACTCGACCGCCCGGCGATGATCGCGGCTTCTTTATTGGGGTTTCGATCCACGCCCCCGGGAGGGGGGCGACGCGGCGTCGCGGGTGCGGTTGTGCCCGCGGCCGATCGTTTCGATCCACGCCCCCGGGAGGGGGGCGACATTTCGATGGCGGATCGCACCGCCTCCGGATCGGCGTTTCGATCCACGCCCCCGGGAGGGGGGCGACACCGTGCCGTCCCACTTCACGTGCAGGGGCCGGGGAGTTTCGATCCACGCCCCCGGGAGGGGGGCGACACGTCGAGCGCCAGGCGTCCGACGGGACGGTCGAGTTTCGATCCACGCCCCCGGGAGGGGGGCGACCCCCAGACGATCGGAGCATCGGCATGGCCGGCGAGGTTTCGATCCACGCCCCCGGGAGGGGGGCGACGGCTACGGCTACGGCTTGTGACCATCGAGTGGTCGTTTCGATCCACGCCCCCGGGAGGGGGGCGACACGCCACCTCCGGCGCGATGATCTACGCCGATGGGATGTTTCGATCCACGCCCCCGGGAGGGGGGCGACCCGCGCCGCCCGGCGCGACTTCGGGGTGTCGTCGAAGTTTCGATCCACGCCCCCGGGAGGGGGGCGACATCTCGACGCGCCGGCGGCAGAATACACTGCGTGGGTTTCGATCCACGCCCCCGGGAGGGGGGCGACTCACCTTCGCTCGACCCCACCCACCGCGACACGGGTTTCGATCCACGCCCCCGGGAGGGGGGCGACTCAGGCGACCGACCGCCGCGGTCCACTGGTCGTCGTTTCGATCCACGCCCCCGGGAGGGGGGCGACCGATCCGGGGTCTCGATGACCGCGTCGATCACCAGTTTCGATCCACGCCCCCGGGAGGGGGGCGACCTCGACCCGATGATCTGCGATCCGTTGCCGATGTCGTTTCGATCCACGCCCCCGGGAGGGGGGCGACCGCCTGGGGCGACGGCGAGCATCGGTTTCGTCTGGGTTTCGATCCACGCCCCCGGGAGGGGGGCGACCGCCTACTTCTAGTCCGTTCTCGGAGATCGGAAAACACGAACCGGCGCGCGAATGTCGTGCGGTCTACCATCGAGCCCCGTCGTCCACACCGTGACCGAAGACCAGAACGAAGGTCCCACAGGGACTTGGCGCCGGTGCGAACCGTCTCGGCCTTCGATGTTCGCTGGGGGTTCGCGCGGAGAATCCGCCGCAGTCAAGCGATCAGGGGGCCGGCGAGGTCGAGGGCCGGCTTGGCCCCGACATGCTCGACCCGTCGCCGCCAATTGGCACCGAGGTGGTAATACCGCAACGAATCGTGGTCGGCGTCGATGATCGCTTCGAGCCGCGCCTTGAGCGCCGTCCAGGTCGCGGGATCGACCTCGATCTCGAAGACCGACAGCTGTACCCGTTGCCCGTAGTCGCGACAGGCCTTGGCGACGCGACGTAGGCGGCGGGCGCCGCCGACCTCCGATGTCGCGACGTCGTAGGTCACGAGAACCATCATCGTGTCACCTCACTTCCACAGCCACGGCGGATAGGCGTCGAGATCACCGCGCAGGTGGCGGGCGAGCAGTTGCGCCTGGAGATGGGGGACGAGGCCGAGCGGGGCGGACTCGTCGAGGAAGGGATGGCGGCGTTCCTCCTTCTTGCGCTCCGTCCAGGCGGTCAACACCGTCTTGCGCCCGTCGTCGCCGAGCCAGACGGCGCCGCCGTCGCGCAAGTCGAAGTCGCGGGCGCGCAATTGCCGTCTGTTCAGAAGCGACAACGCCAGCCGATCGGCGAGGATCGGGCGCAACTCCTCCATCAGGTCGAGCGCCAGGCTGGGGCGGCCGGGGCGATCGCGGTGGAGAAAGCCGACGGCGGGATCGAGACCGACGCCCTCGAGCGCGCTGCGGCAATCGTGGACGAGCAGCGTGTAGAGGAAGGACAGGAGCGCGTTGACCGGATCGAGCGGTGGCCGGCGCGAACGCCCGTCGAAGCGGATCTCAGGATCGGGAGTGCGGATCAGTCCGCCGAAGACGGCGAAGTAGAGGCGGGCGGCGTCGCCCTCCAGGCCCCGCAATTCATCGGTCTCGATCGGCGCCAGAGCCGCGCGGCGCAGCGATCGCGCGAGGCGCTCGACCGCGTCTTCGGTGGCGGCGCGCGACGAGGACTCCATGTCGGCGCCGTGATCTCGCAGCGCCCTCTGCAGAACGGCTCGCTGGTTGGCGATCTTGCCGCAGACGAAGGCGCGCACGATGTCGTGGGGGGTGTCGGCGCGGGCGTATTGCGCCCGGCGCAGCAGGACGTTGCCCGACACCGGCCCCTCGATGCGCGCCTGGAAGCGGCCGGTGCGGTCGAGGAGAACAACGTTGATGCCCGCCGTCGCGCAGGCCTGGATCAGCGGTGGCGTCAACAGGACGGCGCCGAAGACGACGACCGACTGCAGTCGATGCAACGGCACCCGCATGCGCTCGACACCTTCGATCTCGACGACCAGATTCTCGCCGTCCTTCTTCACCGCGGCGCCTTCGGTGGTGACGTAGACGGTGTTGAGCAACTTCTTCATGGCGCGGCCGGCATCGTGTCGGCGAGATCGGCGGCGATGCGGCGCTCCATCCAGGCCCGCGCCGAGCGACCGACGGCCTTGGGGGCGCAGAGGTCGAGGAGCGAGCAGGCGCGGCACCGATCGGCGCGGTAGACGGCCGGCGGCGTCCGCCCTTCGGCGACCATCGCGCGCAGGGCGGCGGCCATCGCCTCGGTCTCGGCCCGCAGGGCGGCGTCGAGCGGCACCTTCAGGCGGCGCCGCGTCTCGCCGTAGAACAGCGCCCCTTCCGGCACCGGTCGGCCAGTCATCTCCTCCAGCGCCATGCCCTGGGCACAGAGTTGGACTTCGTCGGCGCGGTGCAGCTTTGGGCCGCCGCGCTTGAACTCGACCGGCAGCGCCGTCTCGCCGCCGTCGTCGGCGGGAGTGAATTCGACGAGATCGGCGACGCCGGCCACCCCGAGCCGGCGCGAACGCAACGGCAGCGCGGTGACCCGGCGGATCCCCCGTCGTCGCTTCGCGCCGGGCTCGTCGGCATTCTGGTGCAGGATGCGGCCCTCGGCGGTGTAGACGTTCTCCGCCCACAGCCGTTCGACATGGATCAGCGCCGCCTGACGCGGGCAGAAGACCATGTGTTGCAGGGCCGAGAGAGGGAGCGGATCGTCGGCCTCGTCGTCGTCCATCGCTCCCCCCTCTGGTTCACAGCAGGTCGAGCACCTCGACGCCTTCGGGCAGGCCGGCGGTGTCGATGGCGATGCGGTAGTCGGTGAAGGCGCGGGCCGGCGGCAGATTGTCGAGGCGGGGGTCGCCGATCGCCACGGTGTCCTCGCCCGAGGCGCGGCCGACCGTCACCCGCTCGAACAGCTTGTGGGCCGGCGCGTTGCCGAGCGCCGAGGCGTGGCGGAAGACGACGAGGCGGCGCGCCGCCATCTCGCCGCGGGCGGCGGAGCGGTCGTGTTCGAAGAGATTCTGCAGGGCCTCGAGCAGCAGCGCGAGATCGGCTTCCGAGAAGCCGGTGCGCTCGGCGAGCTTGGCGGAGACGAAGCCGTGCACCCGGTAGAGGCCGTAGGGCACGATGTACTTGCGGCCCATGGTGCGATTGTCGGTGCGCTCGTCGCCGTCGGAGCCGTCGGCCTGCTTGGACTTCTCCTCGGCCGAGGTGGCAGCCATGCGGGTGATCGAGATCTCCAGCGGGATGATCGGCTCGACCGAGCGCGCGAAGGCGATCTGCACCGGTCCTCGCACCTGACCGCAGTTGATGCCGGTCGACATCACCGCGCCGAAGCTGCGCACGTCGAAGAAGTTGTCGCACATGAAGCCGGTGAGCCTCGCCGCCTCGTCGTCGGACTTGGGGTTGAGCTTCTTGTCGGTCGCCGCCTTGGCGTCGCCGTCGCGCACCTTGACGTAGGCCTCGCGATGCTTCTCGTTGAGAATGGCGCCTTCGGAGACGTAGATGCGGAACCCGGCCTCGTCGCCCTTGGCCAACTCGACGAAGTTGCGGACTTTGCGCTTCAGGCTGACGTCGGAGACGAGGCCCTGGTTGGTCTCGGGATCGAGACGCGGCAGATTGCCGGCGTCGGGATCGCCGTTCGGGTTGCCGTTGGAGACGTCGAAGAAGAAGACGAAGTCGTGGCGTCGGCCGAGCGTGGTCATGGTTGCGCCTCCTGCGGCGTGGAAAGGGACTCTTCCGGCTTCGACCGGGGGCGGTAGAAATCGGTCTTCTGGTGGTAGTAGCCGATGGCGAACAGCGCCTGATGCGCTGCCGGCAGCGTCGGCACGAAGAGCCTGGTGGCGTCGGCCAGTTCGAAGATCTCGCCGATGCGGCGATCGAGCGTGGTGGCCAGCCCCGGCTTCTCCTTGCGCAGCTTGGCGAGGTGGTGCGTCGCGGTGCGCTGGAGCAGCGGGAAGACGGCACGGGGGCTGGCGGAAGCCGTGCCGTAATATTTGTCGCGGATGGTGGCGTTGAGCCCGGGCAGGGCCTGGGTCTGGGCATATTCGTAGGCCGCGAACAGCCGGCCGAGCAGATAGCCCGGGTCGCGGTTGGTGGGGTCGAGCGACACGGGAACCTCCCATTCGAGATTGCGGACGAGGATGGATTTCAAGATGGCGGCGCGGTGGGCGTTGACGTCGTGGTCGGCACGCAGGCGGGTGATCACCGAAGACATCAGCGTCAGCGGATAGGGCGTGCCGGAGAGGATCGCCCTGAGCCATTCGCCGGCCAGATTGGGTGCGATGTTCTCCGACTTGCGCAGCGTCGCGGTCTCCACCAGCAACCGCCACATCGACGGCAACGCCTCCTTCGGCGGTGGATCGATGCGCAATCGTTCGAGATGCTCGAGGTAGCGCCGGCCGATCGCCCCGAAGTCGTCGGCGACGAAGAACCGCACCGACACGCGCGCCGCGTTGGGTGCGAGGCCGAGCACGAAGAAGCGCACGCCCTCGGGAAGGTCGAGTGTCAGATCGGCCAGCGGCAAGCCCTGGCGGATCTTCTCCAGCACCGCCCCGACCTTGGTCGCCTCGGCGCCTTCGTCGACCTCGGCGCTCGCGCCCATGATCTCGGCGAACCAGTCCTCGGCGTATTCCACCGCCTCCGCGTCCGATGCGTCGGCCCAGAACACCGTCGATGCATCGCCGATCTGGATGCGGTGGCCGCTGCCCTTTTCCAGGAAGCGGTTGAGGGCGCTGACATAGGCGAAGGCGGCGGCCTCCGAGACGGGAGCGTTTTCGCCCTGTTCGTGACCGTAGGAGGTGAAGGCGTCGAGGTTGAAGGAGACGAGCGAGGCGCCCGACGACTGCGCTCCCCAAACGCCCTTGATCGCCGGATGCAGCCGGGCGATCGGGCTAGGCTCACCCGTCACCAGACAGGCGCTCGCCCTGCGGTCTCCGGCTTCTGCCAGTCCTGCCCACAGGGCCTTGGCGGCGGGGCGGTCGTGGATGCAACCGGTCGTGCCGGCGGGGCCGCGCCGCTCGCTCTCCAGGGCGAAGACGACGTTCTGGTCCTTCATCTCCTCCGGCCAACCGCGCTCGGCGAACTGCTCCGGCGTCCAGTCTTCGACGAAGCCGCGCAGCGCCACCAGACCGGGGTCGGCTTCCGCCGCGAGAAGGTCGAGGTGGCGGATGCGGAAGGCGGCGTGCTCCTCCGAAGTGCGCTTGCCTTCGCCCGCGGTGACGCCGAGCACATAGGACGTCTTGTCCCACAGCGTGTTGGGCGAGACTCCCGACGTCCGCTTCACCGGTTGCGGCACCCGCATCATGCGCGGCTCGCGCCTCTTGCCTTCACCGCCACGTAGATCGATCGGGAGGCCGGCGACGGTGCCGTCCTCGTTCAAGGGAATGAGGAAGCCGATTTTCTCGGACGAGAAGCCGTAGGGCGGCACTTCGCCGCGGGTCTCCATGCGCTCGTAGGCGCGGACCAGAGAGGCGAGGGGGCTCATCGGCGGATCTCCGGGCTGTCGGGCGGCGGCACGCGCATCACCCCGTTTTCCAGCCGGGCACGGAAGAACAACGATGAGCGATCACCGCCGTGATCGATGTCCCACAGCATGAAGCCGAGATCGCGGCTCTCGTCGATCGCCGGCGGCAGCGGTGCGTCGGGCGGGATCAGTTCGAAGGCGGCGGGAAACTCGCGCGTGCCGAGGCAGGGCTGGTGGAAGCACTGGCCGCGCGCGGCGCGACGATTGAAGGTGTCGAGGTGCTTGCCCTCGTTGTCCTCCGGTCCGGCCTTGGGCGTCATCTCGAAATGCGCCTCGATCACATAGGCGACGCCGGTGAGGACGGTGGCGGCGCGCTGCTGGCGGTCCTCGTCGATGCGCAGGCGCAGATCGCCGAGATCGCCCGACTTCATCGCCGAGCGCGCCTTGGCGGCGGGGATCTTGTGGCCGACCTCGTTGCGGCGGATCGACTGGAAGCGGATCGGCTTCAACACATGGATGGCGTCGACCACCCAGCGGATCGCCGGCTTCCAATGGATCGCCTCGAGGATGCCGCGCGCCGCCGACGGCGTCATCACGTCGTAGGAGACGCGCTCGACCTTCATCTCCGACCGCGTGAAGCAGGCGTGATCGCCGGATACCAGCAGTCTGATGCCATAGGGCATGGGCCGTCCTTCTCAAGCCATCAGCAGATCGAGATCGTGGACGTCGGCCGCCTCCCAGTGGAGGCCGACGTCCTTGCGGTAGAGCTTTTCGGTGACGAGCACGGCGAACTGGTCGCCGAGCTCCTTCTCGCGGATCAGGCGGACATCGCGGCGGGCGATCAGCGCGAGCCGCGTCTTCGGCGGGATCTGTACGAGAAAGCGCTGCAGCCTGCGCGCCGCAGCCCCCGGCGGCAGGAAGCCGGCTTCGAGTTTCTCGATCACCGCCCTCGCCTCGTCCTCGATCGCCACGATCACCGGCGCCATGTCGCTTTCGATCAGCCGGAAGGCCTCGCCGACCCGGCGATAGTCGAAGGACGGCACGCCGGCCGAGAGGCGGAAAGCCTTCATCACGTCGTGCTTGTCCAACCGCTCCGGCCCGACGCGCCAGAACACTTCGCCGAAATAGTCGCGGATCGCCGCATTGGTGAGGAGGTCGTGGTGGCGGGCGGTCACCCGTTCCATGTCGGCGACGAGGCCGGCGATCTCGCGTGGCGGGGCATGATCCGGCGCGCGGAACACCGTGACCACACTCTCATCGATCGGCCGCTTGCCCTCGCGATTGCAGCGGCCTGCGGCCTGGGCGATCTGGTCGAGGCCGGCTTCGGCCCGCCAGACGCGGGGGAAGTCGACGTCGACCCCGGCTTCCACCAGGCTCGTCGCGACCACCCGGCACGGCCGCCCGTCCGTCAGACGCTGCCGCACGTCGGCGAGAATGCGGACGCGATCGGCGGCATATTGCCGGGTCGAAAGGTGGATCACCCCGTCGAGGCCGCCGGCGTGGGCGGTCTGGTAGAGCGCCAGGGCATGACGCCGGCTGTTGACGATGACGAGGCCCTGGGGGCTCGCCTCCAGCGCCGCCACCAGCGCTTCGTCGTCGAGAGCGCCGACGCGGGCGAGCCGCACCCGCGCCAGCGCCGCGGTCAGCCGATCCGGCTCGGGCGCCAGTTCGCGCGAGGGCTCGAGCGCCAACCCGTCGGGGAAGCCGTCGGCTTTCCCCAGCGCCGGCTGGGTGGCGGTGCACAGCACCACCGAGGTGCCGTAGCGCTTGGCCAATTCGCCGATCGCCGCGACGCAGGGGCGCAGTACCGGACGAGGGATGGTCTGAGCCTCGTCGAGGACGATCACGGCACGCGCCAGATTGTGCAGCCGCCGCGCCCGCGAGGGCCGATGCGCATGCAGGCTCTCGAACAGTTGGACGTTGGTCGTCACCACGATCGGCGCCGCCCAGTCCTCCATGGCGAGGCGCAGCTTGTCGCGGGCCGAGCGATCGCCGAGCTTTTCCTCGTCGATCGAGGAATGATGCTCCAGCACCACGTCGTCGCCGAGGACTTTTCGGAAGATCCCTGCCGTCTGGTCGATCACCGAGGTGAAGGGGATGGCATAGACGATGCGGTCGAGCCCGTGGCGTTTGGCGTGGTCGAGCGCGAAGGCGAGCGAGGCGAGAGTCTTGCCGCCGCCGGTCGGCACCGTCAGGGTGAAGAGCCCGGTGTATTTGTCGGCGCCCGCCCGCACGTGGGTCAGGATTTCGCCGCGCAGCCGATTGACCGCCGTGTCGGCGGCGCGCGCCGCGAGGCGCGCCATGTGAGCGTCGACCCGGGCGATCAGATCATCGACGACGTCGGGCAGTTTCGGCCAGTCGCGATCGACCGGCCTGTCCTCGGCGGCCGCATAGAAGGCCTCGGTGTCGCGATAATCGGCGTCGACCAGGGCGGAGAACACCATGCGACCGAAGAAGGCCAGCGCCCGCGCCAGCGGCTCGCCGCCGCCCTTCACGTCGGACCAGTCGAGCGGCGGCATCAGCCCCGTCGCCTCCGGCGCGATCTCGTTGCGCCACTGCTCGATGAGGGGTGGCAAGTCGCGCGAGAAGCGATCGTCGAGCGCGCCGGCGCCTCCGATGGTGTCGGGCAGGCCGCCGTGGTGTCCGGCGATGGCATGAGCGAGGATGCGGGCGGCCAGGAGATCCGAAGTAGGATGCTTCGGGTTCGACGGCGTCGCCAGCATCACCGCCATCTTCGCGCCGGCGGTGGCGTGATCGACCTTGCCGTAGTCGTCGCGGATGCGGCGCTGGAAGGCGAGCGTGTATTTGCCGAGGTCGTGCAATAGCCCGGCATAGCGACCAGCCCCCGCCGCGCCGAACTTGGAGGCGCGTTCGGCAGCGAGTTTGCCGACAGCGATCAAATGGTCGGCGAGCGGCTGCCACTCTTTTTCGGGGCGATCGGGAAGGGAATGGGCATGAAACACGATGAGCCCCCCAACTCGTAGCTCACGCCAATCAAATGCTGTTTCAGGCGAATATGCAACGAGTAATAGATTGCGATTCTCCGGGAGGCAATTGAGGACACATCCCTAGGGGCATCGGTGTTCGATTGTGGGTGAGGCAATTCGTCCAAGTTCCGCAACGCTGCGCAATTGCCGGCGCAGAGCGGAGGGTAACGTCGCCGAGCCAGCGGATTGCGGTCTTCGACACCGACTTGGGACCACTGCGGTTAGACAATCGCGGTGAAACCCCTTGATACTCAGGGATCGAAACAATAGGGGTTGGACATCATAGGTTATTGATTTTGAAGGCTACTCAATCGTCCACCGGAGCTCCGCGTTCTCCCGCCTCGGGGCGACGGGAGAACCGTTCCTCACCCCTCCACCTTCAGCACCTGGATGAAAGCTTCCTGGGGGATCTCGACCTTGCCGAACTGACGCATCCGCTTCTTGCCCTCCTTCTGCTTGTCGAGGAGCTTGCGCTTGCGGGTGGCGTCGCCGCCGTAGCACTTGGCGGTGACGTCCTTCCTGAGCGCGCGGATGGTCTCGCGGGCGATGATCTTGCCGCCGATCGCCGCCTGGACCGGGATCTGGAACATGTGCGGCGGGATGACGTCCTTCAGCTTCTCGCAGATGGCGCGGCCGCGGCTCTCGGCGCGCGTGCGGTGGACCAGCATCGACAGCGCGTCGACCGCTTCGCCGTTGACCAGGATCTGCAGGCGGACGAGGTCGGAGGGGCGGTAGTCGGTGAGGTGGTAGTCGAAGGAGGCATAGCCCTTCGACACCGACTTCAGTCGGTCGTAGAAGTCGAAGACCACTTCGTTGAGCGGCAGGTCGTAGACGACGAGGGCGCGCGAGCCCGCGTAGGAGAGGTCGGCCTGGATGCCGCGCTTGTCCTGGCAGAGCTTCAGCACCGAGCCGAGGTACTCGTCCGGGGTCATGATCGTCGCCCGGATCCAAGGCTCCTCGATCTCCTCGATGCGGGTCACCTCCGGCATGTCGATCGGGTTGTGCATCTCGAGCACGGTCCCGTCGCGCACCAGGATCTTGTAGACCACCGACGGCGCGGTGGCGATCAGGTCGAGGTTGAACTCGCGCTCCAGCCGCTCCTGGATGATCTCGAGATGCAGGAGGCCGAGGAAGCCGCAGCGGAAGCCGAAGCCCAGCGCGGCGGAGGTCTCCATCTCGTAGGTGAAGGAGGCGTCGTTGAGGCGCAGCTTGCCGACGGCGGTGCGCAGGTCCTCGAAGTCGGCGGCGTCGACGGGGAAGAGGCCGCAGAACACCACCGGCTGGGTCGGACGGAAGCCCGGCAGCTTCTCGGCGCAGGGCTTGCGCTCGTCGGTGATGGTGTCGCCGACGCGGGTGTCGGCGACCTCCTTGATCGAGGCGTTGATGAAGCCGATCTCGCCGGGGCCGAGCTCCTTGAGTTCGACCATCTTGGGCGTGAAGACGCCCATGCGCTCGACCTCGTAGGTGGCGCCGGCCTCCATCATGCGGATCTTCTGGCCCTTGCGCATGACGCCGTCGACGATGCGCACCAGCACCACGACGCCGAGATAGGTGTCGTACCAACTGTCGACCAGCATCGCCTTCAGCGGCGCGTTCGCATCGCCCTTCGGCGGCGGCAGGCGGTTGACGATCGCCTCCAGCACGTCTGCGATGCCCAGCCCGGTCTTGGCCGAGATCGGCACCGCGTCGGAGGCGTCGATGCCGATCACCTCTTCGATCTGCTCCTTGACGCGGTCGGTGTCCGCCGCCGGCAGGTCGACCTTGTTGAGGATCGGCACGATCTCGTGGTGGTTGTCGATCGCCTGATAGACGTTGGCGAGCGTCTGCGCCTCGACGCCCTGGGAGGCGTCGACCACCAGGAGCGAGCCCTCGCAGGCGGCGAGCGAGCGCGACACCTCGTAGGCGAAGTCGACGTGGCCGGGGGTGTCCATCAGGTTGAGGACATAGCTCTCGCCGTTCTTCGCCACGTAGTCGAGGCGGACGGTCTGCGCCTTGATGGTGATGCCGCGCTCGCGCTCGATGTCCATGTTGTCGAGCACCTGTTCGACCATCTCGCGGCTCTCGAGGCCGCCGGTGGTCTGAATCAGGCGATCGGCCAACGTCGACTTGCCGTGGTCGATGTGGGCGATGATGGAGAAGTTGCGGATGTGGTCGAGGGGCGTCGTCATGGGCGAGGGAATAGCAGTGCGGGCAATCGAAAGAAAGGCCCGGGGACGGCCGATCTCACGGCGATTCGGGGGATCGTCCGGCCGCGGGCGCGTCGGCGTGTCGGCGACCGCTCGAAGTGCGTGCGAAACCCGTGCTTTTCGCTTTGTATATTCACGTATCCGGATATTCTGAAGATGGCGGTGTCACCGCCGGATCGAGCGGCGGGCCACCGTGCGGTCGAAACGACGAAAGAACAGAGAGCGGCGGAGTCTCATCCGCCCCGAACACGACGGGAAGGAAATCCATGCGTATCACTCTTCCGGGCCTCGCCGCGCTGGCGGCCTTCGCCTTTCTCACGTCGCCCGCGGCCGCCGCGAGCGCCGACGGCATGTACAAGCGCCCGAACGGCACCACGGCCAAGGTTTGGACCTGCGGCGGCAAGCTCTGCGCCACCGTGCAGGAGTCGAACTTCAACATGTTCCTGTCGGGCATCGCTCCGGCCGGTGAGGGCACCTGGAAGGGCGACATGAAGCATCCCGACATGCCGGGCTTCATGACCTTCAACGGCACCGTCACCACCTCCGGCAAGGGTCTCAAGGTGCAGGGTTGCGCCGTCGGCCAGTCGATGTGCGACGCGGAGACCTGGACGAAGCAGTGATCCGGCCGCCCGGAACGCCACGCCGGTTCACCGGAACCGAGGACGGCCGCGGCTCGCCGCGGCCGTTTGCTTTCCCGATCGGCGCGACCCCGGTCACGGGGCGGCCTCCGCCTCCGGCTCGGGCGCCGGGCTCAGGAGCGGCGGGGCCGCAGGCGGATCATCACCTCGACACCGGCGATCTCCATGCCGGCGGGGGGCTCCGGCAGGCGGGAGACCTCGACGGTCTCGACGGCGACGTCGGACATCTCGCCGTCGCACTCGTTCCAGAAGTGGTGGTGGGGCGAGGTGCGCGTGTCGAAGAAGGACTTGGCGCCGGACACCGCCAGTTCACGCAGCAGCCCCGCCTCGGTGAACTGGTGGAGCGTGTTGTAGACGGTGGCCAGCGACACCGAAATGCGCGCCTTCAGCGCCTCCTCGTAGACGGTCTCGGCGGAGACGTGGCGATCCGGTCCGCCGAGCAACAGCCCGGCGAGGGCGATGCGTTGGCGCGTCGGCCGCAGGCCGGCGCGACGCAGGATGCCGGCGACCCCGTCGCCGTGATCGGCGGTCTCGCCCGGGGCGAGGTCTTCGAGATCGGACGGGGCGGGGATCGGCATCGGGCCCGACATCGGCGGGTGTCTCCTCGTTGGTCGAGTTGATATTAGGAGGCATTCGCAACTGATGCAAGCCCGATCGCGAGAACATGCGGACCGTCATCGTTCAGGGCGAGGCCGCGCCGTCGCCCGGTCGGTCGATCGGCGTGAGCCGGGGGAGGGGGAACGAGCGGTGGCGGGAGGTGAGGTGATCGGCGTCACCGCCGCCGAAGCGCCTTCGTCGGGTGCGAGGCTTCCCGACCGTGGTGGGCGCGTCGATTTCGTCGGCGAAGTGAAATCGCGACCAAAGATCGGTGCTCCGCAGGGGTGCGGATCTTTCGAGGTGTCGGCGGACATGTTAGGAAGACGCCGATTTCGGGGGTCCATGCCGATCGAGTGACGGCGTGTCCGGCCGCGGAGAGTCCGCGGGCGGGAGAGAGAAGGAAACGGACGAGAAGATGGCCGACCGGCGCTCCAGTTTCGAATACGAGGATCTGCTCGCCTGCGGACGCGGTGAGGTCTTCGGCCCGGGCAACGCCCAACTGCCGTTGCCGCCGATGCTGATGTTCGACCGAATCGTCGAGATCTCCGAGACCGGGGGCGCCAACGGCGTCGGGCTGGTGCGCGCCGAGTTCGACATCCGCCCGGACCTGTGGTTCTTCCCCTGCCACTTCCAAGGCGATCCGGTGATGCCGGGTTGCCTCGGCCTCGACGCGCTGTGGCAACTGACGGGCTTCTTCCTCGGCTGGCTCGGGCTGCCGGGCCGCGGTCGGGCGCTCGGCGTCGGCGAGGTCAAGTTCTCCGATCAGGTGCTGCCGACCACCCGGCTGGTCGAGTACCGGGTCGACTTCAAGCGCGTCTTCAAGACCAAGCTCAAGATGGGCATCGCCGACGGCGTCCTGATCGCCGACGGCAAGCCGATCTACGAGGTCAAGGACATGCGCGTCGGTCTGTTCCAAGCCTGACGCGTCGTCCGGCGGTTCGGCCGGGCGGTTCCTTCGGAACGTGATAGAATGATCGAAGAGATCCGACGCGGCCTCCGCGGCGGGTCGTCGAAGCGCCGCCGGTGGGCGGCGTGGGGCAAAACGTGTGCGGCCGCCGGTGGGCGCCGCCGGTATCGAGAAGGTCCGAGCGTCATGAGGCGGGTCGTCGTCACGGGTATGGGCATCGTTTCCTCGATCGGAAACGACACGAAGGCGGTCACCACGTCGTTGCGCGAGGCGAAGTCGGGCATCGTGCGCGCCGACGCCTACGCCGAGCTCGGCTTCCGCTGTCAGGTCCACGGCGCGCCGAAGGATATCGACGTCGCGGCGCTGATCGATCGTCGCGCCATGCGCTTCCACGGCGGCGGCACCGCCTGGAACCACATCGCCATGGATCAGGCGATCGCCGATTCGGGCCTGTCCAAGGAAGACATCTCCAACGAACGCACCGGCATCGTCATGGGCTCGGGCGGCCCGTCGACCAAGGTCATCGTCGAGGCCGCCGGCATCACCCGCGACAAGGGCGGGCCGAAGCGCATCGGTCCCTTCGCGGTGCCGAAGGCGATGTCGTCGACGGCTTCGGCGACGCTCGCCACCTGGTTCGAGATCAAGGGCGTCAACTATTCGATCTCCTCGGCCTGCGCCACTTCCAACCACTGCATCGGCAATGCCTTCGAGCTGATCCAGTGGGGCAAGCAGGACGTGATGTTCGCCGGCGGCTGCGAGGATCTCGACTGGTCGCTGTCGAACCTGTTCGACGCCATGGGGGCCATGTCGTCGAAGTACAACGACACGCCCGCCACCGCCTCGCGCGCCTATGACAAGAACCGCGACGGCTTCGTCATCGCCGGCGGCGCCGGTGTGCTGGTGCTCGAGGAACTCGAACACGCCAAGGCGCGCGGCGCCAAGATCCATGCCGAGATCGTCGGTTACGGCGCCACCTCCGACGGCTACGACATGGTCGCTCCGTCCGGTGAGGGCGCCATCCGCTGCATGCGTCAGGCGCTGGCCACCGTGAAGGCGCCGATCGACTACATCAACCCGCACGCCACCTCGACGCCGGTCGGCGATCTCAAGGAGATCGAGGCGATCCGCGAGGTGTTCGGCGCCGCCTGCCCGCCGATCTCGGCGACCAAGTCGCTGACCGGCCATTCGCTGGGCGCCACCGGTGTGCAGGAGGCGATCTATTCGCTCCTGATGATGCAGGAGGGCTTCATCTGCGAGAGCGCCAACATCGAGGAGATCGACCCGGCCTTCGCCGACATGCCGATCGTGCGCAAGCGCATCGACGGGGCGAAGATCGACACCGTGCTGTCGAACTCCTTCGGCTTCGGCGGCACCAACGCCACGCTGGTGTTCAGCCGCGCCGGGCTGTGATCGTTCGCCGCTCCCGCGTCGGGGTGGGAACCGGAAAATCGACGGATCGCCGCGTCGCCGGAACGAGCCGGATCGCGGCGGACCGTCATCTCGTCGCAACACTGTCGTAACATCGCTGTCCGGTCGCGACGGGCGACGTCTCCGAGGAGATCTCGGCCCGGTGGACGAAACGGTGGCAGGAACATCCTAAGGAGCATCCATGAGCGGGATCATGGCGGGAAAGCGCGGCCTCGTGATGGGGGTGGCGAACGATCACTCGATCGCCTGGGGCATCGCCAAGAAGCTCGCCGAGCATGGCGCCGAGCTGGCCTTCACCTATCAGGGCGAGGCCTTCGGCCGCCGCCTCAGACCGCTCGCCGAGAGCGTCGGCTCGAGTCTGTTGCTGCCTTGCGACGTCGAGGACATCGCTTCGGTCGACGCCGTCTTCGAACGGCTGAAGGAGACGTGGGGCACCATCGACTTCCTCGTCCATTCGATCGGCTTCTCCGACAAGAACGAGCTCAAGGGCCGTTACGCCGACACCAGCCGCGAGAACTTCTCTCGCACCATGGTGATCTCGTGCTTCTCCTTCACCGAGGTGGCCAAGCGGGCGGCGGCGATGATGAATCGCGGCGGTTCGATGATCACGCTGACCTACGGCGGCTCGACCCGGGTGATGCCGAACTACAACGTCATGGGCGTCGCCAAGGCGGCGCTCGAGTCCTCGGTGCGCTACCTCGCCATGGACTTCGGCCTCGACGACATTCGCGTCAACGCCATCTCGGCCGGTCCGGTCCGCACCCTCGCCGGCGCCGGCGTCGCCGACGCGCGTCTCATGTACAATTTCCAGAAGCGCAACTCGCCGCTCGGTCGAGCCGTCACCATCGAGGAGGTGGGCGGTACCGCGCTCTACCTGCTGTCGGATCTCTCGACCGGCGTCACCGGCGAGTGCCACTTCGTCGATTCGGGCTATTCGATCGTCTCCATGCCGCGGCTCGAGGAGCTGAAGCTGCAGGAGCGGCGCGAGAGCGAAGAAGGCTCGAAGTCGGCGGCGGAGTGAACGGCCGCATGTCGCGACGGTCCGCATCGCCTGAAGTCGTCGCGGGGGTACGATCCCCGACCGGCCACCGTCGCGCCGCGCCGTGACGGTGGCCGGCGGCTTTCCGGGAGCCTCCGAGTGATTCCGGTCGCGTCCGCTTGGCCGCCCGGCCGCCGCCTCCATGTTGCGATGCACCCGAAATCGATGGGCCGAAACTGCGATTCGGGGCCGATTTCAGCGACATTTTTACGTCAGTATCATTGACCTTTCTCGGAGGCGGGCCTAGCTTGCCCCACCCTCCGATTTCCGTAGGTGATCCCCATGTCCGCGGTCGATTGGTCCCACGTCTTCGCCTCCCGTTCGGAGCGCATGCGCGCCTCCGAGATCCGCGAACTGCTCAAGCTGCTCGACCAGCCTGACATCATCTCCTTCGCCGGCGGCATCCCCGATCCCTCGCTCTTCCCGGTGGAGGCGATCCGCGAGGCGCAGGACGAGATCCTCGCCGACCGCGCGGTGGCCGCGCAGGCGCTGCAGTATTCGGTCTCCGAGGGCTACGCGCCGCTGCGCCGCTGGATCGTCGACTTCATGGGGAAGAACGGCGTCCCCTGCACCATCGACAACGTGCTCATCACCTGCGGTTCGCAACAGGGGCTCGATTTTCTCGGCAAACTGTTCCTGTCGCCGTGCGACACGGCGCTGACCGAGGCGCCGACCTACCTGGGGGCGCTGCAGGCCTTCAACTCCTATGAGCCGTCCTACGACCGGCTTCTGCTCGACGGCGGCAACACCACGCCGGCTGCCTATATGAGCGCGGCGGCGGCGAACGGCGGGCGGGTCAAGTTCGCCTACGTGGTGCCCGACTACGCCAATCCGACCGGCATCACCATGTCGGTGGAGGCGCGGCGCGAGCTTCTGGCGCTGGCCGAGGAACTCGAGGTGCCGGTGATCGAGGACAGCGCCTATCAGGCGCTGCGCTTCGACGGCGCGCCGCTGCCCTCCATCCTCTCTCTCGACATCGCGGCCTGCGGCGGCGACATCGAGAAGACCCGCACCATCTATTGCGGCACCTTCTCCAAGACGCTCGTCCCGGCACTCCGGGTCGGCTGGATCGTCGCCGCCAAGCCGCTGATCCAGAAGCTCGTGTTGATCAAGCAGGCCGGCGACCTCCATTCCTCGACCCTCAATCAGATGGTCATGGCGCGGGTCGCCGAGACCGCCTACGAGGCCAACGTGGCGCGCGCCATCGCGCTCTACCGCCGTCGGCGCGACGCGATGATGGCGGCGCTCGACGCTTCGATGCCGAAGGGCGTCTCGTGGACCCGCCCGGAAGGGGGCCTCTTCGTCTGGGTGACGCTGCCGGCCGGCATCGACGGAGCGGAGCTTCTCGCCCGCGCCGTGGCCGAGGAGCGGGTCGCCTTCGTCCCCGGCAAGGCCTTCTTCGCCACCGACGCGATGTCGAACACCATCCGTCTCAACTTCTCCTCGCCGAACGAGGCGCAGATCGCCGAGGGCATCGCCCGGCTCGGTCGACTGATCGTCCGCATGGCGGGAGACGTCGCGGCGGCGTGAGGCCGCATCCCCGGAGGGCTCGACCATGCCGATCGGATCGCTCCTGCTCGCGCTGATGGTCGTCGCCATCTGGGGCTTCAACTTCGTCGTCATCTCCGTCGGTCTCGCCGACGTGCCGCCGCTGTTCCTGACGGCGCTGCGCTTCGTCTTCGCCGCCTTCCCGGCGGTCTTCTTCCTGCGGCGCCCGCCGGTAACTTGGCGGCTCTTCCTCGGCTTCGGCCTGATCTTCGGGGTGGTGAAGTTCGGCCTGCTGTTCGTCGGCATGAAAGCGGGCATGCCGGCCGGCCTCTCGTCGATCGTGCTGCAGATGCAGGCCTTCTTCACCATCGCCTTCGCCTGGGCGGCGCTCGGCGAGCGGCCATTGCCGATCCAGATCCTCGGCGGTGCGGTGGCGATCGCCGGCATCGCGGTGATCGGCGCGACGCGCTGGCAGGGCGCCGGCCTCCTGCCCTTCGCCCTGGTGATCGCGGCGGCGGCCTCGTGGGGCGTCTCCAACATCCTGACCAAGAAGGCCGGCCGCATCGACATGCTGGCCTTCATCGTCTGGATCTCGCTGGTGCCGATCCTGCCCCTCCTCGCCCTGTCGCTGGCGTTCGAGGGGTGGGAGGCGATCGCGGCGACGCTCGCTCATCCGTCGTGGACGGCGGTCGGGGCGGTCGCCTATCTCGCCGGACCGACGACGCTCTTCGGCTACGGGGTTTGGAGCTTCCTGTTGTCGCGCCACCCGGCCGCGACGGTGGCGCCGCTCACCCTCCTGGTGCCCATCTTCGGCATGGGTTCGGCGGCGCTGGTGCTGGGCGAGCCCTTCGGCGGCATCGAGATGATCGGCGCCGGGCTGGTCTTCGTCGGGCTGGTGGTCAACGTGCTGGGGCCGCGGGTGGCGCTCGTTCTGCGGAAGTGAGGGCCCCGGACCTCGCCTTCGTAATCGCCGGGCTCGACCCGGGGATGACGGGGAGGAGAGGGCGGGGGCATTTCGGGTGCCGTGGGGATGACGGGCCGGACCCCGTCCACGTCCGTCGCCGGTCGCTCCGATCGCCTCCCCGGCGAGCCGTCGCACCAACGAAGAACCCCGGCCTTTCGGCCGGGGTTTCGCAGATCCGGACGGTTCGTCGCGGCTCGATCAGAGACCGAAGCCCTTGAACTTGTCCTTGAACTTGGAGATGCGGCCGCCGCGGTCGAGCAGCTGCTGCGAGCCGCCGGTCCAAGCCGGATGGCACTTCGGGTCGATGTCGAGGTGCAGCGCATCGCCGTCCTTGCCGTAGGTCGAGCGCGTGGTGAACTCGGTGCCGTCGGTCATCACCACCTTGATGGTGTGGTAGTCGGGATGAATGCCCTGCTTCATCGGTCTGTCCCCGTGCTTGTCAGGCGATCGGCCCGGCGCCGGAGGCGGCGCGACGAGGAGCGATCGGAATGGTCGGCGACGAAAAACGAGGCCGCGGACATGGGAGCCGCGGCCGTCTCGTCGGTTCGGGCGTTTCCATAGCTCATCTCGCGGCCGGGAACAAGCGCTCGGAACCGGAGAAAAGCCGCGCTCGCGCCGACTTTCTCACCGCTTCGTGTCGACCGGGCGGTGAACGCCGGACTTGATCCGGAGCGCCGTTCGGGTCATGGAACACCTCGCTTCCCGCGCCCGGCCGACGCCGCTCGCGGGAAACGACCGAAACGTGGGCCGCTCGGCCCCAGGGCGAGGATCTCGGACCCGTGCGCAGAAACGCTTCCGCCGACGCGGCGACCCCTTCCGACGCCGCGGCGCGCCGCCGTTCGGTCAAGCCGCTGAAGGCGCTGCTGCCCTTCCTCGCCCGGCATCGGGGCCACGTCGTCGCCGCCTTCGCCGCGCTGGTCGCCGCGGCCGGTGTGACGCTGCTCCTGCCGCTCGCGATCCGGCGCATGATCGACCACGGCTTCTCCGCCGCCGACGGGGCTTTCATCGATCGTTATTTCGGAATGCTGGTGGTGCTGGCCGGCGCGCTCGCGGTCGCCTCGGCGACCCGCTACTACCTCGTCACCTGGCTCGGCGAGCGCATCGTCGCCGATCTGCGCCGCGAGGTCTTCGACCACGTGACGAGGCTCTCCGCCGATTTCTGGGATCGCTCGCAGTCGGGCGAGATCGTGTCGCGGCTCACCGCCGACACCACGCAGATCAAATCGGCGGTCGGCGCCTCGGCTTCGATCGCGCTGCGCAACCTC
Source organism: Siculibacillus sp. (assembly GCA_030247555.1). Classification (GTDB taxonomy): domain Bacteria; phylum Pseudomonadota; class Alphaproteobacteria; order Rhizobiales; family Ancalomicrobiaceae; genus CALBKH01. The sequence continues at coordinate 41,293 of JAOTSD010000015.1, read as the reverse complement.
TTCCTCTTCGTCGGCGCCATCGCGATGATGATCGTCACCAGCCCCCGGCTCTCCGGATTGGTGCTGCTGGCCATTCCGGTGATCGTGCTGCCGCTGGTCGGCTTCGGCCGCAAGGTCCGGGCCCGTTCGCGCCACGCTCAGGACACGCTGGCCAATGCCGCCGCCTTCGCCTCCGAGAGCATCGGGGCGATGCGGACGTTGCAGGCCTTCACCAACGAGGGCTCGGCGATCGCTCATTTCTCGCGCGCGGTGGAGAGCGCCTTCGGCGCGGCGCGCGCCTCGACCCGGGCACGGGCCTGGCTCACCGCGGTCGCCATCTTCACCGTCTTCGGCTCGGTCGTCGCGGTGCTGTGGATCGGCGCCACCGACGTGCTCGCCGGGCGGCTGACGCCCGGCTCGCTCTCCCAGTTCGTGCTCTATTCGGTCTTCGCCGCCGGCGCTCTGTCCGAACTCAGCCAGGTCTGGGGCGAGATCGCGCAAGGAGCGGGCGCGGCGGAACGGCTCGGCGAGTTGCTGGCCGAACGGCCGTCGATCACCGCACCGGCGAACCCGACGGCGCTGCCCACTCCGTCGATCGGCGAGGTGAGTTTCGAAGCCGTGCGCTTCGCCTATCCCGGCGCTCCGGACCGGGTCGTGCTCGACGGCGTCGACCTCACCGTGAGGCGCGGCGAGAAGGTGGCGTTGGTCGGCCCCTCGGGGGCGGGCAAGTCGACGCTCTTCCATCTCCTCCTGCGCTACTACGACCCGCAGGGCGGCCGGGTGACGATCGACGGGGTCGACGTCGCGGCGGCCGATCCGACGGTGGTGCGAGACCGTATCGCCATCGTGCCGCAGGACACGGTGATCTTCGCCGACACCATCATGGAGAACATCCGCTACGGCCGGCGCGACGCCTCCGACGCCGAGGTGATCGCCGCGGCGGAAGCGGCGCTGGTCGACGAGTTCGTCGCGGCGCTGCCCCAGGGCTATGAGACCCAGGTCGGCGAGCGCGGCGTGACGCTGTCCGGCGGTCAGCGCCAGCGCCTCGCCATCGCGCGTGCGGTGCTGCGCGCCGCGCCGATCCTGCTGCTCGACGAGGCGACCAGTTCCCTCGACGCCGAGAGCGAGGCGACCGTCCACACCGCGCTGGAGCGGCTGATGGTCGGCCGCACCACGCTGGTCATCGCCCATCGGCTGGCGACGGTGCTCGAATGCGACCGCATTCTGGTTCTCGACGGCGGCCGCATCGTCGAAGAGGGCACCCACGAGGCGCTGGTGGCCAAGGACGGCCTCTACGCGCGGCTCGCCCGGCTGCAGTTCCAGGGCGGGGCGGGGACGGAGATGTGAGCCGGATGTCGGAGGGTGCAATTCGCCGCGCTCTCTGCACCTTACGCCGGCGACGTCGCCACCCTCACAACCACGCCGGCACGCTCTCCCAGCCGAGCTGTTCCTCGACCGTCACGCGCTTGCGGCTGACCGCGAAGCGGCCGGCGTCGACGATCACTTCCGGGATCAGGGGCCGAGCGTTGTAGGTGCCCGACATGGTGGCGCCGTAGGCGCCGGCGGTGGCGAGCACCACGAGGTCGCCGGAGGCGAGCGGCGGCAGCTTGCGGCGCTTGGCGAAGGTGTCGGACGACTCGCAGATCGGGCCGACGACGTCGTATTCGATCGGCGCCGCGTTCGCCGCGGGCTCGCGGACCGGCACGATGTCGTGGTGGCTGTCGTACATCGCCGGGCGCATCAGGTCGTTCATGGCGCCGTCGAGCACCGCGAACTGCAGCGAGCCACCGTCCTTGACGAAGACCACCCTGGAGACCAGCACGCCGGCGTCCGCCACGATCGAGCGGCCGGGCTCGACCGCCAGTTCGCAGCCGAGGTCGCCCACCGTGTCGCGGATGGTGGCGGCGAGTTCCTTCGGATCGATGCCCAGTTCGTTCTGGTAGGGGATGCCGAAGCCGCCGCCGAGGTCGAGGCGGGTGAGGGCGTGGCCGCGGGCGCGCAGCTCGCGGGTGAGCTCGGCGAGGCGGGCGTAGGCCGCGGCGAAGGGGCGGGTCGAGAGGATCTGCGAGCCGATGTGGACGGCGAGGCCGACCAAGCGGACGTTCCCCATCGCCTTCAGCTCGTTGTCAAGGGCGGCCAAGCGATCGGCATCGACGCCGAACTTGTTGTCTCGTCTGCCCGTGGTGATCTTGGCGTGGGTCTCGGCGTCGACGTCCGGGTTGACCCTGAGCGCGACATTGGCCACCACGCCACGGGCGCGGGCGATCTCGTCGATGCGGGCGAGTTCCTCGTAGGACTCGGCGTTGATCTGGTGGATTTGCGCCTCGAGCGCCCGGGCGATCTCCTCGTCGGTCTTGCCGACGCCGGAGAAGACGATCCGGCTCGCCGGGATGCCGGCGTCGAGGGCCCGCGTCAGCTCGCCGCCCGAGACGATGTCGGCGCCGGCGCCGGCCTTGGCCAGCACCGAGACCACGGCGCGGTTGGCGTTGGCCTTCATGGCGTAGTGGACCCTGACGTTCAGGGGCGCGAGGGCGTCGGCGAGCCGCTGCCAGTTCTCGCGCAGGCGCTTGGCCGAATAGAGATAGAACGGCGTGCCGACTTCGCGCGCGATGTCCGCGATCTTGACGCCGTCGAGGGCGAGGTCGCCTTGCGCATAGGCGAAGCAGGAGGCGGGCAGGCGGCGGGTGAGGTCGGTCATCAGGGCATCTCGGACGTAAGGGCGGCGAGGGGGCGACGTAGCATGTTTCGCCGGGTGAGGGGAGGGGAGTGTCGCTTCGCGGCAACAGTTGCCGAGGATCAGATCCGAATCCTCTGATTGCATTACCTTTGGGCATGCGATCGTCATCGAGCGCGGCGATCCTCTCGCCATTGCCCGAAGGGGGCGGGTGCGAACCCGCTTCGAATAGTCCAAGCCCTTTTCAGACGAAACCCGGCGAGAGCGATCTCGCCGGGTTCTTCTTATCGAGGCGTGGAGCGTGCGGCCGATCGGCCGGACCCTCACCGCGTCAGCGGCTTGTACTTGATGCGGTGCGGCTCGACGGCGGCGGCGCCGAGGCGACGGACCTTGTCGGCCTCGTAGTCCTGGAAGTTGCCCTCGAACCATTCGACGTGGCTGTCGCCCTCGAAGGCGAGGATGTGGGTGGCGAGGCGGTCGAGGAACCAGCGGTCGTGGCTGATGACCACGGCGCAGCCGGCGTAGTCCTCGAGCGCTTCTTCGAGCGCGCGCAGGGTCTCGACGTCGAGGTCGTTGGTCGGCTCGTCGAGGAGCAGGACGTTGGCGCCCGACTTCAGCATCTTGGCGAGGTGGACGCGGTTGCGCTCACCGCCGGAGAGCACGCCGACCTTCTTCTGCTGGTCGCCGCCCTTGAAGTTGAAGGTCGAGCAGTAGGCGCGGGAGTTGATCTCGCGCTTGCCGAGATAGATCACGTCGTTGCCGCCGGAGATCTCCTCCCACACCGTCTTGTTGGGGTCGAGGGCGTCGCGCGACTGGTCGACGTAGCCGAGCTTGACGCTCTCGCCGATCTTCATGCCGCCGGCGTCGGGGGTCTCTTGGCCGGTGATCATGCGGAACAGCGTGGTCTTGCCGGCGCCGTTGGGGCCGATGACGCCGACGATGCCGCCGGGGGGCAGCTTGAAGGTCAGGTCGTCGATCAACAGGCGGTCGCCGTAGCCCTTCGACAGGTGCTCGAAGTCGATGACGTTGTTGCCGAGGCGCTCGGCGACGGGAATGACGATCTCGGCGGCCCCGACCTGCTTGGCGGCGGCCTTCTGCACCAGATCCTCGTAGCGCTGGATACGCGCCTTGGACTTGGCCTGACGCGCCTTCGGCGAAGCGGAGATCCACTCCTGTTCGCGGGCGATCGAGCGCTGGCGACCGGCTTCCTCGCGGCCCTCCTGCTCCATGCGCTTCTGCTTCTGGCCGAGCCAGGCGGAGTAGTTGCCCTCGTAGGGGATGCCGCGGCCGCGATCGAGCTCGAGGATCCACGAGGTGACGTTGTCGAGGAAGTAGCGATCGTGGGTGACGATCAGCACGGCGCCCTTGTAGTCGCGCAGGTGGGCTTCCAGCCAGGCGACGGATTCGGCGTCGAGATGGTTGGTCGGCTCGTCGAGGAGGAGCAGGTCGGGGGCCGACAGCAGCAGGCGGCACAGCGCCACGCGGCGACGCTCACCACCGGAGAGCGCGGTGACCTCGGCGTCGGCCGGCGGGCAGCGCAGGGCGTCCATCGCCATCTCGACCTGGCTGTCGAGATCCCAGAGACCGGCGTGGTCGATCTGGTCCTGCAGCTTGGTCATCTCCTCCATCAGCTCGTCGGAGTAATCCTCGGCGAGCTGCATAGAGATCTCGTTGAAGCGATCGACCAGCGCCTTCTTGGGCGCGACGCCGATCATGACGTTCTCGACCACGTTCTTGGTCGGATCGAGATGGGGCTCCTGCTCGAGGTAGCCGACGGTGGCACCCTGCGCCACCCAGGCCTCGCCGGTGAACTCCTTGTCGATGCCGGCCATGATCTTCAGAAGCGTCGACTTGCCCGAGCCGTTGACGCCGAGGACGCCGATCTTGGCGTCGGGGAAGAACTGGAGATGGATGTTGTCGAGGACCTTCTTGCCGCCCGGATAGGTCTTCGACAGGCCGTGCATGTAATAGATGTACTGGTAGGAGGCCATGGGGGCTCGCTTCCTCGGAAGGGGTCGTGGGGACGGGGTCGCCGTCGTATCTCGGTGGGAGAGGGGGACGGCCACGGGGAATCCCCGAAAACGGCCGTCTCTCGCCGGTCGCGCCCTATGTAGCGAGGCGGCGGGCGCCGGGCAAGGCGGAGCGCGCCGACGGTTCCCGCGACGGGCTCAGTAACGCGCGGCGACGAGGCGTTTCTCGAGCGCGGCGAGCGGCAGGCGCATCACCTCGGCGGCGCGGTCGGCGACACCGTAGGAGACGAAGAGGTCGCCGCCGTGGATCTGCAGGCCGCAGGCGAATTCGAGCCCGGGGCGGCGGAAGTAGAAGGGTTCGCTGGTCTCGACGTGGCGCAGCCGCTCGTCGTGGACGACGAAACAGTGCGGATAATGCAGCCGCCCCCAGATCTTCCGCGGCGCCAGATGGGCCACGGCGAGATGGTGGCGACCGAAGGGGATCGACGGCGTTCCGCCACGCAACAACAGCGGCTCCTTCGAGGGACGCGCGTCGGAGAGCCGGACGAGCTCGCCGTCGCGCAACTCGATCACGTCGGGCGGCGAAAGCAGGCGCAGGAGGGTCGGCGTCTCGCGGCCCTCCACCGGCGTCCAGTTCTTCTCGATGAAGCCCTGGGTGCGCCAGCCGAAGTGGTGCTCGACGATCTTCGTGCCGTCGAGGCGGAAGAGGATCGGGTGGACCGGCAGGCCGCGGCCGCGCTGGCGCACGGCGGAGCCGACGCCCCAGATGTCGCCGCGATGGCGGAAGAGGCGGCAATCCTCGATGCCGTTCTCGGCGGGCGAGCCCGGATGGCGGACGGCGCCGTCGTCGAGTTCGCCGATGAACTCGCAATCGAGGTCGGCGGTGAGGCGGAACAGGTGACTGCGGACGTCGTAGACCTCGGCCTCGCGGACGTGGGTGGTCTCGGCGAACTTGACGAAATTGGAGGAGCGGACGGTGCCGAGGAAGGTTCCCTCGCCGGTCGCGACCAATGACGGGTTGAAGATCGGGTGCGGGGTGTCGGCCACCAACCGGCACACCACGGCGCCCGGTTCGTCGGCCAAGAGCGGCGGCTCGCCGGTCGTCGATCCCCAAGTCGCGGTGAAGTGGTCGAAGTCGCGTCGCAGGCGCTTCAGCTCGTTCGGGGCCGTCAACAGATTGGAGACATAGTCGACGATCGCGCGTGCCGCCTTGCCGATGATCACCCGAACCTCCGCTCCACTGGTGGGACGTCGCCCGTCATACAACATGACGGGCGGTTGCGACACGGGCGCCGCCGCGAGGAGAAAAGGAGAGGCCCAGAGGCTCGGCGGAGGTCTCGGGAGGATGGGGTGGGGAGATTCGTTTGGCGTATCTGCCGTGCACGATGAGATGGTTTACTCGAGATTGTTCATTCGTTAACAATTCATTCCACACAATCGCTCTTCGACGCGAACCACCGGGCCTCAGAGGGCCGTCGCCCATGTGTCGCATCCTCGCCTATACCGGCCACCCGATCCTGCTCGAGGATCTGGTCTGCCGTCCCGAGCATTCCCTCGTCCATCAGGCGCTCTCCGCCTCGATGGGCAAGACGCCGACCAATGGCGACGGCTTCGGCATCGGTTGGTACGGCGAGCGTCCCGAACCGGGCTGCTATCGCGAGACGCTCCCCGCCTGGTCGGACGAGAATCTCCGGTCGATCTGCGCTCAGGTGCGCTCAGGTCTGTTCTTCGCCCATGTGCGGGCCTCGACCGAGGCGGCGGTGGCGCGGGTCAACTGTCACCCCTTCGTCCACGGCAGGTGGATGTTCATGCACAACGGCCAGATCGGTGGCCACAAGCTGATCCGCCGGCGGGTCGAGGGGCTGATCCCCGACGATCTCTATGCTCGCCGGGTCGGCTCGACCGATTCGGAGGCTTTCTTCCTCGCGGCGCTCGGTCAGGGGCTCGACGCCGATCCGGTGGGGGCGATAGCCCGCACCATCCGGCTGGTGCTCGACATCCAGCAGGCGGCCGGCATCCGCGAGGCCTTCCGCTTCGCCGCCTGTCTCACCGACGGCGAGCGGTTGTGGGCCTTCCGCTGGTCGTCCGACCCGAAGCCGCCGTCGCTCTACATCTCGGAGCGGGCCGATGGGCTGATCGTCGTCTCCGAACCGATCGACGACGCCTGCGACAGCTGGCGGGAAGTGCCGAAGTGCGGCTTCGTCTCGGTCGCGAGAGGTGGTAAACCGACCTTCGGCAGTCTCGATCGCGTCATCTGCGACTGTGCCTGCCCGTGATCGCCGGCCTCTCCCGGCGATCGGTCGCGGAGGCATCGGCATGTTCGGCTCCGGCGTCACCCTCTTCCGGATCTTCGGCTTCGAGATCCGCCTCGATCCGTCGTTCCTGCTGATCGCGGTGCTGGTCGGGGCGTCGCTCGCCTCGGGCCATTTCCCGGCGGTGCACGAGGGCCTGCCGGCCTCGACCTACTGGATCCTCGGTATCTTCGCCGTCCTCGGTATCTTCGCTTCGATCGTGCTGCACGAGCTCGGCCATTCGCTGGTCGCCCGCCGTTTCGGCATGGAGATGCGCGGCATCACGCTGCACATGTTCGGCGGGGCCGCCGAGCTCGAGGACGAACCGACATCGGCCGGCGCGGAACTGGCGGTGGCGGCGGCGGGGCCGGCGACCTCCTTCGCGCTCGCCGGGCTCCTCAAGCTCGCGGCGATGGCCGCGGCGGGCCTGTCCTCGACCGAGCTGCCGATCGAGATGCTGCTGCGCTATCTCGCCGGGCTCAATCTGGTGCTCGCCATCTTCAATCTGCTGCCGGCCTTCCCGCTCGACGGCGGGCGCATCCTGCGCGCCGTGCTGTGGGCGCGCGGCGGTGACCACGACCGGGCGACCCGGCTCGCCTCGCGCATCGGCGCCGGCCTCGGCTTCGGGTTGGCGGGGCTCGGCGTGCTGCAGATCCTCGGCGGGCGTCTCGGCGACGGGCTGTGGACGGTGCTGATCGGCTTCTTCATCCGCTCGGCGGCGCTCGCCTCGGGGCTCGACCTCGCGGCGCGGCGGCTGCTCGGCGACGCCACCGTCGCCCGCTTCATGACGCCCGATCCGGTCACCGTGCCGGTCGCGTTGTCGCTCGCCGAATTCGTCGAGGAGGTGGTCTATCGCACCCGCCACGACACCTATCCGGTGACCGACGGGGCCGGTCGGCCGCGGGGACTGGTCGCCGTCGGCTCGCTGTCGACGGTGGCGCGCGAAGCCTGGCCCTCGACTTCGGTGATGGAGGTCGCCGAACCGATCGAGAGCGGCGGCACGGTGGCGCCCGATCTGCCGGCGAAGCAGGCGCTCGACCTGATGCGGCGGTCGGGGCGGTCGCGTCTCCTGGTGGTCGACGGCGACGGTCGGCTCGCCGGCCTCCTGACCCTGAAGGACCTGCTCGACACGCTGACGCTCAGGATGCGGATCGAGGGCGAGGAGATGTGAACCCCGTCGCCGCGGCCGGCCCGCCGACGCCCGGGTTCAGCGCCCGCGCGCGTGGCTGCGGGCGGTGCGCAGGAAGCGCCAGCGGATCTCGCGGGGGCCGCCCTCGCCGCTGGTCAGTACGATCTGCGAAGTGCGGCGCAGCCCGTGGAGATCGGCGAGGTGCACCGATTCCTCGATCTCCGGGACGGCGTCGTCACAATGGAACTCCCAACCCTCGCCGGCGTGGCCGATGAGCACGACGCCGTGCTCGCCGAGGCGGCCGACCTTGACCGAGGGGTGGAGGTGGAAGCGGACGACGAAGGGCGCGTCGGCACCGCCACCCTCGAAGGGAACGACTCGGTCTCTCCCCTCCAGGGCATCGCCGGCGGCGGAGAGCTTCAGCGTGCGTTCGTGAACGACACCGAACTCCGCGGCGAAGCCGTCGTGGGAAGCGGTGACGGCGACCGCTCCGTCGGCCTCGGTGCGGTCGACCGGTACGTCGGTCGGCCCGTGCAGCAGCACCGGGCCGAGAAGATCGGCGAGGAGGCCGGCTTCGCGCACCACGGCCGAGGAATGGTCGTCGACCACCAGGGTCGAATGGGCGGCGGTCGAGCGGGCGATGCGGCGCCAGTCCCGCACCGGGCGGAAGGGCGCGCCGCAATTGACGACGAAACGGGCGTTGGCGGAGGACAACTCGAAGGCGAGCGTGCCGGCGTGGGCGGCGCGGGCGAACTCGGGCGGCGGCGGCGTGCCGCAGTCCATCACCACCACGGTCTTCTCCGCCTCCAGCCGTTGGTAGCCGGAATGAGGGGCGTTGCCGTGCGGGCGGCCCTGGGCGTCGTCGTAGGCGAGGACGGTGGCGACGAGATCGGTCGGGGTGGTGGTGGCGCCGTTGAAGAGGGCGAAGGCCCCGTCGGCGTGCCGGAAGAAGCGCAACATCGGCATCATCCGGTCGATCGCCCCCATCATCACCGGGGAGACGGGATGTCCGCGGGCGGCGAGCGCCTGACGGATCGGCAAGAGGTCGATCAGCACTTCGAGGATGGTCACCGGGTTGCGGCCGACATGGCCGCCGTCGGGCAGGATCTGGCGCTTGAGTTCGTCGTCGAGGCGGCGCGAGGCCGCCTTGATGTGGCGGCGGAAGCCGTCGACGGCGATGGCGGTGGCGAGCACGGCGATCGCCACCTTGAGACGCGGCAGGCCGGTCGGTTCTTCGCCCCAGCGGGTGCGCAGCCAGCGGAATTGGCGGGTCATGCCGGCGAGGAAGCGGTGGTAGAAGCCCTGGTCGGCATCGGCGAGGATCATCGGCGACTGGGCGAGCCAAGCCATGGTGCGTCGCGCCACCACTTCCGGTTCCCAGGCGATCGGCGGATGATCGGCGATGCGCAGCCAGTCGTCGACGAGGATGCGAGCGTTGGAGCGGGCGATGGGGGTGTCGGCGGCGCGCAGGTGGCGCAGCCAGCCGAAGCCGTGCAGCACCCGCGCCCATTCCTCGCCGGGCGGCGGCATCTCGAAGGGCGAGCGACCGTTGCACTCGACGATCTGGCCGGAGAAGACGAAGACGCCGGCGTAGATGTCGGTGGCGACGGTCGGGTCGGCGGTGCGCAGGTCCTGCGGGGCGATGAGCAGGCGGTCGGCGGCGGGTTCGACGAAGGCGCGGGCGGTGCGGCCGAGACGGACGAAGCGCACACCGACGCGGTCCGCGAGCGCGCGGCCGATCAGTTTCCACTCGAGGAGCCTACCGGCCAAGCCCCGTGACGTCATGTGCTCCCGTCATTCCCCCGTGCGACGGCCTCGCCGACACGCGGGTGATACTCGCCCATGCTCCAAGGCACACCTTCACGGTTAACGGCCGGTTAACCGGGAGCTCGCATTTCAGGGTGTGTCGTCGTCGCTTTCGCCACCTCAGGCGGTGGCCGCCGCGTCGCGGCGGCGCAGGCGGGCGGCGAAGAAGCCGTCCAATCCGGCGAGCCGCGGTTCGGGATCGGGCAGCATGTCGGGTCGGGTGCGCAGGTCGCCCTCAGCGGTGATCGCCGAAGCGAGGCCGCCGATCTCCTCGGGACGGACGGGCACGCGCTCGAATTCGGGATGTCCGGCGAGGAAATCGGCGACCCGGTCCTCGCCCTCGGCGCGTTGCAGCGAGCAGGTGCAGTAGACGAGGACGCCGCCGGGCTTCACCCAACCGCTCGCCCGTTCGAGCAGCCGTCGTTGCAGCGCCGCGAGGTCTTCGACCTGCGCCGCCTTCTTCAGCCGGCCGACGTCGGGATTGCGCCGCAGCGTGCCGGTGGCCGAACAGGGAGCGTCGAGCAGGACGGCGTCGAAGGGGGCCTTCGGCGTCCAGGTCTCGAGATCGGCGACGACGGTCGCCACGTCGCCGAGGCGCAACCGGGCGAGGTTCTGCTTCAGGCGATCGAGGCGTTGCGGTGAGAGGTCGACGGCGGTGACGTGGGCGCCGGCGACGGCGAGTTGAGCCGTCTTACCGCCGGGGGCGGCACAGAGATCGGCGACGGACTTGGCCGAGACGTCGCCGAGAAGCCGAGCGGGCAGGGCGGCGGCGGCGTCCTGCACCCACCACTCGCCGCTCTCGAAACCGTCCATCTCGGTGATCGTGCCGTGGGGGACGAGTCGGACCGAGCCGGTCGGCAGCACCGTTCCGCCGAGCTTCGCCGCCCAGCCGGCGGCGTCGGACTTCACCGTCAGATCGAGCGCCGGCTCGACCATGTGGGCGGTCGCGAAGGCGCGGGCGGTGTCCTCGCCCCAGGTCTCGACCCAGTCGCGCCACAGCCACAGCGGCGTGACGAGGCGAGTGGCGTCCTGATCCGCCAGAACCTCGTCGCGGTTGCGGGCGAGGGAGCGCAGAACGCCGTTGACCATCGCCTTCCACGGCCGGGTTTCGCGGTCGCGGTCGGCGAGTTCGGTCGCGACCGACACGGCGGCGTGGTCGGGCACGTCCATGAACAGGAGCTGCGTCGCCCCCACCCGCAGGATCTGGCGGACGCGCGCCGCCTTGCTCGGCAGCGGGCGCTTCATCTGCCGCTTCAGCGCGTCGTCGACGAGGCCGAGGCGGCGCAGAGTGGTCGAGACGATGGCGCGGACGAGGGCGCGGTCGGCCGGCGACAGCGACCGCCACGCCGGCATGGAGGAGCGATGGTCGAGCACCTGATCGAGCGGGCGACCGTCGTCGAGGACGCCCGACAGGATGTCCACGGCGATGCGGCGGGAGGCGAAGCCGGGCTCGTCGCGGGCCGGCCGGGGTCCGTCGGCGGCGGGGCGGGACGGCTTTTCCTCGCCTCCGGTCGCGGTGGCCGGATGAGGGGCGCCTCGTGCTCGGTCGCGGGCGGGACGTTCGCGGCGCGGGGGGCGCCCGCCGGTACCTCGATCGGTCATGTGTCTCCTCGGCCGCCGCGGCGGCACCGTCATCGGTTCGACGGCGTTGGGCTTATCATGCTAGAAGCCGGCGCGGGAGACGCTCCTTTGCTCTCCCGACACCGCCGCGCACCGGAAATCCGCGATGACCGCCGACGAGACCCCGTCCACTGCCGTTGCCGAACCGCCCGCCACCGACACGGCGCCGGGCGAGGCCGCGCCGGCCGCACCGCCGCGCCGGCGCTTCGAGGATCTGCCGCCGGCGGCGCAGCGCGCCCTGCTGGAGGCCGAGGAACGGCGCCGGGCGGCCGACGCGTCGCGCGTCGCCCCCCCGAAGGAGATCGCCGGCCGTGCCGGACCCGAACCGGTGCGCTACGGCGACTGGGAGAAGAAGGGCATCATCTCGGACTTCTGAGCGGCGGGCCGAGGTCGGCCGCGACGCTCACCCGAAGAGCCGTGCGTCCAACGCCGCGAAGAAATCCGGCGGGATCAGGCCGCGGCGCTGGTGGGCGGCGATCAGGGTGTTGGCGAGCAGGGTCGCGATGGTCATCGGGCCGACGCCGCCGGGCACCGGGGTGATCGCCCCGGCCACTCGCTCGGCGCTCGCGAACTCGACGTCGCCGACGAGGCGGGTCTTGCCCGCGCCCTTCTCGGGGGCGGGGACGCGATTGATGCCGACGTCGATCACCGTGGCGCCGGGCTTGATCCAATCGCCCTTGACCATCTCCGGGATGCCGACGGCGGCGACGAGGATGTCGGCGCGGCGACAGACGCCGGCGAGATCTCGGGTCCGCGAATGGGCGACGGTGACGGTGCAATTGGCCTTGAGCAGCAGCTGGGCCATCGGCTTGCCGACGATGTTGGAGCGGCCGACGACCACGGCCTCGAGGCCGGAGAGCTTGCCGAGCGTCGCGTCGAGCAGCATCATCGAGCCGTAGGGCGTACAGGGCACCAGGCAGGACTGGCCGGTGGACAGCCGCCCGACGTTGACGACGTGGAAGCCGTCGACGTCCTTGGCCGGCGAGATGGCGTCGAGCACCTTGGTGGCGTCGACGTGTTTCGGCAGCGGCAACTGGACGAGGATGCCGTCGACGGCGTCGTCGGCGTTTAGCCGGGCGATCAGCGCCAGAAGGTCGGCTTCCGGGGTCGAGGCGTCGAGCCGGTGTTCGAAGGAACGCATGCCGACTTCGACGGTCTGCTTGGCCTTCGAGGCGACGTAGACCCGGCTCGCCGGATCCTCACCGACGAGGACGACCGCCAGACCCGGGGCGGCGCCGTGGGCCGCGGTGAAACGCGCCACGTCGGCGGCGACTTCCTTGCGTAGCGCCTCGGCCTGAGCCTTGCCGTCGATGATGCGAGCCGTCATGGAGGGGCTTCTCCCGTCGTCCGATGAAGCCGACGTCGGGTCCCCTCGGTCGGGATCCGAAACTCGCGTGCAGCGAATCCCGGTTGGTTTCGACCACGACGTCAACGAGTTGGTGGGTCCGTTCCACGGTCGGACGGGAACCGTCCGCCGCGCGAACCACTAACATCACTCGGCCTTCGCCGCCAGTGCCGCGAGGCGCCTCGCCAGATCCTCGCCGTCGCCGGCGATGCGGAGGGTCTTGACCCGCGAGGTGCGGCCGGCGACGAGCTCGACCTTGGATTTGGCCACGCCGAGCTCCTCGGCGAAGAGGCGGACGAGGGCGGTGTTGGCGGCGCCCTCCGAGGGCACGGCGCGGACGTGGACGACGAGCACCTCGGAGCCGTCGGAGAGGCGTTCCAACCGGCCGACCGCGTCGCGCGAGGCCTTCGGCGTCAGCCGCGCCTGAACCCGGACGCCGCCGGTCTCGACGCGGACGGCACCGCGAGGATCGACGGGCGCGCTCACCAGCGGGCGAGGATGTGGAGATACTGGCGGATGATGAAGATCGCCAGGAAGACGACGATCGGCGACAGGTCGAGCCCGCCGAGGTTGGGCATGAAGCGGCGGATCGGCCGCAGCACCGGCTCGGTCAGGCGATGGAGCACGTCGCCGATGGTGGCGACCGCCTGATTGCGCGAGTTGACCACGCCGAAGGCATGGAGCCAGGAAAAGACGATCATGGCGATCAGCACCCAGCCGTAGAGCTCGAGGACGAGATCTGCGGCCATGATGATCGGTGAGGCCAGGGACATGGGGTCATCCACTCGATTGGTCGTGTCCACCCCATGTAGACACGACCCGGCGAAATGCCAAGGGCGCGTTCTGCGCCTCCACCGGGATGGTTTCCGGCCGCCGGCCGCGGAGCGACGCGGCCATGCCCGCCGGCTCCCCGGCGGCGGAGGGCGCGGGCCGGCGAAAGCCGTGTCCCCGGTCGTCCGGAAGGGCGTCGCGAGAGGCCTCCGGCGGCCGGTGGAAGTGAAGACGAGCGGTCGATCGCGGGGCAGCGAGCGTGCTTGACAGAGGGGGGAGCCCTCCCCTAAATGGCGCCCATCCGACGCGGGGGCCCCCATCCCCCGCCCGCGACGGTCGGGGCTGTAGCTCAGATGGGAGAGCGCTGCAATCGCACTGCAGAGGTCAGGGGTTCGATTCCCCTCAGCTCCACCAATCACCTCCCGAAAAGCCGCGGATTTCCGCGGTTTTTGCTTTTCTGGGGCTGATTTCGCCGATCAGATCGATCCGGACGGCGGTGCAACGGGGTGGCCGATCGTGGGCAGTCCGAGTTGAGGCGGGTGCGGAAGGCCCACTCGAACACGGGGTTGGTGTGGCGCCTCGGACGAGATCCGCGCGGGTATGCGGGTCCGCACCCGTGGTGGCTCCCTCGTGCGGGATCGCGGAGAAGGCGCCGGGTCGTCCGACCGTTCCGGGCGACGAAGTGCGCATGCCTCGCACGGCCGAAGCCCGGGTCGACGCCTCCGACGCCGTGATCCACGTGGCGACGGAGCGTTCGATGCGCACCGGCGTGTCGGTCGGCCGCCGGTCGCGAGCACCATCGCCGGTCGGTCCCCCGCCGCGACGATCCGTGGCCGAATGCGGCCGAGCCCGTCGGTCGTCGCCGTTCGGCTGGATTCTGGGCTCGCCGAGGGGTATCCAACACCTCGGACGACCGGGTGGCGACGCCCACCCGCCGGCATTCCGGCGGAGCTTCACCGCCACCCGTCCCATCGTGCGCCGGTGGCCACTCGTGTCGGAGGATGAACCCGTGATCGACGTCGAAAATGCCGCGCGCCTCCTGATCGCGGCTCGATCGGGCGCGCAACTGCCTCTCGGGGCGGTCGAGCCGAGCGATCTCGAAGAGGCGTTCGCCGTGCAGGAGGCGACGGTCGCCGCTCTCGGCGGCTGCGGGGGCTGGAAGGTCGGCGCCGCGTCGCCGACGGCGACGCCGACCTTCGCGCCTCTCCCGCGCATCGGCATTCGATCCGCAGAGGAGCCCTGGGTGTCGAGGACGCCTTGGGTCGCCGTGGAGGTGGAGATCGCCTTCCGCGTCGCCCGGACGATCGTCGCCGACCTCGCCGATCGGCTCGACGAACCGGCCGTGTTCGCAGAGACCTTCGATGCGGCGATGGTCGCGGTCGAGATCGTCGAAACCCGTCTCGCCGACCGGATACTCGCCTCGCCGCTCGCCAAGGCGGCCGATCTGCTGACCCACGGCGCTTTGGTCATCGGGCCGCCGCTTCCGCTGCACGGACTGGCGCTCGATTTTGCTTCGGTGACCGCGCGATTGGACATCGACGGACGCGACTCGATCGAGACGACCGCCGGCAACCCGGCCGGCGATCCCGTGCGACTGCTGCGGCCGCTCGCTCGACACTGTGTCGAGCGGCGGCTGCCTCTGCGGCCCGGGCAGATCGTGACCACGGGATCGTGCACGGGGTTGGCGGAAATCGATCCCGCCACGGACCTGACGGCGACGATCGGCGGGCTCGGCCGCATTCGGCCACGGATCGTCGCCGCGGGGAGGCGACCGGAGATGGTGCCCGCGACCGGCGGCCGAGAGGTGTAGCCGGCGCCCCGGTGCGCACTCGCGGTCGATCGCGGCGTTCGTCATCCGGGTCGGGCGAAGCCGGCCCGGGCCTCCATCGTTCTTCGGCGCCCGGCGTGACGCGTCCGCGGCGGGAGGCCGGCCGCGGAGGAACGGTGATCGCGGCGCTCGTCCTTCGCAGGGGGTGGCGCGCGAGCCGCGTCGGACACCGCCGATCGCGTCGGACCGGGTTTCCGATGGGTACGGGTCGCACATCTCCGAACCCGTCGGGGCGAAAAGGCGCTATGCCATCGAACGAATCGGTGGCGGAGGGATTCGTCGTCGAGGAACGGCCGCGGGTGCGGCAACTCGAGCCATCGTTCCGAGGTCGAAGATCGGCACGATGGGAACTCGTTCGAAGACCGGTGTGGCACTCCACTCGCGGACTTCGAAGAGGGACGGCGAGCATGGACCGTACACCGGCCGGGCGAGGAGATCCCTCGCCATCTCCACCTTCGTCGCGGGCGCGGGTCGGTGCCGCCCAGGTCACCTGCGTCCTGCGGGCGGCGCAGGAGTGCGGGCTCGATCTTCCACGGTTGGGCGTGGCGCTCGACGCGGGCGGCCTCGTGCCGGTGGCCGCCGACGCGATCCCGGTCGAAGACCATCTTCGCCTGCTCGAGACGGCCGCCGCGCTGCTCGGCGATCCGTATTTCGGATTGCAGGTCGGTCGCCGCATGCGTGCGACGGACGCCACCGGCTACGCCATGGTGCTCCTCTCGGCGCCGGACCTGCGGGCCGTGCTCGAGGCGACGGAGCGATTCGAGCCGCTGGCGCACGACCTCGGACGCACCACCTTCGAGCGGACCGGCCGGTCGGTCCGGGTGATCTGGCGGACGCCGTGGCGGGCCCTGCCGGGTGCGAGACATCTCGTCGAAGCGAACGTCGCGGGCCTGCGCGCCGTCATCGACTGGCTGGTCGAAGCGACGATCCCCTGCGAAACCGTCCACTTCGCGCATGCGCCGCCGGACGGCGTCGATCCTGCGATCCACGAGGCCTTCTTCGCAGCGCCGGTGTGCTTCGGGGCGCCTTTCGATGGCTTCGTCCTGCCGGCGGAAGCCCTCGATCTGCCGGTGCGCAACCGCGATCCGGTGCTCTTCACCCAGGCCCTGGCGGCGGCGGAGCGGCGCCTCGGCCCGCTCGCCGGTCAGGACGGTGACGCCCCGTCGATCGCCGCTCTCGAGCGGGCGGTGCGCGACGGGTTCGCCAGCGGGCGGACCCGCGTCCAGGATCTCGCCGCCGCCGTCGGTATGGCTCCGCGAACTCTCCAGCGGCGGTTGGCCGAACTCGGCACCAGCCATTCGCGTCTCATGGACGAGGTGCGCCGCACGCTGGCGCGCGAATGGGTCGCCGACGAGACACTGCCGCTGACGGAAGTGGCGCTGATGCTCGGGTTCACCGAACAGAGTTCATTCAACCACGCCTTCCGGCGGTGGTACGGCGTCGCGCCCGGGGCGTTGCGCGCCGATCCTGCCGGAGGCGGCCCCCCTCAGAAGGCGGCGAAGCGCGGTGCGCGCTCGCGCGCTTCGGTCGGCGTGGTGCCGAACCAGCCGCGATAGGCGTGGTTGAAGCTCGACTGGTTGCGGAAACCCAATCGACGAGCGACCTCGCCGAACGGCAGGGTGCTGTCGTCCATCAACGCGTGGACGCTTTCGATCCGGACGTCGTCGAGCAAATCGGACAGGCTGGTGCCGTGTTCGATCAGTCGGCGCTGGAGGGTGCGCGGCGCCATGCCGAGGGCTTCCGCCGTGCCGAAGAGGTCTGCCCGACCGGCGGCCAGCGCTGCCCGCAGATGGGCGCGGACCTGCTCGATGAACACTCCTCTCTCCTCCGCTCGCTTGTGCCGAACGAAATGTTGTTCGGCCCAGTGGACGAGCGGCGCGAACATGCCGCTCTCGGCGCTGGCGAACCGCCAGTCGAGCATCTCCGCCGCGAAGGTCAATTCGGCGTGTTGCGCACCGAAGACCACGGGCACGCCGATGATCCGCGCGTAGTGTTCCGGGTCGACCCCCGGAGCGGGCCCGAACGGTGAGCGGACCTCGAGGGCGGGCAGTCTGCGGCCGACCAGCCAATCGGCATGGGTGCGGAAGCCGGAGCCCATCATCTCGACGAGATGGCGCCCACCGGGCAGGTCGAACCAGGGCGAGTGCACCCGCAGGCGAACCATGTCACTCTCGAATGACAACAGGCAACGGCCGAGATCGTGAGCCATGCTCTCGTAGCGTTGCATCAGCCGCAGCGCGGTGCCGACCCTGAGACAGGCGCACAGCGCCATGCCGTAGGCGGGGATGTCGGTGGGGCGCATCTCCAGCCCGACGTGGAGCCCGAACAACGGATCGCCGAGCAATCGTTCTCCGGCCAGGAGCAGGGCGAGATGGTCGGCCACGCCGATGTCGGCGTCCGGGCCGACGCCCGTCGCCAGCCCGGCCTCGGCGCGCAGTCGATCGGTGTCGACGCCGGCGCTGGCGGCGAAATCGAAGATGGGCTTGGCGATCGGACCGCGGACACGCGCTCGATCGAGCGGGGGGATGGCGCGGCCGATGTTGGGCAGTCGGAAAGCCATGCGTTTCTCGGTCCAGGAGCGTCGGCGTCGGAAAGGAGCGGCGCGGGCGGGCGAGGTCGAGCGCCACGAATCGCGGTGCCGAATCGAAGGTGGGGCAGCCGCTTCGGGCAAGTCGGCCTTTCGTCGGGACTCATGTGTCAGATCGCCGCGCGCGACTCGCCATCGATGCGAAAATCAACCGACAAATCGGCATGAAAGTTCGCATTCCCCGAATTTGGCGCGAAAACACAAACGGTCGGCGCATGATACCAAGTTTATGAGAATGCGGGACATTAGTTTCATCGAACCGAAAGTACTCAGAGTTGGGGTTCGATGTTCGAAAAGTTCGTGCGGGAGACCTTCGTCTTCCGCGAGGGTGCCGCGACCGACGACCGGGAACGAATCCGCGCGGTGTGGAACTGCCACGTGGTGCCTCATGAGAAGGCCGACGACTGGCGTCTGACGGTCCAGTCCTACGGCTTCGGCGACTGCCGGCTCTCCGTCCTCATCGGTCGGCGCGTCTGCTTGCGAATGCTGGTGGGCTCGGCCGACGCCATGCTGGCGGGTGCGGCGAGTGGGCGTTCCTTCGTCCAGTTCCTGCGTGGCGCCAGAGAGCCCGCTCCCAAGACCTTCGCCTTCCTGCCGTTGGGCGAAGTCTCGTTCGACCTCGAAGGCGAAGCGCGTTTCGTTCTCGTCGAGGTTCGTGCCGAAGCGCTGCAGCATTGGCTGCGGGCCTTCAGCGGCTCCGAGGATCACGCCGCCATCATCGCGAATTGCGCCATGGAGTCCGATCTCGTCGGACTTCCCCAATTCGGCATCCTGATCAACGCTCTGCTCAACGTGGCCGACGGCGATCCGTCGTCGCGCGCCTACCCGCTCGAGTACGTGACGTCGATGTCGGCGATCGTGGCCGGTCGTGTCGCCATGATGCTGCGGGCCGCCGAGAGCGCCGAAAGCCGTGTCCGCCAACAGCGACGTCCATCGGCCCGCCCAGGCCTGCGCGCCTGTCTGGAATTCATCGCCGAGAACTTCCACGAGGACTTCGATCTGGGCCAGTTGGCGGCACGTGCCGGCATGAGCCCGCGCGCCCTGCAACTCGGATTTCGCAGAACGCTGAACTGCACCATTTCCGAATACGTCAGCCAGGTCCGTCTCGCCAATGCCCGCGCGAGCCTCTCCGATCCGGAGAATCGCCGCACCGTGGAGGAGATCGCGCGCGAATCGGGGTTCAACCATCCCGGCTATTTTGCCACCAGCTTCCGCAAGAGATACGGCGAATCGCCCCGCGACGTCGTGCGGCGGGCCCGCGCGCGCGAAGTGCCCCCCGATCGGGAGCGGCGTGCCGAGCGCTGAGATCGACCGGGTCCCGAGCGGTTGATCGGGCCGACGAACGGAAGTCGTGCGGAACAAACCATGAGGTCTGTTTCGCTGGGAAATCAAGCAGTGCGCCACTTCGATTTATGTTCACTGAAAAAATACTTATTGTTTCATTTTCATTCGAGCGAATGACGGTGAATCGACGATGAGTCGCGCCCGAAGGTGGCCCGGCGACGGTTCTCGGTCGCGATGCGCCTCCGCGGCGACATCCGAGGTGCGACCGGATGCAGCAGAGACGACCTCGTCGCGCCGCCAAGAAGCCCAATCGCAAAAGCCTCATGATTTTATATGGTTATCATCGCGCCGCGAGAAATGGGGCGTGGCGCCGGTGCTACAGTCCCATATTTTTTAAAGAAAACGGCAACCATGTGCGGGTTGGTGACAGAGTTGCGCGTCTCTAGCTTCCCTACGGTTCGGTGAGCCCATATAGCCGGTTCGGAAAGTATTCTCACCGGGATTCACTTCATGAAGCCGCACCGTCGGATCACCACCCTCGCCCGCCACCTCGGGCTGCTGTCCACGACCAGCGCGCTGGTCCTCGCCGCAGCTCCGGTCGGAGCCAATCCGGTCGGCGAACAGGTCGTCTCGGGCGTGGCCGGTTTCGACCGGTCGCTGGCCGGTTCGCTCCTCGTCGGTCAGTCGACGCAGAGCGCGATCATCAATTGGCAGGGTTTCTCGATCGGAGCCGGCGAATCGACCCGGTTCGTGGTGCCCACCGGCGGTGCCACGCTGAACCGCGTGATCACGGGGGATCCGAGCTCGATCTACGGATCGCTCTCCTCCAACGGTACGCTGATGCTGATCAACCCGAACGGCATCCTCGTCGGGCCTTCCGGTACGGTGGACACCGCCGGGCTGGTGCTCTCGACGCTGGACGTCTCCGATTCGGAGTTCCTCGCGCGCGGCGACCTGTCCTTCAAGGGTGATTCGCCCGCCTCGGTGATCAACTTCGGTCGGATCACCTCGTTCGGTGGCGGCGACGTCTTCATGTTCGCCCGTTCGGTCGAGAACCACGGTTCCATCTCGGCGCCGGGTGGGACCGTCGGCCTCGCCGCCGGCTCCGAGATCATCCTGCGCGCCTCCGATTCGCCGGACGGCCGCATCGCGGTGCGCGCCGGCAGCGGCCGGGTCGTCAACAGCGGTACGATCGCGGCGACCGTCGCCGAGCTCCGTGCCGCCGGCGGCAACCACTATGCGCTCG
Organism: Siculibacillus sp.; assembly: GCA_030247555.1. GTDB lineage: Bacteria > Pseudomonadota > Alphaproteobacteria > Rhizobiales > Ancalomicrobiaceae > CALBKH01. Next base: position 20,763 of record JAOTSD010000015.1, on the reverse strand, counting down.
CCGTCAACAACACGGGCGTCGTGCGCGCGACCGGCGTCGCCAACAGGGGTGGTCGGGTCTTCCTGACCGCCAACTCCGGTCGCATCTCCAACTCCGGTGCGATCTCCGCTCGCAACCACGACAACTCGGGCGGCAAGGTCCGCTTCCAGACCCGCCGCGTCGCAGCGAGCTCATCCGAGCCCAGGGCCGTGGCCGCGGTCGACATCTCCGGTTCGGTCGCCGTCTCCGGCACCATCGGCGGTCAAGTCGTGGTCGAGGCGGAATCGATCCGTCTGGCTTCCGGCGCGCGCATCGACGCCTCCGGCACCAATGGCGGCGGCGAGATCCTCGTCGGCGGCGGCTTCCAGGGCAAGAACGCCTCGATCATCAACGCCTCCGATGTCACCGTCGAGGCCGGCGCCCGCCTGTCGGCGGATTCGACCGGATCCGGCGATGCCGGGCGGGTCGTGGTCTGGGCCGACGGACACACCAGCTACGCCGGTTACATCTCCGCTCAGGCGCTCGGGATGGCGGGCGACGGCGGTGAGGTCGAGGTCTCGGGCAAGGACACGCTCGCCTTCACCGGCGACGTCAACACCCGCGCCGTGAACGGCTCTACCGGTCACCTCCTACTCGATCCCTCCGCCGCGCTGATCTCCGACGCCGCGCCGGACGCCGAGCCCGCCTCGCTGTCGACCGCGACGATCTCCGGCCTCCTCGTCAACAACAACGTCGAGATCTCCTCGCCGGCCATCTCCGTCGTCGGTCCGGCCCACATCGTCTGGGAGAACGTCGCGGGCACCGACGGCACCACCCTGACGCTGAACGGCGCCCCCGGTGTGCCGGCGGCGACCATCGTGGTCGACGCCACCGTCGGCGACGTGATCATCCAGAATTTCCAGCAGAGCCGCGATTCCGCTTATCTTGCGACCCACCAGACGACCGTCAACGACTTCATCAAGGAGCACGACGCGATCGTCCTCGACGCTCTGGCGATCACCATCGGTGGCCCGACCCAGACCGGCCGCATCGCCATCGGTTCCGAATTCGGCGACACCATCATCGGCCGGACCGTCGACGGCATCCCGACCGCCGTGAGCGTGATGATCACCTCCGGCCAGTTGGACGGAGCGTCGACCCAGATCGGCATGGACCTCGCGACCCTCGCCCAGGTGCGCGGGTCGGTTTCGCGTCTGACCGACAACGACTACCAGCTCTATCACGCCGTCAACGACCCGAACGATCCGCGCTATTATTCGCAGGTCTGGGTCGAGCACGCCCACAACGGCGACATCGAGGTGAACGGCGTCGCCGTCACCATCGCCTCGGGCATCGGGCAGAGCCTCGCCGAAGCCTATCGGAAGGGCAACTTCGTCCAGATCGGCCACGGCGGCAACGCCAACTACGGCTACGACACGACGAGCACGGGGACCACCGTCGCCGAACCGGTCGATCCGGCGCTCGACGGCGACGGTAACCCGATCGTTCCGCCGACATCCGTCGATACCCGGGTCAGCGGCGAAGTCACCGTGGTGACGACCACCTCCTACGCGCTCGACGGCGACGGCAAGCTCGTCGCGACGACCGAAGTGGCGACCACCACGCATCGCGAGCTGACCGACACGTCCGGCTACGCCATCCTCGATGCCGACATCGACGTCACCGCCGCCACGCTGAACATGCTGACCGGTACGCTGGCCGGCGCGCCGATCCCCGGCATGTCGGGCGAGCGCGCCTACGTGCAGGTCGGCCACGGCGTCGACAACTACACCATCAACCGGGCGATCCATCAGGGCGACGTCTCGGGCGACATCACCATCGATGCCGCGGCCGTGACGGTCGGTCTGCCCGCCGCCTTCTCGCCGCCGTACATCCCGACTTCGGGCACCAACCCCTATCAGCTCCGCCTCGACGAGCAGGTCGACGCCGTCCGCGTCGGCCATGGTGGCCACGCGACCTACAAGGGCGTCGCCCTCGGTGCCGAGCATGGTGACGAAGGCGCGGTGATCGATCCGGTCGAGATCACCACCGGCCGCATCTCCGGCGTGATCACCGTCAACGCCGGCGTCCTCTCGGTCGGCGGCATCGAGACGCTCGCCTCCGCCCCGATCGGCACCAATGCCCCGGTGCTCAGCATCGTTCGCCACGACCAGATCGGCCACGGCGCGACCGTCAAGGTCGTCGTCGCCGACGACGGCACCGCGCCGTCTCACGGCGCGATCCAGACGAACATCGGCGCGATCGGCAACTTCCTGACGATCAACGGCTCCTACCGGAACGTCATCGACTTCAACAATCCGTTCTATCAGCTGACCAACGCCAGCTCCGGAACGCACGACCACGACGGCACGCCGGTCGACAACACGCTGCTGTCCGATCCGCACAACACCAACGCCGTCATCTACTACACGATCGAATATGCGATCGCGGACGACGGTACGGTCACTCGGACGATCGTCGCCCACACGCTTCCGACCAACGTCGATCTCTATGACGACGCCGGCAAGCTGAACACGAACCTGATCGCCTACTACGACTCGACCGGCAGCCAAGGTGCGACCATCGTCAGCCCGGACGGCACCAAGACCGCGAAGCTCGACGGTCTGCTGCGTTCCTTCGTCGGCACGCTGATCAACGACCGCAGCGGCCTTCCGACCGCGACCTCCTACAGCGACGGGCAGGTCGTCACCGACTACAGGGCCGACGCGAACGGCAACCCGATCATCCTGCTGGCGATGGACAACGCCAAGAATCAGGGCTCGGACGTTCAGCCATGGTTCAACCAGGCTCTGATCGCCAAGGGCACCGACTACGCGACCAACTATCGCGCCTACATGCCGGCGACCGCCGCGACCAGCGAGACCACCGTCTACGGTTCGACGACAGGCAACTCGGTCGGCATCCGCTCCAACGTCTCGGACACGACGACGACCAACGCGCTGAATTCCGGCCAATTCTCGAACACTTTCGTCGACACCGGAGAGGTCGAGACCGACACGGCGACGACCATCACCGGTGACACCAACGACCAGGGCGAGGCCAAGACGCTCTATGGCGTCCGGGTGATGAACCCCGACGGCTCGGTGTCGACGGTCACCGCCTTCTCGCTGACCGCGCCGCGCAACGCGGTCGGCGGCGCTTCCGACGTCGCGCAGCGCTTCGTCGCCAACGCCGACGGCTACAACCTCAACCCGGTCTACGCCGACGGTCAGTTGAGCGAGCGACTGCGCACTCACGCGGCCGGTTCGCCCGACATCGTCATCAACGCCGGTGCGACCACGCTGCAGCAGTCGATCATCGCCGGCAACATGGTCCCCGACGCCGTCGCTCAGTGGCAGCATGCCATCGTCGGCAACGGCAATTGGATCCGCTCGTCGGTCACCAAGCTTCCGGACGCTGTCCTTCAGGGCGATCATCTGGTCAAGGCGGTCGAGTACTCGCAGTTCGCCGACGGCTCTCCGGTCGGTCTGCTCGAAGACGCGGCGGGCGACCGCAACCTGTCGTCGCGCGGCGACATCACGGTCTCCGAGGGCTTCATCTCCGGCCGTATCCTGATGAACACCGCCGCGCTGATGTTGACCGCCAACGTCACGACCGGCAATCAGTCGGCCGCCTCGATGGACGAGATCTTCGTCCGCGTCGGTGCCGGCTCGGTCTACGACATGCGCATGGCCTCCGGTGCTCCGGCCGGTGGCGGCGATCCGCTGCGTCCCTCGCGCGGCGCCGATCTGGTGATCGATGCCGCCCACATCCTCGGCGCCACGGTCGACGTCACCTCGACGGCCGCCGTGCAGATCACCGCCGCGGTGATCGAGGGCAACCAGTCCGGCATGTTGTCGAACTTCGTCACCGCCAGCATCGGCAACGGGTCGAGCTTCTTCATCACCACGGGTGACGGAGGCGCCGGTGGCGCCGCCGACGGCTTCCTGAGCGACCCGGCCGGCGATCGCGCCGTCGCCAGCGCTCGCGCCGGCGACGTGACGCTCAATCGCGGCACCATCGGCGACGGCCTGCTGCTGGTCGATCGGATCGACACCGATCTGAACGGCGGCTCCGGCCCGGTCGGCGGCGTCGTGGTCGGCGGCACGCTCGTCAACGCCAACGAGCCCGGCTGGGACTCTTGGAACGCCGACGGCGACGTCTGGTATTCCGCTCGCTACGGCAGGACCGACACGCCGGAGACCTCCGGCAAGGTTTCCGCCACAGAGGGCGTCAAGGCGGCCACTTCCGGCGCCGCGCCGACGATCTTCGCCTCCGACGTCAACGTCTCGGCCGTCGGTCTGGTGACGCTGCTGTCGAACACCACCCACGGCAACCAGGGCGCGGTCTCGACCGCCAAGGGGCTGACGCGGATCGGCAACGGCAACATCGTCGAGATCTCGACCGGTCACGGTGGGACCGGAGCCGAGGCCGCCTCCGGCGGTCGCGGCGGCGACATCATGATCACCCAGCGCTCGCAGGCCCGTGACCTCGACGGCTTCTTCGGCGACACCGAAGACGTCGCCGCCGGCGAACGCGGCGACGTGCACGTCTCGGCGCTCCTGGTCAACGTTCTGGCCAACGTCGTCACCGGCAATCAGGGCACGGCCAGCTGGAACACCCAGGCTTCGACGATCGGCAGCGGTGACGACTTCAAGCTCCTGACCGGTCACGGCGGCGCCGCGGGCGCCGGCAACCAGTCGGGCGTCAACATCCTCCATGCGGCGCAGGGCGGCGCGGGCGGCAACATCAACGTGCTGCTCGACACCGCCGAGACGCAGGGCGACATCTTCGTGACGGCTTCGGCCAGCGGAAGCGAGGAAGAAGGTGCCGGTCTGGTCACCGTCTGGTCGCAGATCCTCGAAGGCCAGCAGACCCTCTCGAACTTCAACCAGGTCGAAACGGTCATCGGCCACACCAGCCGCTTCCACGCGGTGGCGGGTGCCGGCGGGGCTGGCTCGGCCTTCTCCAATTCCGCGAACGTGCGCGGCGGCGACGGCGGCTCGATCCTGATCGGCGCGCCGATGGTGAACGACCGCATCGACGATGCGGCCGAATACACCGAACTCGGCTTCGACGCCGAGGCGGTCGGTCCCTACTCGCACCTCGGCACCGCCGACATCCGGATCTCCGCCGGTGGCGGGCTGGTCCAGGCCAACCGCACCTCGGCGTCGAACCTGACGTCGCCGGCGGAAGGTGTTTCGGACAACATCTTCGCCGGCATCGGCATGCGCGACCGCGTCGTCGCGGTCGCCGGCAACGGCGGCGCGGGCGGCAGCTCCTCGACCGCCTTCGTCGACGGCCTGCAGCCCGACGCCTCCGGCGGCAACGGCGGTGACGCGATCTCGGTCTCCGGCTCGGTGCGCTCGAACATCATCGTCGACGCCGCCGCCAGCCTGATGATCACCAACGCACTGCTCGGCTCGCCGCTGGGTGGTGACGGCGGCTACACGCAGGTCCATGCCCAGGTCGGACACGACCAGGACATCTACACGTCGTCCGGTCTGGCCGGCAACGGCGGCCTCCTGACGGCCACGGCCGACAAGGGCGGCATCGCCGACGCCAGGATTTCCGGCGTGGCCGCGCTCGACAGCACCACGGACTCGAACGACGAGCAGACCAAGGTCGCCGATCTCGCCATCAAGATCATTCCGACCACCGGCGACGGTGATCTGAACCGTGGCGGTACGGACAACGGCATCGACATCTCCGGCGCCGGCGCCGACGGCGGCACCATCAACGCCAAGGGTGCGGCCTGGAGCGTCGCGGATCTCGCCAGCGTCGGCACCGTGACCGAGGATGCGGACTGGGAGACCACCAAGGAGGTCACCCTCGCCAACGACAAGTTCATCCTCTACGACAAGGCCGGCAACCCCGAGTTCAAGTGGGACGCCACCGAGAAGGTCTGGGTCGACAACCGCCACGACGAGCTCCGGAACCCGACCGGCACCTTCGTCGCGGGCGAGAACCTGGCGAACGTCCTCGGCGCCGACATCAACCGCGACGGCAAGATCGACGTCATCACCTTCCGGGGTGTCGACGTCGCCAACGGTGCGGCCTCCTACACGGTCGGCGGCAACCAGACGACGACCATCGACGGCAACTCGGTGGTGACCGCGACGACCCTGGCCCAGGGCGACGGCACTCATCGTTCGGCGCGCGTCGACATCGTCGACATCAACGGCGACGGCAACTACGACCGCCTCGCCGGCCGGGGTACGCCGACCGCGGCGAGGGCGACCAACGTCGCCTACGTCGGCTCGTCCAACACCGCCTACCGCAACGGCGTCCTCGACTACGAGGTCGTCACCACCCGCACGACGGTGACCCCCTACGTCGCCGGCACCGCCCGCACCGACAACTGGTCGGGCTCCTCCGCGGTGGTCACCGCCGCCGGCGGCTTCGGCTCCGGTGCCAACGGCGGCTATTCGCTGCAGGTCGAGACGCCGAACGAGGGTCTCTTCGTCTCGGGCGACTTCTCGCGCTCCAACGGCGGTCGCGGTGGCGACTCGGTCATCTCGACCGGCTACACCAACGGCAGGATCGACGTTTCGACGCTGCTCTTGACGGTGATCACCAACATCGACGACGTCCCGTCGGGCCTCGGCAATCCGTCCGGTCAGGTCGGCCTGCCGAACGATCGCTACACCGCTCGCCTCGGCCACGGCGGCACCTACCTCGCCGACACCGCGAACACCGCGGCCGCTTCGTCCTGGCAGGCCGGGGCCGACTTCGGTCTGGCGACCCCGAAGCTCGACGTTTCGAGCCTTCTGTGGACCGGCGAGCAGGCGACCCGTACGCTCCTCGCCGTCACCGCTTCGGCCAACGGCGGCAACGCTGGCGGCAACGCCGTCGTCGCGGTCGGCGGCCGCGCCGGCGACTCGCTGATCGCGCTCGGCTCGCTGCGTCCGGTCGACGCCACCGCGAGCGTCACCGAACGTGACGAACTGACCGGTGCCATCAACATCGCGGCCGAGGTCGTCTCGGTCTCGACGATCGTCAACAACGACCTCGGCGGCAACATCGCCACGACCCAGATCGGTCACGGTGATCAGATCTTCGCCAACGCCAACGGCGCGAAGATGGTCGCGATCATCACGACGCCGGCACTCGACTCGACCATGCTGTCGCCCTGGCGCGCCGGTTCGGCGATCCCCGGGACGGCTCCGGCCGGCAACACCGGCGGTTCCGGCATGGCCGCCCAGGACAATCTCATCACCGAGATCGCCTCGGCCGGCCGCGGTGGCAACGCCACCGTCGATCAGGGCAACATCAAGGGCAAGGTCACCATCGAGGCGACATCCGTCGCGGTCACCTTGGCCCGCGGCCAGTTGTCCATCTGGCCGACCTTCCCGACCCCGAGCTTCGGCGACACGATGGTCGCCCAGATCGGCCACGGCAGCTACTCCAGCGCCCTCGCGGGCAATGGCGGTGGTGGTCTGCTGGTCGGTACCGGTGGTGTCGGGGTGTTCGCGCCGATCAACCTCGGCGACGGCCGGATGGAAGGATCCGGTGGCGCCGGCGGCAACGCGACGGTCGCGCTCGGCAACATCGTCGACGCGGGAATCGACATCACCACGTCGGCCGACGTGAGCGTGACCAACCTGGTCTGGGAGTGGCAGAACCACATCGGCCGGGCGCAGATCGGCTCGGGCAACATCGCCTTCGCCACCGCCGGCTTCGGCGGCGTCGGAACGACCCTGTCCAACGCGAGACTCCACAACAACCAGTTCGGCTATCACCTCGACGAGACCGTGACCGGTTCCGCGTCGAAGGCGACCGTCTACGCCCGTGCGGTGGAGTCGATCGTCAAGGCCGACGCCGGCGTCCATCTCGAGGCGGCTCCGACCGACGGCGCCACTTCGGCGGTGGCCGACGGCCAGATCGGCGGCACCTTCAACGGTGGCAAGGGCGGTGACGCGACCGTCTCGACCGGCCTGATCAACAACGCCATCGAGCTGACCGTCGGCGGGTCCGTCCTGGTGACGGCCGACGTCGGCCAGATCATCGGCGGTACCCAGATCTACACCTCGCTCGACGACCATGTGCTGGCGACGATCGGCCATGGTTCCTACGGCACGTCGGTCTCCGGCGCCGGCGGCGACGCTGCGCTCGGCGCGGGCGTCTCGAACGTCAACGTCTCGATGAACGGCGGCGCCGGCGGCATCTCGACCGTCGACCTCGGCGACATCGGCCGCTACGTCGCCGGTCGCACCGAACTCATCGATGGCGTCGACGCCACCGGCGCGGCGCCGATCGTGATCGACTTCACCAACGGCGGCCTGCTGACGGTGACGGCGCTCAACGGCCAGGGTGCGGCCTCCACCGCCGATCCGCTCGACGACTCGCTGCGGGTCGACGCCGCGGTGATCGGCCACACGGCCTTCGCCTACGCCGACTCGACCTACGCCAAGGGCGGCAACGCCAGCTTGGCCGCCTCCCGCATCGGTCATGCCGATGGCGGCGCCGGCGGTTCGGCGATCGCTCGGAACGGGTCGATCCTCGGGTCGATCTCGATCGGCGACTTCGTCGACGGCGAATATGTCGACGCTCCGTCGGCGATCCTCGTCAGCGCGGTCGAGGACCAGGCCTGGAACCTCGGACGCGCCGAGGCCCGGATCGGTCACTTCCGTCAGGCGCAGGCCCGCTCCGGTCTCGGCGATCTCTCGTCGGCTCTGCAGGCGGTCGGCGGTCTGGGCGGCAACGTCAGGGACTTCGCGATCTCCGAGTACGACTCCTTCGACCACACCACCGACAGCTACACCACGACGCACACCTGGTACGGCGTCGGCGAGACGGCGATCGCCGGCCCGTCGAACGTCCAACCGGAGCAGCCGAACTGGTATCCGATCAATCAGCGGGGCACCGCGTTCGGCGGCAAGGGTGGCGACGCCACCACGACGCTCGGCGAGATCGACGGGGACCTGAACGTCTACGCCTCCGGCGCCATCACGGTGACGGCGCTGGTGTCGATCCCGCCGTCGAACCTCGCTGCCATTCCGCTGCAGTCGATCGTCGAAGCCGGCATCGGCTTCCGTGATCGCACCAAGACCGTCGCGGCGGACGGCGGCATCGGTGGAACCGCCGACACCAACCCGAACGGCCACTCGAGCGGCGAAGTCGGGACCAGCGTCCTGCCGATCGCCCTGGCGGTCGACGTCTCCGGCGCCGACATCAAGGCCGCGACCGATGCGCTCGCGTCCATGGGCGGCGACGGCGGCAACGCAGTCACCGACTCCGGCGCCCACATCGGGGCGATCAACGTCCGCGCCGACGTGGTCGCGGTGACTTCGCTGCAGACCGCGGGGGCCCTCACCAACGGCCTCTCGGTCAACTCGCAGATCGGTCACTCGACCTACGACCTGCTGACGGTCGCCGGTATGGGCGGCGACGACGCCAAGCGCGGCGGCGACGGCGGCAACGCCACTCTGATCCAGCGTGGCTTCGGCGGCGACATCGCCGTCACGGCCGACACCTCGATCGCCGTCACCGCGACGTCGAACTTCGGCCTGCCGTCCTCGGTCGTCGATGCCTACATCGGCAACCGGCAGTCCGCCGGCAACAACCTGCTGATCGCTTCAGCCACCGGCACCGTCAATCCGCTCTACTGGGCGGGCGGTGTCTACGGCGGCGCGGCCGGTACCGGCGGCAACGGCGGCTCGGTCACGGTGGAACAGCTCGGTACGGTCTCCAAGACCGTGATGGCGGGCGCGGCCACGGTCGCCGATGCCTCGACGAGCGACATCACGCTGCGGTCCTACGGCACGATCGACGTCGCTTCGACCAGCGCCGCCGTCGACCTCGGCATCGCCACCACCCACGTCGGCCACGACGTCCGGCTGGTGCGTGCCGTCGCGGCCGCCGGCTCCGCTTCGGCGCTCGCCGGAGAGGCCGCCTACGTCCGTGAAGACGGCAGCGAGAAGCTCTCGGCGAAGGGTGGTGATCTGACCATCTCGCAGGGTCCGATCGACGCCGACGTCACGCTGCGCGGCACCGGTGCCGTCACCGCCTCCGCGAACTCGATCGCCGCTTCGTCGATCGCCAACACCTTCATCGGCAACTACCAGACCGTCGAAATCGCCGGATCCGGTGCCGGTGCGAACATCGTCACCTCCTTCGCCAACTCCGATACGACCGGCACCGATGGTGCCCATCCGGCCCCGGCCGGTTCGGGCGACGGCGGCACGGTGATCGTCTCGGCGGGTGCCCTCGACGGCCGTACTCTGATCCAGTCCGACGCCGGTGACGTCACGGTGATGTCGAACGCGGCCCTCGGCGTCGCGGCCGACACCCTCGTCGGATCGCAGCGCCTGATCACCGTGACCTCGGGTGCCGGTGGCGCGTCGGGTGGCGACGGTGGCAACATCGCCATCACGCGCGGCGACATCGTCAACGACATCGCGCTGGTGACCTTCCGGGGCAACACCACGTCGGTGACCTCGGCCGGTGCCCTCGGCATCGCCTCGACCAAGGTCGGCGCCCGCGAGTACGTGACCGCCACGGCCGGTGACGGCGGCGCGGCCCACGATCTCTCGGGTCTGGCGGGCGATCTCGGCAGCTTCGTCGGCTCCACGCCGAACGACGCTACCGTGATCGGCAACCCGAACGCGGTCTCCACCGACAGGAGCCTCGACCAGGCCCGCTCGGCGATCCGCGCGATGGAATCGGTCGTCGCCTCGCTCGAGCAGGCGGCGGCCAAGGCGGCCGCGGTGGGCGACACCGCCAACGCCGCGACGATCTCGGCTCAGCTCACCGCCGCCGACACGGCGCTGGCGAACGCCAAGACCGAGATCAACGCCGCCGGTGTCGCCAACAGCGACGCTCTGCCCAACGACGCGGTCAAGGCTCACGCCGTCGCCGTCGCCGTCGAGCGGATCCAGGGCTACGCCGAAACGGTCCAGACCGCCGCCACGACGGTCGCGGCTCTGCCCGAGAAGCTGGTCGATCCCGGCAAGGGTGGCGACGTGATCCATGCCGGCACGAGCCTCATCTCGAGCAACGTCGGCATCTATGCGACCGCCTCGACCGCGATCTCCGGCTTCGTCGACCCGAACAACCTGGCTCCGGTCGCTCTGACTTCGGCCACGGGCGCTCCGACCCAATCGGGCACCGTCAACGTCGCTTCGCTGGCGGCGGGTGCGGTGACCTCGGTCCACATCGGCACCGAGCGCATCGTCTCCAACACCTCCGGCAACGGCGGTGCGACGGTCGGCACGCCGGGCGCCATCTCGGTTGCCGACACGACGACCGGTTCGACCGTCCTCGCCGGCGGCGCCGTCACCGTGACCTCGGCACCGACGCTCGGCGTCGCCACGCTCCGGGTCGGTGATCTCGTCTCGATGACGAACACCGCCGGTACGGCGAACGCCGCTCCGATCGAGACCGGTGGTTCGGTCACCTCGACCTCGACCATCGGCGCCGCGGCCGGAAAGACCGCGGACATCCTGGTCTTCGCTCAGGTCGGCGACGCCTCGATCACCGCGGCGCCGGTCGGCGGTTCCTCGATGCTCCAGATCGGTCACGGTTCGCTGTCCTCGCAGAACGGCGGGGCCGAGTCGAAGCTGACCAACTCGCAGACCATCGAAGGCAAGATCTCGGTCGTCTCGAAGGGTGCCACCGAGATCTCGTCGATCCTGGCCGGCAACCTGCAGGTCGGCGACACGATCAACGAGAACGGCAATCTCGTCTCGACCGCGCGGGGCACCACCCCGGCGGGCTCCGGTTCCACCTCGACGCAGTCGGTCGACTCCGACATCGCGATCGCGGCGGCGACCGGCCTGAAGGTCGACGGCACCACCGGCACGGTCCTGATCGGATCGTCGAGCCCGGCGGCGGTCATCGGCACCACCGAGACGATGAACGGACAGCCGACCACTTGGACGCCGGGCGTCGGCGTCGGCATCGGACCGGCCTTCGTGCCGATCCTGCCGACCACCAACGTCGGCGTGGCGAGCGGCTGGAACGGATCGGCACCGCAGAGCCAGACGATCGGCGGCGACATCACGGTGCACGTGAACGTCGTCGACGCCGAGACGACCATGCCCGGCCTGATGACCGGCGTGGACCTCGAGGTGGCGGACGGCTCGGCGACCGGCGCGGGAGATGCGTCGATCACCGGCGCGACCGCCCGCATCGGCCACTCCTTCACGCCGAACGCCGACGACACCGTCCAGACCGCCCGTGGCGACATCTGGGTCGAAGTCGGTGCCGACCTTCTCGTCCAGACCGCCAACATCGGTCACGACCACTACTACGACGGGCTCGATGCCTCGAAGACCCGTCTGACCGGGTTGACCACCATCGGCGCGGCTCAGAACACCCCGACGTTCAACGAGAACACGTCGCCGGACGCGATGAAGTTCGAGAACGCGGTGATCAACTCCGGCGACAAGGCCAACGGCGGCCAGCTGAGGTTCTTCATCCCATCTCGCTCCAACCTCACCACGGTCGGCGCCAACGTCTTCAACGACTCGGGTGCGTCGGACGAGGTCAAGGAACGCAGCGCGAGCGAAGGTCCGATCTTCGCCGCCGACGGTGGCAGCCCGCACGAGAACGGCTTCCAGCCGATGTCGACGACGGCCACCTATGCGGTGACCGGGGAGGCGAACTTCGCCTTCTACTTCGCCACGCCGCAGCCCTTCCTCTACGACCCCTGGAGCGTGCGTCTCCTGCACGGGAACATGCGGGGCGGTTCGGAATGCGATCCGACCGGTGGCTTCTTCGCCGGCGAGGCGGGGTGGATCATGGGTCAGCCGGGCGACTTCGCCATCGGCTATCGCACCGTGGGAGACGGTTCACCGCTCGCCTTCGACGGACGGGGCGTCATGGCCGCGTCGTCGAGCAACTGGGTGTTCGGCGGCAACGTCGCACCGGCCGGCCACTGCCGGAGCGGCGGCGGGACCGGCGGAATGGCCTCGAGCGCCGGTTCGCCGGCGGCATCGGGGGGCGGATCGAGCGGAGGCGGCGGGGAGCGTCGCGCCGAAGCCGGTACCGCGACTCCGGTGGCGACCTTCGTGGCACCCACCTGGGTGGCGGTCCGACCGGAAGACATCGTGGTGGTTCCGACTCCCGCGGTGCCTCGGATCACCCAGACCAGCGTCATCGCCGGGATCAACACTGCGGTTCAGATCAAGCCGGCTCGTCTCAACATCCTCAGCATGGCCGCGAGCGGCGTCGCGCCGAAGAACGACGGGGGACTTCAATGAATTCGATCTTGGCAAGGCGCTACGAGCGGGTGGTCGGCCTCGTCGGAGTCGCAGCGTTCGCTTCGTTGACGGCCACGTTGCTCGGCACCACCGCTGTCGAGGCACAGATGTCGCGATCGGTGCAGCGGTATGTTCCTCCGATCGTCCGGACGGACGGCGGCGGGGCGATCCGGGCCACCGACGCGACCCCGGCGCGCAGCGCGGCGGAGCGTGACCGGTTGCTGGTTCCTCAGGTCCGCGGCGTGGTCATCGTCGATCAGGTGTCTTCGGTGAAGAAGAGCGGCCTGAAGGCGGAAGGTGTCGTCGTCCGGACCGCACCGGACGCGGTTCCGCCCGAAGTCGTCGAGGCCGCCGAACGCCATGTCGGCAGAGCGGCGACGCTCGGCTCGCTCGACGACCTCTCTCGCGAGATGGTCGTCGCTTTTCGACGGTCGGATCGGCCGGTGGTCAACGTCGTGATCCCCGAACAGGAGATCACCGGGGGCGTGATCCAGGTGTTGGTGGTGGTCGGCAGACTCGGTCGCGTCAGCGTCGAGGGGGCCTCGACGGATCCCGCGGCGATCGTCTCCGAAGTGGGTCTCGTCGCCGGCGAGCCGATCAGCGAGGGGCAGCTCCTCGACGACCTCCGGTATCTCAACCGCAATCCCTTCCGCCGTGTCGACGCGCTCTATCAGCCGGGCAAGTCCTTCGGCCAGACGGACGTCGTGCTGCAGGTCGCCGACGACAAGCCCTGGGCGGTCTATGCCGGGGCCGAGTCGAAGGGCGGGCGCGGACCTCTCGGTCCGACACGCATCTTCGAAGGCGCGATGGCGCACGATCTCTTCGGCTTCGGCGAGACGATCGGCTACCAGCTGACCCACGCTCCCGATATCCAGAAGCTTCAGTCCCACATGGTGTCGTTGGCTCTGCCGCTCGCCTATCGTTGGGATCTGCAACTGGTCGGTGGCTATTCGTCGGCGCGCATTCCGCTCCCGGGCGGGCCGGCGAAGCAGAACGGCGAGAACTACATCGCCGGCGCCTATCTCGGTCACGCGCTGCCGCATTTCGGCACCTGGTCCCACGGCATCCGCTTCGGGGCCGAGTTCAAGAGCACGAACAACGACCTCGACTTCTCCGGCACCACGGTGGCGACCCAGACGCCCGACATCGTTCAGGCGGTGTTCGGCTATTCCGGCGAGACGACGTCCTGGCTCGGCAAGACGCGGTTCGAGGCGAACGTCTACGGCTCTCCGGGCGGTGTGACGCCGAACAACTCCAACGCCGCGTTCGACGCGCTCCGCAAGGGTGCCAAGGCCGGCTACACCTACGTCCGCGCCGGGCTCAACCAGCGGGTCGATCTGCCCTACGACTTCCGCCTGCTGGCGACCATCGAAGGTCAATGGGCCAACACCAACCTGCTGCCGACCGAGACCTTCTCGCTGGGCGGTATGGGATCGGTCCGCGGCTTCGCCTACGGCATCGCTCGCGCCGACTCCGGCGTGACGGCGAACTTCACCTTCTACACCCCGGGCACCGCGGTTTTCGGCGGGACCCTCACCGACGAAGTGCAGGACCAACTGCGCGCATACGCCTTCCTCGACCACGGGGCCGGATGGGTCCACACGCCGCTGCCGGGTGAGAAGCGGCGCGTCGATCTCACCGCTGCCGGCGTCGGCCTGACCTACGAGGTCGCCAAGTTCGCCAACGTCGACTTCGGGTACGGCTGGCACCTCGGAAAGACCGGAATCACCGACAACTCCAACGGCAGCTTCTTCGGCCGCGTCGTCGTTCGCTACTGAGCCGCAGAGAAGGAAAGAAACGAGAAATGTCCCTCGGAATGATCGTGAAAGTCGCAGTGGCCGGACTGACGACCGCCGTCGTCGCCTTGGGCGCCGGTACCGCCGGCGCTCAATCGCCCAATCCCGATTCGTCGAACACCACCTATCAGGACTGGACCGTCAACTGCGCCTTCCCGGCCGCTCCGGCCGACGCCAAGCCGGCCGAACCGAAAGCGGCCGACCCCAAGGCGGCGGCCAAGAGTGCGGCGATCTGCGAGATGGTCCAGCAGTTCACCGATCGCAAGACGCAGCGCGTCTTCGCGAGGGTGGCGATCGGAAAGGGAGCGGGTACCGGCGAGGCCAAGGTCGCCATCCAGGTCGGCGCCGGCGTCCTGCTGCCGCCGGGCTTCGTTCTGGCGATCAACGAGAAGACCCAGGTGA
This sequence comes from Siculibacillus sp., assembly GCA_030247555.1. Lineage (GTDB taxonomy): Bacteria > Pseudomonadota > Alphaproteobacteria > Rhizobiales > Ancalomicrobiaceae > CALBKH01. The sequence goes on along the minus strand of JAOTSD010000015.1, from coordinate 5,402 downwards.
AGGGCGCCTATCTGCGCTGTGTCTCCGACGTCTGCACCGGCGACGCCGACATCAAGAAGGACGTTCTGGACCAAGCGAAGACCGCCGAGAAGATGACGCTGACCTTCACCGATCCGGCCGGCCGGCCGGTGCTGCTGCAACTCTCCTCGAAGGGCTTTTCGACCGCGCTCGCAGCGATGAACGCCGGAAAGTGATGTCCGGACGGCGGCGGGGGTTCCCGTCGCCGCATTCCGCCGGACCGAGGCGCTCCGGCGCGATCCACGAACCGAATGTCAGTCCCGAAGAGAGTTCCATCGATGTCCGCCCTCCCGCTCTTCTATTCGTCCATCGCCGTCCTCGAACGCGACAAGGATGCCGACCGCCTCGTCGTCGACGGCCACCACGACGTTTCCTTCGCCGCTTCGGCCCATCTGGTGCCGGCGCTGGCGGAAGAACTGCCGGCGGCCTGCCGCGAGATCCCGTCGGCCTTCGTGAACACCGGTGAACAGATCGCGTTGGTCTTCATCGTCGGCACGGGTGCCGGCCGGTCCGCCTTCGTCACCCGGGCGGGTCGCTGGGATGCGACCCATGTTCCGGCTTGCCTGCGCCGTTATCCCTTCATCCTCGGCGAGGCGGGCGAGCGGTCGCTGGTCTGCATCGACGGCGGCTACACGAGCCCGGCCGACGGCTCCGGCGAGAGGCTCTTCGACGAGACGGGCGCCAACACGCCCTACCTCGACCGCGTCATCGACTTCGCCAACCGCTATGCCCGGGGCGCCAAGGTTTCCGACGAGTTCGGCGTCCGCCTGCGCGCCCTCGGCCTGCTCAAGCCGGTCACCATCGAGATCCGACCGGAGGGCGGTGGCGACGCCGTTCTGCACGGTCTGATGACCGTCGACGAGGCCAAGCTCGCCCAATTGCCGGACGCCGAGATCGTCGCGCTGCATCGCGCCGGCCATCTCGCCGGCATCCACTGCCATCTGGTGAGCCTCGGCGCACTGCCGGCGGTCGGCGACCGGGTTCGCCGTCGTCGCGAAGAAGCGGCGGCCGTCTGATCTTCGTCGCGATTCGGACTTGCGGGGGGCTCGCGGCGACGCCGCGGGCCCTTTCGTCATTTCGCGACGGCGAGTGCCCTGAGCGCCGCCTCGCTCGGCCAGCAATCGACCGGCACGCCCGCCGACTTCTGCCAGGCGCCGAGCGCCGCACGGGTGAGCATTCCGGCCTTGCCGTCGATCTTGTCGCGATAGAAACCGAGGCGCGTCAGGTGGTGCTGCATCGCCTCGACCGACGTCGTCTTCAACTGGGTCGAGGCCGCCCACGGGGTGGCGAAGCCGCCGCCGCCGGCGATACGGTCCGAGAGATGGCCGACGAACAACACATACAAGTCGGAAAAATTGTATTCTTTGACGACGAAGTAATTCGCCGTCGTCAGGAACGACGGGCCGTGGATGCCCTCGGGTTGCAGGAGCGAGGCGGGTTCGGCCCTTTCGTCGGGTGAGAGCGCGCGGCCGCCGACGGGCGCGAAGCCGGCGTCGAGCCAAGCCGAGATCGGCTCGCGGACGTCCGGGACTCCCACGGTGCAGTCGGCGCTCGCCGGAGGGCGGACCTCATGGGCCCAACGCACCCCCGGTCGCCAGCCTTTGTCGGCGAGTTGCTTGGCGGCGGAGGCGAGAGCGTCGGGCACCGAACGCCAGATGTCGACGCGGCCATCACCGTCGAAGTCGACGCCGTGGGCTCGGTATTCCGAGGGCAGGAACTGGGTGAGACCGGTGGCGCCGGCCCAGGAGGCGCGGAAGTCCTTCCGGGTCACCACGCCGTCGTCGAGCAGTTTCAGGGCGAGAACGAACTCGGTGCGGTACTGCGCCTTGCGCCGGCCGACGAAGGCCTGGGTGGCGACCACCCGCAGCCCGTCGTGGCGCTCGGGGGTGCGTCCGTAGTCGGTTTCGCGCCCCCAGATCGCCAGCACCATGGTCGCCGGCACGCCGAAACGCGCCTCGATCCGATCGAGTGTGGAGCGATGCTCACCGAGGAGCCGCCGCCCTCGGCTCGCCAGCCCGGCGATGGTCGATTCCTTCACGTAGTCGGCCGGCACGCGGACGAATTCGGGCTGCGACGGGGCACCGGTCGGCGGGCGGTCCGGCAGGACGAGGTCGGGTAGGCCGTAGTCCGGCTCGAGGCCTCGGGTCTCTCTGTCGAAGGTCCCGCGGGAGACGCCGGCGTCCCGCGCCTCCGGCCAGATCGATTCGAGAAAACGGACGAAGCCGGCGTCGGCCGCGCGTGCCGGGGCGGGGAGCACCGGTGCACCCGCCGACAGGGCGAGGAGGAAGAGGAGGACGAAGGCTCGCAAGGGGTCGGTCGTGTCTCGAATTGGGGAGCGGGACCGGGCCGAGGCTAGCACGCCGAAGGGCGGGCGGGAACGGCGGGCTCGCGGGGACGGATCCACTCATTCGATGACGCTTCGCCTGTGCGATCGATCGGTCCCGCGGCGCATCCGCGGGATTCATGTTCGACCAGCGCAATATATGATGATATACGACGAAGAGTGATGCCACCCCGAGATCGAGGAGTTCTGTTTCATGGCGTTCAATTTTCCGATTCATGCGAAAACATCCCTCGGGGGCCTCGTCGTCGCCAGCGTCGTGCTGTTCGCGGCGCTCACCGGTCACCCCGGCAGCGCCTCCGCCCAGACGATGGGGCCGACCGTCTTCGCGGCGGCGAGCATGAAGACCGCTCTCGATGAGGTCGGCGCCCTTTGGACGGCGAAGACCGGCAAGAAGGCGATCGTGTCCTATGCCTCCTCCTCGGCGCTGGCCAAGCAGATGGAGCAGGGCGCGCCGGCGGACGTCTTCGTCTCGGCCGACATCCCGTGGATGGACCATGTCGCTTCGAAGAATCTGATCAGGCCGGAGACGCGGACCGACCTCCTCGGCAACGAATTGGTGCTGGTCGCACCGGCCCCGACCAACGAGAAGATCGCCCTCGCTCCCGGCGTCGATCTCGCCGCCATGATCGGCGACGGCAAGCTGGCGACCGGCGATCCTGCCTCGGTACCGGCCGGAAAATACGCCAAGGCGGCGCTGGAGAAGCTCGGCGTCTGGAACGAGGTCCGGCCGAAGATCGCCGGTGCGGAGAACGTGCGCGCGGCGCTCACCCTCGTCGCCCGCGGCGAGGCGAAATACGGCATCGTCTATTCGACCGACGCCCGGGCCGAACCCAAGGTCGCGGTGATCGGGGTTTTTCCGAAGGACGGCCACCCGCCGATCGTCTATCCGGCGGCGATCACCAAGGACTCCACGCATCCCGACGCGGCCGCATATCTCGCCTTCCTGAAGGGACCGGAAGCGATGAAGGTCTTTCTCGGTCAGGGCTTCACCGTTCCGTCGAAGTGACGCTCCAGGCGTGCGCGCCGCCGATGACCTTCTCGACTTCGTCCGCCGTCGAGGTATCCTGCCTACGCGGAAACACCGATATCGCGGCACGAGGAAGAAGGAGCGACCCATGTCGGCAACCGTTCCCCACATGCATCTCCCGTTCGGAGTGGCGCGCCGCTTCGGTCTGGCCTGCGCCGTCGCGGCTTCGGCGGCGTTCGCCGCCGCTCCCGCCTTGGCTCGGACGGTGAAGATCGTCGTCATCGGCGACAGCAACGTCGCGGGTACCGGAGTCGCGTCGAGCGAGACCTATCCGGCGCAGCTCGAGGCGGCGCTCCGGGCGCGTGGCCTCGACGTCTCCGTCTCCAATCAGGGGATCAACGGCGAAGTGAGCGGCACCACCGCCGGTCGTTCGGCCTCGATCGGCTCGGACACCGACATCGTCGTCTACTGGCAGGGCTGCCGCAACGATGAGCGGTGGGGCGGATCGATGGAGGCCTGCCGGGCCAACACCGCCGCCGCGCTGACGGCGCTCGCCGCCCGGGGCATCGCCGCCTATCCGATCCGGCCGCCGGTCTACGATCGCTCGATGCACAAGTCCGCCGCCCTGACACTCGGCGGACGGGGAAAGACGATCGACTATCGCGACGGCCGCGGTCCGGTGCCCGATGGTCATCTCAACGGCGCCGGCTATGCGGTTCTGGTGAAGCGGACGCTGGAACCGATCGGCAAGCTGGTCGTCGCGGCGCAGAAGAAGAAGGGCTGAGGCCCGCCTCCGGGAACCCCGCGTCCGGCCTCTCAATGCGTCAGGTCGAAGCGGACCGGGACGGTGGACCGGAAGGAACCGCCCGGCGGCGGCGGCAGGGAGAGCGCGCTCATCATCGAGCGGGCGGCACCGTCGAGGACGGCGTGCCCGGAGGAGCGGACGATGGCGTGGCTCGTCACCCGTCCATCGGCGCCGATGACGAAGCTCACCGTCACCGTACCGGTGATACCGGCTTCGCGCGCTGCCGGCGGATAGTGGCGGTGGCGGCGCAACTCGGCCGAGACCAACGCCGAATAGGACACCGTCGTGGCGGCGCGGCTCGCCGCGGCTTCGGCGCGGGCGGCCTCCGAACGGGCCGAGTCGATCGGTGAGGGTGGCGGGCGGCGCGGCTTCTCCTTCGCCGGTTCGCGGCGCTTCGGCGGGGGCTTCTTCTCCGGAGGACGTTCGACGCGGACGGGCTCGGGAACCTCGACCGGCGGCGGCAGGACGATCGCTTCCGGCTGGAACGGTGGCACGACCGGTTCGGGCACCGGTTCGGGTTCGGGCGGCGGCGGTTCGGGCTCGGGCGGAGGTTCCTCGACCACGGGCTCGGGATCCGGCCGGATTTCCGGGTCCGGTTCCGGTTCGGGGTCGGTCGGCGGCGCTTCGGCGCGCGCTTCCGGTGCCGGCAGGCTCTCCGGGGTCGGTCGCTCCTCGGGGGAAGGATCGCTCACCACGTCGATCTCGACCGGACCGACGGTGGTCGCCGCCTCTTCGGTGCGCCAGGTGACGAAGGCCACCAGATGCAGCGCCAGAGCCACGATCGCCGCCGTCGGCCGCAGCCAGGGCGGACGCGGCTCCCCCATTTTCACCGGTCGATCTCCGTCACCACCGCGGCGGCGGTGGCCGTGGTCAGGCGGACCGGAGCGGCGGTCGTGGAGGCGGAGGCGGGGCCACGCGGGCGCGAGACGAGGGCGATGCGGGAGATGCCGCCGCCGGCGAGCAGGTCGATCACCGCGACGATCTCGCCATAGGCGGCGTCGCGGTCGCCGCGCACCTGGACGACACGGTCGGGGTCGGCGGCGAGGCGGTCGCGGACCTGCGCGACGAGCGCCTCGCGGGCGACCGGCTCCTGCCCGACGGCGACGACGCCGTCCGGCGTGACGGTGACGACGATGGGTTCGCGCGGCGCCAGCGGCCGGGCGGCGTCGGCGTGCGGCAGCTTCACCTCGATGCCGGCGGCGAGCATCGGCGCGGTGATCATGAATACCACCAACAGCACCAGCATGACGTCGACCAGCGGCGTGACG
>JAOTSD010000014.1 GCA_030247555.1 Siculibacillus sp. | reverse complement strand
ACGCGAACGCGAAACTGCCGGATGCTTCCGCGAGGTGAAAGTCCGGGCACTCCGGCCATCTGCTCGTCGCCTCGTGGAGCGCCGTCGTGCAGCAGAGCGTCGTAACCCTTCGACTTCCGGAGTTTCCCGGCCACTTCGACAGGATGACGGGAGAACGGCGGAGAGGGTGGGAGACGAAGCCGCTCACGGGAAGCATATGCAATACAAGGGAAATTTTCAGACGTCGCAACGAATTGCGTAACCGAGCCATGTGGCAACCGCAGCGAGCCACGCTTCGCGGGGATCGATCGGTCCATATGAAATCTCTATACCGGAACCCCACCTTCCCGATCGCTCCCTGATGGGCTTCGGAAGGAAAGTCCACGGCGAAGAACCCATCTCGAGGACCTTCGCCATGTTGGACTTCGCAAGTCTCGCCATCGCCTTCGCGCTCTTCACCGGTGCCGCGCTCTATGCGCGGGCCTGCGGCCAATTGTGAGCGCGGCCATGACCGAACCGATCCTCGCGCTGATCGTCGCCGTTCTCCTCGGCGCCTATCTCGTCCATACGCTCGTGCGCCCCGAGAAGTACTGAGCCGCCCTCCCCATCCTTTCGAGGTGACGCCATGACCGTCTTCGGCTGGCTGCAGATTCTGTTCATCCTCGCCCTCGTCCTCGCTTCCGTGGTGCCGCTCGGTCGGCACATGGCGCGGGTCTTCGCCGGCGAACGCACCTTCCTCTCGCCGGTGACCGGACCGATCGAGCGCGGCCTGCTGGCGGCGGCCGGCAGGTCGTCCCTCGGGCCACAGACCTGGCTCGGCTACACGCTCGCCATGCTGGTCTTCAACGCCTTCGGCTTCGCCTTCCTCTACGCCATCCTGCGGCTCCAGGCCGTCCTGCCCGGAAACCCACGGGGCCTCGACGGCGTCGATCCGCTGCTCGCTTTCAACACCGCGATGAGCTTCGTCGCCAACACCAACTGGCAGGCCTACGGCGGCGAGACCACGATGAGCCATCTCTCGCAGATGGCCGGGCTGACGGTGCAGAACTTCCTCTCCGCCGCCACCGGCATGGCGCTGGCCGCGGTGATGATCCGCGGCTTCGCCAATTCCGGTGGCGACCGGGTCGGCAACTTCTGGGTCGACGTGACGCGCGTGACTCTGCACGTTCTGCTGCCGGCGTCGATCGTGCTGGCTCTGGTCTTCGTCGCCCTCGGCATTCCCCAGACGCTCGTCGCCTCGGTCGACGCGACGACGCTGGAAGGGGCGAAGCAGACCATCGCGCTGGGGCCGGTCGCCAGCCAGGAGGCGATCAAGCTGCTCGGCACCAACGGCGGCGGCTTCTTCAACGCCAACGCCGCCCACCCGTTCGAGAACCCGACGGCGATCACCAATGCGCTGGAGATCTGGGCCCTTCTCGCCGTCTCCTTCGCTCTGACCCACACCTTCGGCCGCATGGTCGGCGACATCAGGCAGGGCTGGGCCATCCTCGCGGTGATGGCGATCATCCTCGGTGGTTGCCTCGTCGTCGCCTATTCGGCGGAGGCCGGCGGCAATCCGCTTCTGACGGCGCTCGGCGTCGATCCGTCGCTCGGCAACCTGGAGGGCAAGGAGGTTCGCTTCGGCACCTCGGCCTCGGCCCTCTACGCGGTGGCGACCACCGCCACCTCGACCGGCTCGGTCGACTCCATGCACGAGAGCTTCATGCCGCTCGGCGGGTTCATGCCGCTGCTCCTGATCAAGCTCGGCGAGATCGTCCCCGGCGGCGTCGGCTCCGGCCTCTTCGGCATCCTGGTGATCGCCATCCTCACCGTCTTCATCGCCGGGCTGATGGTCGGGCGGACGCCGGAATACCTCGGCAAGAAGATCGAGGCGCGCGAGATGAAGCTCGCCATGCTCGCCCAGTTGATCCTGCCGGCGACCATCCTCGGCTTCACCGCGGTGGCGGCGCTGCTGCCGTCGGCGCTGGCGAGCCTCGCCAATGCCGGCCCACACGGGCTGACCGAGCTGCTCTATGCCTATGCCTCGGCCACCGGCAACAACGGCTCGGCCTTCGCCGGCCTCACCGCCAACACCCCATGGTTCAACACCACGCTCGGCATCGCCATGTTTCTCGGTCGCTTCGGCTACATCGTGCCGGTGATGGCGATCGCCGGATCGCTCGCGGCCAAGACGCGCGGTTCGGCCTCCGCCGGAACCTTCCCGACCCATGGTCCGCTGTTCGTCGGTCTGGTCACGGCGGTGATCCTGATCCTCGGCGGGCTGCAGTTCTTCCCGGCCTTCGCGCTCGGCCCGATCGTCGAGCACCTGTTGATCCCGACCGGCCAGACCTTCTGACCCTCGTCTCCTTCGAGGACCGACACCCATGTCGCATCATCCCCTCGCCTCCGCCCCGTCGCTCTTCGATCGCGGCATCCTCGCCCGCGCGACCGTCGATGCCTTCGTCAAGCTCGATCCGCGTCGGCTGGTCCGCAATCCGGTGATCTTCGTCACCGAAGTGGTGGCCCTGGTCGTCACCCTGGTCTTCGTCAAGGATGTCGCCACCTCCACCGGCACGCCGGTCTTCGACGGCCAGATCGCCGCCTGGCTGTGGTTCACCGTGCTCTTCGCCAATTTCGCCGAGGCCTTCGCGGAAGGGCGCGGCAAGGCGCAGGCCGACGCGCTGCGCAAGACCCGCTCCGACACGGTCGCCAAGCGGTTGCTGTTCACCGACCCCGACGAGCACGCCCATTCCGGCGTCTCCTCGCTCGACCTCGAACTCGACGACCTCGTCCTGGTCGAGGCCGGCGACGTCATCCCCGCCGACGGCGAAGTTGTGCGCGGCGTCGCCTCGGTCAACGAGAGCGCCATCACCGGCGAGTCCGCCCCGGTCATCCGCGAGTCGGGCGGAGATCGCTCGGCGGTGACCGGCGGCACCACGGTGCTCTCCGACTGGGTCGTGGTGCGGATCACCGCCGCGCCGGGCTCGACCTTCATCGACAAGATGATCGCCTTGGTCGAAGGCGCCGAGCGGCAGAAGACGCCGAACGAGTTGGCGCTCTCGATCCTGCTCTCCGGTCTCACCCTGATCTTCCTGATCACCGTGGTGACGCTGTGGGGCATCGCCGGCTACTCGGGAACCACGATCACCGTGACGGTGCTGATCGCGCTGCTCGTCACCCTGATCCCGACCACCATCGGCGGGCTCCTGTCGGCGATCGGCATCGCCGGCATGGACCGGCTGATCCGCTTCAACGTCATCGCCACCTCGGGCCGCGCCGTCGAGGCGGCGGGCGACGTCGACACGCTGCTCCTCGACAAGACCGGCACGATCACCTTCGGCAACCGCATGGCGACGGAGTTCCTGCCCGTCCCCGGCATCTCGGTGGAAGGGCTCGCCGAGGCGGCGCTCGTCGCCTCGCACGCCGACGAGACGCCGGAGGGGCGCTCGATCGTGGCGCTGGCCCGCGGTCTCCATGGCGTCGCCGAGCCGGCGGGCGTCGAGACCGCGGTCTTCGTGCCGTTCACCGCTCAGACCCGCCTGTCGGGTGCCGATTTCGCCGGCGGATCGATCCGCAAGGGCGCCATCGACGCCGTGATGCGCCATCTCGGAACCCGGCTCGATCAGACCCCTGCTGCGTTCCGCGACGCCGTCGACCGCATCGCGCGGACCGGCGGCACGCCGCTCGCCGTCTGCGAGAACGGCCGCCTGATCGGGGCCATCCACCTCAAGGACGTGGTCAAGCCGGACATCAAGGAGCGCTTCGCCGAACTGCGCGCCATGGGCATCCGCACCGTGATGGTCACCGGCGACAACCCGGTCACCGCCGCGGCGATCGCATCGGAAGCCGGCGTCGACGATTTCATCGCCGAGGCGACGCCACAGGACAAGCTCGCCTACATCCGCTCCGAACAGGCACACGGCCGGCTCATCGCCATGTGCGGCGACGGTACCAACGACGCGCCCGCCCTCGCCCAGGCCGACGTCGGCGTCGCCATGCAGTCGGGCACGCAAGCGGCGCGCGAGGCCGGCAACATGGTCGACCTCGACAGCAATCCGACCAAGCTCATCGAGGTGGTGGCGATCGGCAAGCAACTGCTGATGACGCGCGGCTCGCTCACCACCTTCTCGATCGCCAACGACGTGGCGAAGTACTTCGCGATCATCCCGGCGCTGTTCGTCGCGACCTATCCGCAACTGAACACGCTCAACGTCATGGGGCTCGCCTCACCGGAGAGCGCCATCCTGTCGGCGGTGATCTTCAACGCGCTGATCATCATCGCGCTGATCCCGCTGGCGCTGAAGGGCATCGCCTACAGGCCGATCGGCGCGGCGGCGCTGCTCAGGCGCAATCTCCTCGTCTACGGCGTCGGCGGCCTCGTTCTGCCCTTCGTCGGCATCAAGGCGATCGACCTTCTCGTCGCCGCGCTCCATCTCGCCTGAGGCAACGATCATGATCGAACATCTCCGCCCCGCGCTCGTCCTCCTCGGTAGCCTCACTGTGCTGACCGGCGTCGCCTATCCGCTGGCGATCACCGGCGTCGCCCAGGCTCTCCTGCCCGGCGCCGCGAACGGCAGCCTCGTCGAAGTCGACGGCAAGGTCGTCGGCTCGGCGCTCATAGGCCAGAGTTTCACCGCGGCGAAGTGGTTCCATGGGCGACCGTCGGCGACCTCGGCGCCCGACCCGAACGATGCGACCAAGACCATCGACGCTCCCTACAATGCCGCCAACTCCTCGGGCTCCAACCTCGGACCGCTCTCGGCGAAACTGATCGACCGGGTGAAGGCCGACGCCGAGATGCTGAAGGCGGAGGCCGGGGCCGCCACGGTTCCGGCCGATGCCGTGACCACCTCGGCCAGCGGCCTCGACCCGCACGTCTCGCCGGCCTACGCCCGGCTCCAGGTGAAGCGGATCGCAGCGGCGCGCCACGTGACGCCCGACGTGGTCGAGGCCCTGATCGCCGCACGAGTCGCGGGCCGCGATCTCGGCTTTCTCGGCGAACCTCGGGTGAATGTCCTCGACCTCAATCTGGCACTTGCGCGCCTCGATCCTTCGTGAACGGATGTCGCCCATGTCCGACGCCCATGCCCGTGACGGTCGCCCCTCGCCGGAAGCGCTGTTGGCGCTCGCCGAACGGGAGGGGCGTGGGCGGCTGAAGATCCATCTCGGCGCGGCACCGGGGGTGGGCAAGACCTACGCCATGCTGTCGCACGCCCGCCGCCTCGCCGGCGAAGGTGTCGATGTCGTGGTCGGTCTGGTCGAGACCCACGGGCGGGCCGAGACCGCGGCGCTGATCGACGGGCTCGAGGTGCTGCCGCGCCGGCCGGTGATCCATCGCGGCCGCTCGCTGATGGAGTTCGACATCGATGCGGCGCTCGCCCGCCGCCCGACCCTTCTGATCGTCGACGAACTCGCCCATTCCAACGTCCCCGGCTCGCGGCACCCGAAGCGCTTCCAAGACGTCGAGGAACTGCTCGACGCCGGCATCGACGTGTGGACGGCGCTCAACATCCAGCATCTCGAAAGCCTCTCCGACGTCGTCGGTCGCATCACCGGCGTCACCATCCGCGAGACGGTGCCGGACCGCATGCTGGAGCGCGCCGACGAGGTGATCCTCGTCGACCTGACCCCGGACGAGCTTGTCGAGCGGCTGAAGGACGGCAAGGTCTACGTGCCGGAGAACGCCGCTCGAGCGATCGAGAACTTCTTCAAGCCGTCGAACCTGACGGCGCTGCGGGAACTGGCGCTGAGGCGCACCGCCGCCCACGTCGACGACGAGATGCTGGCCTATCTCCGCCAGAGCGCCATCGAGGGACCGTGGCCGACGGCCGAGCGCCTCCTCGTCTGCGTCGGCGCCGACGAGGGGTCGGCGGACGTGATCCGCCTCGCAGCCCGTCAGGCCGGGGCGCTCAACGCGCCGTGGACGGCGCTCCATGTCGACCGGCCCGACGTCGCGGCGACCTCCGAGGCCTCGATCCGGCGCCTCGATGCCCATCTCCACCTCGCCGAGCGGCTCGGCGCCGAACGTGCGCGGGTCATCGGCGCCGACATCGTCGCCGAGATCCTGCGCTGGGCGCGGCGGGAGAACGTCTCGCAGATCGTCATCGGGCGATCGGTTCGCCACGGGGGGTTCCGTCGCCTCTTCGGGCGCTCGCTCTCCGACGATCTGGTGAGCCGCGCCGCGGACATTTCCGTTCAGGTGGTGACCGCGGCATCGGACGCCGTCGCGCCGCGCGCGCCCTCACCACTGCCGACCGGCCGCCGACGGCTCGTCGTCGGTTTCGCCGCCGCGGCGGTCGCCGTGGCGATCTCGGTCGCCATCGGGATCGGCCTGCGCAACGTCGTCGATCTGCCCAATATCTCGATGGTCTTCCTCGCGGCGGTCGTCCTCTGCGCTCTGCGCTTCGGTCGTACCAGCGCCTTCGCCGCCGCGATCCTCTCCTTCCTCGCCTACAACTTCTTCTTCATCGAACCGGTCCACACCTTCACCGTCGCCAAGCCGCACGAGTTCTTCGCGCTGGTCGTCTTCCTCTTCGTCGCCGCCGCTGTCGGCGGCCTCGCCGGGCGTGCCCACGAGCAGGCGAAAGCCGCCCTGGCGCGGGCGCGGACGACGCGGGCGCTCTACGAATATTCCCGCAAGATCGCCGGCGTCGCGGCGCTCGAGCCGCTGATGTGGACGGCGGTGAGCCAGATCGCCGGGGCGGTCCAGGGGCGCGCGGTGGCGCTGCTCGCCGACGGTGGCGATCTGCGTCTCGTCGGGGCTTTCCCACCCGACGTCGAACTCGGGGTGACCGAGATGGGTGCGGCACGCTGGGCCTTCCAGCGCGGCGAGCCCGCAGGTCGCCGGTCACCGACGCTGCCCAACGCCGAGCTTCAGTTCCGGCCGCTGGTGACGGCGAGCGGCACGGTCGGCGTCATCGGCTTCGCGCCGGACGACCCGCAGGCTCACCTCTCCGAGGACGCCGAGCGCTTCCTCGTCGCGCTCGCCGACCAGACGGCGGTCGCCGCGGAACGCATCCAACTCGGCTCCCGCGCCACCGAAGCGGCGGCGAGCGCGGAGAGCGAACGGCTACGCTCGGCGTTGCTCTCCTCGATCTCGCACGATCTGAGGACGCCGCTCGCCTCGATCCTCGGTTCGGTGACCAGCCTCAAGGACTTCGGCGACCGGCTCGACGAGGCGACGCGCCAGGATCTGCTGGCGGCGATCGAGGAGGAGACGCGGCGCCTGTCGCAGTTCGTGGGCAACCTGCTCGACATGACGCGGCTGGAGACCGGCAATCTCGAGCTCGCGACCGATTGGATCGATCTCGGCGACGTGGTTCGCGGCGCCGTGACGCGGGCGGAGAGGCTCCATCCCGGGCGTCACATCCGGCTCGAGGAAGCCGGCGCCCCGTTGGTGCTCGAGGGCAACGCGACGCTGCTCGAGCAGGTGATGTTCAATCTCCTCGACAACGCCATCAAGTTCTCCGACGGCGAGATCGGCGTCCGCCTCGCTCACGACGGGCGCGGCGTCCGCATCGAGGTCGAGGACGACGGCATCGGCATCCCCGTCGACGAACTCGAGCGCGTCTTCGACAAGTTCCACCGTGTCACCCGCGGTGACGGGCGAGCCGCCGGCACCGGTCTCGGCCTGTCGATCTGTCGCGGGGTGGTCGGCGCCATGGGCGGGTCGATCACCGCGGCGAGCCCGATCCGTGACGATCGCGGGACGCGGATGACGGTGCGTCTGCCGCTGCCGCCGCATCCACGAGCCGTACCGCAGGGAGGGGGCGCATGACCGCGACCCGGATCCTCGTCGTCGACGACGAGCCGCAGATCCATCGCTTCCTGAGGCCGGCGTTGATCGCCTCGGGTCACGAAGTCGAGTGTGTCGAGGACGGCACTTCGGCGATCCGCAAGGCCGCGACCTGGGGACCGGATCTGATCCTGCTCGATCTCGGCCTGCCCGACATGGACGGGAAAGAGGTGGTTCGTTCGATCCGGGAATGGTCGAAGACGCCGATCGTCGTGCTCTCGGCCCGCGACCAGGAGAGCGAGAAGATCGCCGCCCTCGACCTCGGCGCCGACGACTACGTCAACAAGCCTTTCGGGGTCGGCGAACTGCTCGCCCGGCTGCGCGCGGCGCTCCGCCACGCCGCACAGCGCGACGGAGAGGAACCGGTGGTGGCGACCGGTGGTCTCGTCGTCGACACCATCCGCCGTATCGTCACCCGCGACGGCGAACGGGTGCATCTGACGCCCAAGGAATACGACCTCCTCCACGTGCTGGCCCGCAACGTCGGCAAGGTGGTGACCCAGAAGATGCTGACCTCGGCGATCTGGGGTGGAAGCCTCACCGCCGATCCCCAATACCTGCGCGTCCTCGTCAGCCAGTTGCGCCAGAAGATAGACCTTCCCCCGCCGGCCTCCTCGCTCGTCGAGACGGAGACCGGCGTCGGCTATCGCCTGCGCGAGCAGGACACCCCGTGACGCGCACACATCGGTGAACACCATGACGACGATCGATCCGCTCCGCCCCGAGGCGGTCTTGCTCGACGTGCCCGCGCGTACCAAGGCGCACGTCCTGAAGGCACTGGCGGGGCGGTTCGCCGAGATCACCGGACGCGAACCGCTCGCGGTCTCTCGTGCTCTTGCAGATCGCGAGAAGCTCGGCTCGACCGGCGTCGGTTCCGGCGTGGCGCTGCCACACGCCGCGATCGAGGGCATCTCCGAACCGGTCGCACTCTTCGCGCGCCTGGCTCGACCGCTCGACTGGGAGGCGATCGACGAACAGCCGGTCGATCTGGTCGTGGCGGTTCTGTCACCCACGCAGAGCGCAGGCGCATCCTTGAACGTTCTGTCGAAGTTCGCTCGCATGATGAGGAGCGAGGCCACGCGGGTCCGTCTCCGCACCGGCGATCGCGCCGCGATCGTACGCGCGTTGGCTGGTGCGAACGACGACTAGGCCATCGCCCTCGCCGCCACCTTTCGAGCCCGTGCCCCGCTTCAAGGGCTATCGGATCATGCCATTCGACGCGGATGTATTCTGAAACCGGTCGCGCGATTGCGAGTCGATGCCGGCGCCGACTTCGTCGAGGGGTATTCGATACCGGAAGCCACGACATATTCATGGCCGCGCGTCTCTTGACCACTTCCACGTGGAGACCTCGGGCAAATCGACCAAACGCCCGTGAACAGTGGCAACACCGATCCCCAACGCCTTTGCAATCGCGGGCGGCCCTTTTCCCTAGGCAGCGAGGTTGGCCACGTCCTCGGCCACGGAACGACGGACGCCTCCCCTTGTACCTGCCTTTGCACTCGTCTTCGCGCTTCGCCTTGGCGATGCCTTCCATCGGGCGCTCGCGACGGAGACCGGTCCGGAACTCGGCGAACACTCCCGGCATGCCGACGAAGGCACGACCGGCGGCGGAACCGGTGTCAACGGGCTGCTCGCCGCCACGACCTTCCGGAGCGGGACGCCGGGATAGAGCTTGGCGGCGTTCGAGGGCACGCGCATGAGGACGGCGAGGCCGTCTTTCACATCGTCACGCGCGACGTTCGCCACCTGCCTGTCCGGACCGAGAAGATCGACCCAGGCGCCCGATCGGACCCTCCGAGCGGCTCTCGTCTTCTTGGCGACCTCCGACTTGCTGGGCTCGTCGACGTACCGCTTCACCGCGTCGGCGAGCGTCAGCCGGGACTTCGGCGGGTGGTGTTCGTCGATGTCGCGGAAGCGCTCTTCGTTTCGTCTTTCGGGATGCCCGACCAGCCGATCGTACTCGCGGCCATGGTGCTCGACGTGAGCCGCCTGGACGGCGCCGCAGAGGTCGACGAACGCCTTCGAGCCCTTCTTCACCCGAACCTTCGCCCATTCGGCGAACGCGGTTGCAACCTGTTGCACGGCCTGTTGATCGTCCCAGTCGCCGATCGCCGCGAGATCCGACGCCGTGATGGCAGCGAGTTCGGCCCGCTCGTGGGGATCGAACGGAACCGGGGACGCCTGCTTCTCCAGACGAAAGAAGAAGGCTCGAGCGAGGTGGTAGAGCTCACTCTCGGAGAGCTCCTCGACGGGCGCCGTGCGCAGGAAGGCCTCGACTTCGTCGAACCGACGATCGGCCTCCGGGCGTTCGATGCGCGCGAGCCTCGCCGCCTCCGCGTGAGAAACGGCACCGAGCGACTTGACGATCTCGCCCTTACCGATGGTCTTGCGCAGCTCGCCGGGGACGCGAACGCGAAACTGCCGGATGCTTCCGCGAGGTGAAAGTCCGGGCACTCCGGCCATCTGCTCGTCGCCTCGTGGAGCGCCGTCGTGCAGCAGAGCGTCGTAACCCTTCGACTTCCGGAGTTTCCTGGCCACTTCGACAGGATGACGGGAGAACGGCGGAGAGGGTGGGAGACGAAGTCGTCTCTGAGGATTCTATTGTTTTATAAAGAAATTTTCGCCTCACGACGACCAGCCGTGTCGCGGACGTGTGTAGCGCGGAACGGCCGACACCGACTTCGCGGGCACTCTGCGCTGGGACCTGGAGCGGTCGCCTCAGGCCGCGCCGCGCCAAACCTCGATCTCACGCAGCGAGAGATCGTGACGGTTCGCCAGTCGGGCGACCTCCTCGAGATCGACCAGCCGACCTTCGAGCCGCGCCGCGCTCTCGATCCGCGCGGCGGTCTCGGCGACGATGCGGGCTCCGACGTTGTAGCTCATCGACTTCAGCGCATGGGCGGCCTTGCCGAGGCGGTCGAGATCCGCCGCCTCGATCGCCGCCCTGAGATCCGCGATCGTCTCCTGCGACCGGGTGCGGTAGAGCGCGGTGATCCGGTCGACGACCGCGGTCGCGCCGCCGGCCATCGCCAGGAGATCGTCGAGCACCGCCCGATCGAGCATGCCTGCCGCATCCTCCGCGGCGTCGACGCCTCCCTCGGGCGCCGTCTCGGCGATCACGGCCCGCGCCCCGACATGGGTCTCGATGGTCTCGGCCAGACGGGCCAGGGTGAAGGGCTTGTGCAGGACGCTGTCCATGCCGGCCTCGCGCCAGGCGTCGGCAGCGGTGCCGATGACATGGGCGGTCAGCGCCACGATCGGCGTGCGCCGCCGGCTCTCGGCCGCCTCGACCTCGCGGATCATCCGGGTGGCGGCGAAGCCGTCGAGCTCCGGCATCGAGCCGTCCATCAGCACCAGATCGTAGGCCTTGGCCAGAACCGCATCGACCGCCCGACGGCCATTCTCGACGAAGTCGGCCGAGAGCCCGAGCCGTTGCAGCGCCGCGTCGGCGACCTCGCGGTTGACCTCGGCGTCGTCGGCGACCAGCACCTTCAGCCCGGAGAAGCTCGCGGCATGCGCCTCGTGCCGCTCGCGTCCGGGATCGCCCTCGGTGAGCGGACGGCCGTCGATCAGGCGCGCCACCACGTCGTCGAGATCGACACGGGCGATCGGCCAGACCAGCGTGCCGTCGAGACGGCGCGCCCGCATCGCCCCGTCGACGTCCTCGTCGGGGCGCACCACCGCGACGATGCCGCCGGACGAGCCGATCGCCAGACGCGGATGATCGGCGAGACGATCGGCGGTCGTGACGACGAGGCTCGCCCCTTCGGCGCGCAGCGCCAGATCCTCGGCGCCGGCCTCGTCGACCCGGAAGCCGGCGGCGGCGAGGTGGAAGGCGACCGCCTCGGCGCTCTGCCGACCGGCGAGCGAGACGACGGCGCGCGGGGTTTCGGCGTCGAGATTGGTCCACTGCGCCCAGACCGCCTCGCGGCGGGTCGCGGCGATCGGCAGCGAGAAGGAGAAGCTGGTGCCCTCGCCGGGCCTGCTCGCCACGGCGATCTCGCCGCCCATCGCCTCGACCAGCCGCCGGGCGATGGTGAGACCGAGGCCGGTGCCGCCGAACTGGCGCGTCGTCGACTGGTCGGCCTGTGAGAAGGCCTCGAAGATGGTGCCGAGCTTGTCGGCGGCGATGCCGATGCCGGTATCGACGACCGCGAAGCGGACGCGGGCGTCGCCCTCCGGCTCGACCGTCACCGAGACGCCGCCCGTCTCGGTGAACTTGAGGGCGTTGTTGACGAGATTGCCGAGCACCTGTCCGAGACGGGTCGGATCGGCATCGATCGCCACGTCGCGTGGGATCGCGATGCGGGCGGCGAGATCGAGCCCCTTGGAGCGGGCGCGATCGGCGAAGAGCCTGAGGACGGTGTCGACCGCCTCGGTCGGATCGACGTCGAGATGCTCGACCTCCAACTTGCCGGCCTCGATCTTCGACACGTCGAGAATGTCGTTGATGATGGCGAGCAGGCTGGCGCCGGATCGCGCGATCACCTCGGCCTGCTTGCGCGCCCGCCCCGGCAGATCGGTCGCCGCCAGCAGTTCCGCCATCACCAGGATGCCGTTCATCGGCGTGCGGATCTCGTGGCTCATCGTCGCCAGGAAGTCGGACTTGGCGCGATCGGCGGCCCGCGCCTCGGCCGCCGCCTTCTGGTAGTCGGCGGTGCGCTCGGCGACGTCCTGTTCCAGGCGCTCGCGATGCCGCACCAGCCGGTCGTCGCGGTCGCGGATGTCGGCGATCATGCCGTTGAACCCCTCGACCAGGATGCCGACCTCGTCGCGGCTCTCGGCGGTGAGCGAGACCGCGTAGTCGTGTGTGGCGCGAACCTTCGACATCGTGCGGGTCAGCGCGGCGAGCGGCCGGGTGATCGCTCCCTGCAGCCGGAGCGCGACCATCAGCGCCAGGACGAGGGCGAGACCGCCGCCGACGAGCGTCGTCGCGACCGCGGCGAGGATGCGCCCGGGCAGATCGCGGGTGTCGGCGATCAGGCGCATCACCCCGACCTCGGCGCCCCCGTAGACCACCGGCACCCGAACCTCGAGGGTGCGTCCGCCGACGATGGCGGGGACCGAGATCGCCTGATCGGCCCGATCGAGGACGAGGTCGCTCGCCAACTGTTCGGTGGCGCCGACGTCGGCGAGGCCGCTGCCGTCGGGCCGATCGATCCCGGCGAAGACCAACCCGTCGATCCGTCCCATGGCGCGGATCACCTGATAGGCACCGGTCACGTCGCCCTCGGCGGTGGCGCGCGCGGCGGCGGCGGCGATCACCTGGGCGGTCGAGAACAAGCCGTCACGCTTGGCGTCGGCGTAGCGTGAGGCCTCCTGCCACACCGACAGCGCGAGAATGACCACCTCGGCGACGAGGATGGCCGAGACCACCAGGACCACCAGCTTGGCGCGGATCGAGAGCGAGGGCAGCGTCTTCATGCATTCAATCTGGAGCCATGTGGTTAAGGCTTCGAAAAGCTTCCTCCCCATGGCGGCCGGTCGTTCGATTACCGCTTATTAGAATTGTTGAGCTATTGTCGGGTCAACGAGTACGAAGATCGACGCCGCCGAACGGACCCCTCCGCAACGATGAACGCTTTCCTCACCAAGCAAGAGTTCCACTATGTCCTGACCGAGGACATGGACATCCTGGCGGTGGACGACGATCCCATTCAGCGCGAGTTCTGTTCCGTCTACCTGTCGACGCCGAGCGTCCGGGTCGAGACCGCGGATTGCGCCGAAGCCGGACTGGCGATCCTGGGGGAGAAGCGATTCGCCGCAGCGCTGGTCGACGTCGACATGCCCGGCATGAGCGGCATCGAGATGGTGCGGGTCCTGCGCGCCGACCGCCGCTTCGACGATCTGCCGATCATGGTGATCACCGGCCGCGAGGACATGGTCTCGATCGATCAGGCCTATGCCGCCGGCGCCACCGCCTTCATGTGCAAGCCGGTCAACTGGCGCCTGCTCGCCCACCAGATCCGCTTCATGGTGCGCGCCCATCGCGCGCTCGTCGAAAGAGGACGTGCGGAATGACCCCTCGCTTCGGTGCCTTGTCGGAGCAGCTCGGCCACTTCCGCCGTGATGGCAGCGCCTCGACCGTCACCGTCTTTTCGTTCGTCGCCGTCGGGCTGATCGTGGTCGCGGGGGGCGCCGTCGACTATGCCGCCATGTCGGCCACGCAGACGCAGTTGCAGAACGCCGCGGATGCTTCGGCGCTGGCCGGGGCCAAGGAGTTCCGCCTCGGCAACGCCGCCGTACAGACGGTGGAACAGGTCGCTCGGACGCACGCGCTCGCCACTCTGTCCAAGGTGGCCGAAACGCCCGGATCGATCTCGGTGACCCCGGCGGTCGACACCACCGCCAAGACGGTCAAGGTGACGATCACCTCGAGCCTGCCGACCTACGTCTTGAAGGCCTTCGGACCATCGATGGCGGAGATCACGGTCTCGGCCACCGCCAAGGTGGTCGGCGGCGCCCCGATCTGCGTCATCGGCCTCGACAAGGACGCCAACAAGACCGTCTTCCTCGACAAGAGCGCCAAGCTCGAGGCGCCGGGCTGTTCGGTCTATTCCAACTCGACCGGTTCCGGCGGGCTCGAGGCCAAGGACGACGCCTCGATCAAGGCCGCCTTCATCTGCACCGCTGGCGGCAAGTTCGGCGCCAAGAAGGCGAGCTTCACCCCCGACCCACAACTCGACTGCCCCGCTCTCCCCGACCCGCTGGCGGCTCGACCGCAGCCCCATGCCGCCGGTTGCATCCAGACCGATCTGGTTCTGGCGGGCGTGGCGACCACCCTGATGCCGGGCACTTATTGCGGCGGCATCACCATCGACAAGGGCGCCAAGGTGACCTTCTCGCCCGGCGTCTACGTCATCAAGGACGGCCCGTTGATCGTCACCGGCCAGGGTGCCCTGACCGGCGCCAACGTCGGCCTGTTCCTGACCGGCAAGGGTGCCCAGATCCGCTTCGACGGACCCTCGTCGGTCTCGCTCACCGCGCCGAAGAGCGGCGACATGGCGGGGATCCTGATTTTCGAGGATCGGGCCGCCCCGCTCGGACAGAAGCACGAGATCACCAGCAACGACACCCGCATGCTGCTCGGCACGATCTACCTGTCGCGCGGCCGGTTGCATGTCGCGGCACAGAGCCCGGTCGCCGACAAGTCGGCCTACACCATCGTGGTGGCCAATCAGTTCTCTCTCTCCGAGGGACCGACGATGGTGCTCAACACCGACTACGGCGCGACCTCCATCCCCGTTCCGGCCGGCGTCGGCCCGAACTCCAATCGGACGGCGTTGACCAACTGAACCGCGGCCGGTCGGGTCGGCGACCCGCGACGTCGCGAAGCAGCGGCCTCGTCGGCCGCCGTTCCGTGGTTCGCATGATGTCGTCGGTTCGGCGATGGAACGATCGGCCCGGCCGAAGGTCAACCGGCGGCGAGCCGCATAGGTCGATCGCTCGCCAGGAGGTCGTCGACGGCCTCGGCGCTCATCGCCTTGTGGAACAGCCAGCCCTGCATGTAGTGGCAGCCGGCGACCTTGAGGAAGCGGTGCTGGTCCTCGGTCTCCACCCCCTCCGCCGTGATCTTCAGCCCCAATGCCCGCGCCAGCGCCACCACCGAGTGGACGATCGCCGCCGACTGGATCGAACCGACCCCATCGACGAAGGACTTGTCGATCTTCAATTTGTCGACCGGCAGCTTGAGCAGATAGGTGAGCGAGGAGAAGCCGGTGCCGAAGTCGTCGAGCGCGATGCGGAACCCCATGGCGCGCAGGGCATTGATGTTGGCGACCGCCGTGTCGAAGTCTTCGATGTAGGAGCCTTCCACGATCTCGAGCTCGATCCGCTGCGGCGGAACGCCGATCTCCGCGACCTCCGATGCCAGGCGCGAGGCGAAGCCGGGATCGCGAAACCTGCCGGCGGTGAGGTTGAGCCCGATGGAGATCGACGGCCATCGCAGCGCGTCGCGGCAGGCGGTCCGAACCACCCACCAGTCGAGTGCCTCGGCGTCCTTCGGCGCATCGAAATGCGCCAGCACGTCCGCCGGCCCCATCAGTCGCGGTTCCGGCTTGAGAACCCGCAGCAGAGCCTCCACCGACGCGACACGTGTCCCGTCGGCCGTCATCTGCGGCTGATAGTGCAGCGTCAGTTCGTCGAAGGAGACGCGCTTCCGACCGCCCATGTCTGGCATCCCTTCCATGCCGGTCCCATCTTGGCGAGAAGAGCACGAATTGGTGGACGATCCGTTAGGTGACGCGAATATGCGCGAAAGAATCTCCGGTGAACCCGTTGCACGGGATGTTCGGTCCCCATCGCTTCGAGCGCACCCCGGACAGACCTGCGAAGCCGCAGACATCGTGGCCCTCCGCTCCGACCGAGTCGAATCGCTGGTG
Source organism: Siculibacillus sp. (assembly GCA_030247555.1). Taxonomy (GTDB): domain Bacteria; phylum Pseudomonadota; class Alphaproteobacteria; order Rhizobiales; family Ancalomicrobiaceae; genus CALBKH01. Next base: position 48,053 of record JAOTSD010000014.1, on the reverse strand, counting down.
CAGAGCCGAGGCGTGGGCCAAGCTTGGCTGCGGTCGGGCACTGGCGCTGCTTTGGATCGCGCGCGACGTCATGATCACCTGCGCCACCATTACGGCAGGTCGAGCAACGTCGATTCGCCGTCCTCGAACAACCGCGATCGCGTCAGGAACCGTCGGCCGGTGCCGTTGTCGAGACTGAACATGCCGCCCATGCCGGGCACCACGTCGATGATGAGCTGGGTGTGCTTCCAGTATTCGAACTGCGAGCGCGCCATGAAGAAGGGGGCGCCGCCGATCTCGCCGAGGCGGACGTCGGTGTCGCCGACGATGAAGTCGGCACGCGGCCAGCACATCGGCGTCGAGCCGTCGCAGCAGCCGCCGGACTGGTGGAACAGCACGGGGCCATGGCGGGCGGTCAGTTCGGCGATGAAGTCGAGCGCGACCGGTGTCGCCAGAACTCGGGCGGGCGGTGCGATGGATGCGGTCGCCTCGGTCATGGTCTCTCTTTCCGACGAGCCGTCGCCACCTGTCGATGGCGGCCGGTGAAAAGTGACCGCACCGGCGCCGAGGCGCCGATGCGGTCCAGGGGAGCGGCCGGGATCGGGCGACGTCGCCGCCGCCCGATCCCGCGTCGCGGGGAGATCAGAAGAAACCGAGTTTCTTGGGGGAGTAGGAGACCAGCAGGTTCTTGGTCTGCTGATAGTGGTCGAGCATCATCGAGTGGGTCTCGCGACCGATGCCCGACTGCTTGTAGCCGCCGAAGGCGGCATGGGCCGGGTAGGCGTGGTAGCAGTTGGTCCACACGCGGCCGGCCTGGATGTTGCGGCCGAAGCGATAGAGCGTGTTGGCGTCGCGCGACCACACGCCGGCGCCGAGGCCGTAGAGCGTGTCGTTGGCGATGTGCAGGGCCTCGTCCTCGTCCTTGAAGGTCGTCACCGACACGACGGGGCCGAAGATCTCCTCTTGGAAGATGCGCATCTTGTTGTGGCCGTGGAACACGGTGGGCTTGATGTAGTAGCCGCCTTCGAGATCACCGCCGAGGTGATTGCGCTCGCCGCCGATCAGGCACTCGGCGCCTTCCTGGCGACCGATGTCGAGATAGGAGAGGATCTTCTCCATCTGCTCGGCCGACGCCTGCGCGCCGATCATGGTCTGCGGATCGAGCGGGCTGCCCTGGACGATCGCGGCGACGCGCTTCAGGGCGCGGTCCATGAACCTGTCGTAGATCTTCTCGTGGACGAGGGCGCGCGACGGGCAGGTGCAGACCTCGCCCTGGTTCAACGCGAACATGACGAAGCCCTCGATCGCCTTGTCGAGGAAGTCGTCGTCCTCGCGGGCGACGTCCTCGAAGAAGATGTTCGGCGACTTGCCGCCGAGTTCGAGCGTCACCGGGATCAGGTTCTGCGAGGCGTACTGCATGATCAGCCGGCCGGTGGAGGTCTCACCGGTGAAGGCGATCTTGGCGATGCGGTTCGAAGACGCCAGCGGCTTGCCGGCCTCCAGGCCGAAACCGTTGACGATGTTGAGAACGCCGGGGGGCAAGAGGTCGGCGATCATCTCGGCGAGCACCAGGATCGACGCCGGGGTCTGCTCGGCCGGCTTGAGCACCACGCAGTTGCCGGCGGCGAGCGCCGGGGCGAGCTTCCAGACCGCCATCAGGATCGGGAAGTTCCACGGAATGATCTGGCCGACGACGCCGAGCGGCTCGTGGAAGTGATAGGCGATGGTGTCGTGGTCGATCTCGGAGAGGGTGCCCTCCTGGGCGCGGACGCAGCCGGCGAAATAGCGGAAGTGGTCGATGGCGAGCGGCAGGTCGGCCGCCGTCGTCTCGCGGATCGGCTTGCCGTTGTCCCAGGTCTCGGCGAGCGCCAGCGTCGCCAGGTTCTCTTCCATCCGGTCGGCGATGCGGTTGAGGATGTGGGCGCGATGGGCGACCGAGGTGCGGCCCCAGCTCTCGCGCGCCGCGTGGGCGGCGTCGAGGGCGAGTTCGATGTCGGCGGCCTGCGAGCGGGCGATCTCGCAGATCTTGCGGCCGTTGATCGGCGAGACGTTGTCGAAGTAGCGGCCGTCGACCGGGGCGACCCACTTGCCGCCGATGAAGTTGTCATAGCGGGCGCGGAACGGCGTCACCGGGGTCGAGGTGGTGGTGGCGGGCTGGTTCATACTCGTGTCCTCCCATGGCTTTCGAGTGCCCCTCCGATTGCCAGGGCCGTGCCAACCGGCCTCCCGTCCGAACGAATATCGACCGCCCTCCCGGTTAAGTCCCTGATGCGAAAGGGTCGTCGCTAAATCGTTTCAGAGCTCGCGATATGTGCCCATGGACCTATCGGTCGACATCGGTTACGTCTACTGACGCGGCCGACGACAGTGGCGCGACGACCGTCGCAGAATGCGACACCCGCGCGACACTGGCCTCGTCGGGACCGCTTCAGAACTGCGGCGCGATCCTCGTCGACGCGACCGCGGCGGACGTCGGGAGGATGACCCATGGCCAGCTCGCCGCCCCCGCGCCGCGCGGGGCCGACGACGGTGCTACCGCGTCGGGCGATGACGGCGCAGTCGATGACGGCGATCCGCCGCCAGTTCCTGTCTCAGGGGCTGGTGCCCGAGGACGTGGTGCCGGCGCCGATCCTGCGGTCGTGGCAACGCTGCGCCGCCCTCGGCCTGCACATGGACGAACGGCCCCGGATCGAGCCGATCGACGGTAGCCGTCTGCGTGAGCGCCACGACCGCGCCGCCCGGCTGCGCTCCGCCGCCCGAACCGAGATCCGCGTCCTCCACGAGGAAGCGGCGGCCTCCGGCGCCGTCGTCATCCTCACCGACGCCGACGGCTTCGTGCTCGACATGCTGGGCCACGCCGACTTCGCCGCGAAGGCGGCGCGCGTCGCCCTGCGCCCCGGCGTGCTGTGGGGCGAGGCGGCGACCGGCACCAACGCCATCGGCGCGGCACTCGCCGAACGGGCCGAGATCTCGGTGCTCGGCGCCGAGCACTTCTTCGAGAGTCACCGCATCCTCTCCTGTACCGCGGCGCCGATCGTCGGCCCCTGCGGGGAGGCGGTCGGGGTGCTCGACCTCTCCAACCACGCCGAGGTGCAGCCGACCCACGCCCCGGCGCTCGTCCGGCGCGCCGTGGCGGCGATCGAGCATCGTCTCTTCGCCGAGACCTTCGGCAATCGCGAGATGCTCGCCATTCATCTCGACCCCGGGGAACTGGGCAGCGCCCGCGAGGGGCTGCTCGCCTTCGAGGGCGACCGGCTGATCGGCGCCACTCGGCGTGCCCTCTCCTTCTTGGAGATCGAGGTCGACGCGCTCGGACGGCTGTCCTGGGGCGAGCTCTTCGCCTCCGGCCGCATCCGCGCCGCCGGCGAGGCGCGCATCATCTCGGCGCGCGGCCGCCCGCTTTTCGGCCTGATGCGCCGTCCGGCCGAGCCGTTCCGCTCGTCCGCCGCCTCGCGCTCGCCCACGGGCGCCGTCGATCCGCCGGCAACCCGACCACGTCCGAGGTCCGAGGCGACGACGATCTGGGATGACCAGCGCGCCCGGGCGCTCGCCCGGGCCACCCGTCTGGTCGATGCCGACGTGCCCGTCCTCGTCCAGGGGGAAACCGGTACCGGCAAGGAGGTCTTCGCCCGAGCCCTGCACGCGGCCTCGGCCCGGGCCGACCGACCCTTCGTCGCGGTCAACTGCGCGGCACTTCCCGAGGGTCTGATCGAGGCCGAACTCTTCGGCTACGAGGAGGGCGCCTTCACCGGGGCGCGGCGCAAGGGCTCGAAGGGCCTGCTGCGCGAGGCCGACGGCGGCGTTCTGTTTCTCGACGAGATCGGCGACATGCCGCTCGCGCTCCAGGCACGGCTGCTGCGCGCTCTGCAGGAGCGCGAGGTGACGCCGCTCGGCGGCGGTCGTCCCGTGGCGGTCGACTTTGTCCTGGTCTGCGCCACCCATCACGGATTGGCGGACGCGGTGGAGGCGCGGTGCTTCCGCCAGGACCTCTATTTTCGCATCGCGCAGTACACCGTCGAACTGCCGCCCCTGCGCGAGCGCTCCGATCTCGCCGGGGTGATCGAGCGGATGTGGACAGAGATGGCGGGGGCGAACCAGGTCGCGCTTTCGCCCGCCGCGTTCGACCGGCTCGCCGGCTACGAGTGGCCGGGAAACTTCCGCCAGCTCGCCGCGACGCTGCGTACCCTCGCCATCCTCGCCGAGCCGGGCGAGACGCTCGACGAAGAGGCTCTCCCCGCCGACATCCGCTGCGCCCCTCGGCGGATCGGTTCGTTCGCGGCAGATGGCGGCGAAGTTGCCGGCGAATCCCGGGCGACGATCGCGGCCGATGAACCGCGCCGGCTCGACGACATGAATCGGGCGGCGATGCGGGCGGCCCTCGATGCCTGCGGCGGCAATGTAACCCGCGCCGCCGCCCGCCTCGGCGTCCACCGCTCAACATTCTATCGGCGGCTCTTCGAGGGACTGAAATGAACCCGGTTGCACCTCATGGATGCCGACGCCTTCATGGCGATCACGGATCGTGTCCCGTGATGTGGTGTAGCTGACGAGGAAGGTGGCCATCGGCGGTACGCCGGTATGGTCGGAGTTGCGAGACCCAACCCGACCGAGGAACCACCGATGACCGACGTGATGATGAGCCTGCGGGCGCCCGTGGAGAAGAGCGCCGACGCCGATGTGTTGCGTGAGCCGAAGGCCGGCGGAGCCAGATGATCGGCTTCGCCGCCGAGCGCCCGGTCGAACTCGAGATCGGCGCCCACACGGGGGCCGAGTGGGGCGAGAAGAGCCAGGACCGTCTGGCGCAGCGCAACGGCTACAGTGAGCGCGACTGGGAGACCCGTGCGGGAACCGTGGAGTTGCGCATCCCGCGCCTTCGCACCGGCAGCTACTTCCCGAGCTTCCTGGAGCCGCGCCGGATGGCCGAGAAGGCGCTGACCGCCGTCATCCAGGAAGCCCACATCCAAGGCATATCGACGCGCTCGGTCGACGTTCTGGTCAAGTCGCTCGGCATGAGCGGGATCTCGAAGAGCTTGGGTACAGCCGGTTGTGCGCCCTTTCGGCAAATGCAAGCATTTGCCTGTCGAGTAAGAGGAAATCGACGAACGGGTGAAGGCCTTCCTCGATCGCCCGATCGAAGGCGACTGGCCCTACCTGTGGATCGACGCGACCTACCTGAAGGTCCGCCAGAACGGGCGGATCGTGTCGGTGGTGGTGATCGTCGCGGTCGGCGTCAACACCGACGGCCGGCGCGAGGTGCTCGGCATGGGCATCGGGCCGTCGGAGGCCGAGACCTTCTGGACCGCCTTGCCTCACGCAAACTCGCCCGGCGGGGTCTGCGTGGTGTGAAACTGGTGATCTCCGACGCGCACGAGAGGATCAAGGCGGCGGTGTCGAAGGTTCTGACGGCGACGTGGCAGCGGTGCCGGGTACACTTCATGCGCAACGCCTTGGCGCACGCCGGCAAGAACGGCCGCCGGGTCGTCTCCGCCTTCATCGCAACGGCCTTCGCTCAGAACGACGCCGATGCCGCCCGCCGTCAATGGCGCGCCGTCGCCGACCAACTCCGGCCGAAGATGGCGAAGCTCGCCGCCTTCATGGACGACGCCGAAGCCGACGTCCTCGCCTACATGAGCTTCCCGGCCCCGCACCGGGCGAAGCTGCACGGCACCAATCCACTCGAAAGGCTCAACGGCGAGATCAAGCGCCGCACCGAGGTCGTCGGCATCTTCCCCAACGAAGACGCCATCGTCCGATTGGTCGGGGCGATCCTGCTCGAACAGAACGACGAATGGGCGGTCCAGAGATCCCGCTGCATGACCCTGGAAACGATCGCCGCCATCGGCGATGATCCCGCCGTCCCCGGCCTGCCGAACATGGCGGCCTGAGTCCGCCGCCCATATCGGCGCGCCCCGCTGGCCAACGGTCAGCTACACCACCTCTCGGGACACGATCAGGAGACCGGGAGCCGGCGCCTCACCTGGTACATCCGTTGGTACATTTGTTGGTACATCGTCGATCCGGCGCATGCCCGTGCTCCTGAGGAGCCGAGCAACGCATTGAGAAATCAGGACGATTTCTCAATCGATTCACCGAGTTTCGGTCGGAAGTGAATGGCGGAGAGGGTGGGATTCGAACCCACGGTACGCTTGCACGTACAACGGTTTTCGAGACCGCCCCGATCGACCACTCCGGCACCTCTCCGCGAGAAACTCGGGTCGAACGAGCGACGTCCCTATACACAGGGCGAAAGGGTGTGACAAGTGCCACCCGGCCGTCGCCGCCGATCACTTCGTCGTTGCGATCGTCCGGGTTCGGCCGGCGCCCCCGGGGGGAGGGAGGCGACCGCCCGTCGTCCGGCCGGGGTCCCCCTGCGCCGTCGTCGCCGCGTCGGGACACGCGCCTGCCGAGTGGCTTCCGGTCCCGACGTGGCGTCACGGGCCTTCGCCGCATCGCCGGCGGGCCGGAGCCGCGTGGGTCGGGGCGCCGGTCGATGCCGTCGCCCCTGCGTAGGGGCTCGCGGCCTGCTCCGCGGCGCGTCGAACCGGCCGATCGCTTCAGTCCGTCTCGATCCTCGTCGGTGCATGTTCGATCGGCCGCCTGAACGGCGGGGTCGCGCCGCTCGGCTCGGCGGATTGGGGACGTGGTGTCGTCGTGCCGGTCGTCGATCGACCGGTTTCACGGCGAGACGCCGGCGCGGTGATGGGCATCACGATGTCGACCTCCTGCACGGACCTGCTGATCCTCGCCCGTGATCGTTCGAGCAAGACCCGTCGGGCGATCATGCAGAAGTTCTCGGATCTCTTCATCGACGGTATCGAGGACCACACCGATCAGGAGGTCGTGCTCTTCGGCGACATCTCTGCCGGCTCATCGGCCGGGTCACTTCCAGCGAGAAGGTGCAACTCTCCCAGCGGGTCGCCGCGCTGTCGCGCACGCCGCGCGACCTCGCCACCGCGCTCGCCCACGACGAAGACATCGCCGTCGCCGGTCCGATGCTGGAGCGTTGCGACGTTCTCACCGACGAGGACCTGCGCGCCATCGGCACGGCACGCGGAACCGGTCACCTGCTGGCGATGACCCGCCGATCGAGCCTCAGCGAGGCGGTCACCGACATGCTGATCGAATCGGGCGACCGCCACGTCCTCGCCGGCGTCACGCGCAACGCCGGCGCTCGCTTCTCGGCCGCCGGCCTGCGCGAGCTGGCCTTCAAGGCGACGAAGTTCGACGAGGTCGGCGCCGGCCTCTTCGATCGCGACGACATCGACTTCGAGCGCCTCGACCGTCTCGTCGCCTCGCTCGAACACGGTGCCGGCGAGCGGTTGCGCGCCTTCATCCGCGCCAATCGCGCGGCCGCCACCGAGCTCGCTCTCTCCGCCCACGAGAAGGTCGCCCGATCGCGCGAGAAGCATCACCAGGACCGGCTCGAGGCCCTGCGCCTCGCCACCGCCGTCCGCGAAGGCCGCCATCGCCTCGACCAGTGCCTCGACGCGTTGATCATGGGCCAACGCCTCGTCGACATCGCGACGCTCCTCGCCGACGTCGCCGGCCTGCCCGAGGCGCACGTCTCCAACGTCCTGCACGAGGTCAACGATTTCGGCACTGCGCTCGTCCGTCGTTCCGCCGGCGTCGGACAGAGCACCTATCTGAAGCTGTCGCGTCTGCGTTGCGAGCGTCTCCATCTGCCGCACGCGGAAGCCGAGAAGATGGCCACCGAATATCGCACCGTCGATCGCGTCACGGCCGAGCGCGCCCTGCGCTTCCACCGCATCCGCGCCGACGTCATGGGCGTGTGAACCCGCCCGAGATCGACCGTGGGCGCTTCGCCGCTCCCCATTTTCGCTCGGGATGCGCGCCGACCACCTGTCGTCGTGCCACCTTCACCGAACGTCCCGTCGCCGGCGGCGTGCGACACGGATTGACATCGCCGTCGCTCCTTCCAATTCTGCTCGTCCCGCCTTCGTACCGAGGTTCGCCATGTCGCACCTTTTTCAGAACTCGAGGACCGGTCAGAGATGGGAGTTGATCAACTTCGTCTCCAAGCCGTCCGGCATCCGCGGAATGGCCATGCTGTCCTCGATGCTGGAGATCGGCCTATTCGAAGCGGGCGGCGGTCATTGGGCAGGATGCTGGGATGATCTGGCGAAGAAGGTCGTCTCGACCTGCACCGCCAACAAATCGAAGGTCGCCCATCTGCGGATCTCCTGCCACGGCGACGACGGTGCCTTCGCTCTCGGGCGCAGCGTCTTCGCGGCCAAGAACGCGCCGCAATGGAGGCCCATCGTCTCGCAGATCGCCTCGTATTTCGTGCCGCGCGTCAGTTTCGTCACCATCGACGCCTGCCGAGTCGCTCAGGACTCCGAGGTCCTCGGCCTTTTCTCCGAAGCGCTCGGCGGTGTCGCCGTGCGCGGCTACATGGAGGTCCAGACCAAGTCGACCTCCGAGGAGAACGACCGCGGCGACTTCGTCACCTGTCACATGGAAAACTGCCGGCGGACCGGCGGCTTGTGACGTCGAAGCGTTGATCCTCCCCGCCCGGAGATCGGGATCTGCGAGGGGCGAGCAAGATGAGGTGGGACTCTCGCGACGTTTCGACCCGTCCGAGATCGATCGAGGTCGCGTCGCCACGTGCTCGGCGTGCCGCGGGCACAAAAAAACGGCGGAGATCCGCCGTTCGCTCCGTGAGGAGAGATGGTGCCCAGGAGAGGACTCGAACCTCCACGGCTTTCACCACTGGTACCTGAAACCAGCGCGTCTACCAATTCCGCCACCTGGGCAACGGCGGCGTGATTACGAAGTCGCGAGGCGCTTGTCAATCGCTTACCTCCCCCGATCCCCGCTTTCGTCGAAGGTGTCGGCTTCTCCGCTTCACAGGAGCCGCCGAGAAGGCTAAACAGCGGCGTATCTCATTTCGAGACGACGAGGATTCCGCGCATGTCCGCTCCCCTCAACGGCTCCGCCCGGGGCAGGCTCGTCACCGTCTTCGGCGGTTCCGGTTTCGTCGGCCGCCAGGTCGTCCGGGCGCTGGCCCGCCGTGGCTGGCGCATCCGCGCCGCCGTCCGTCGCCCCGACCTCGCCGGCCCGCTCCAGCCCTGCGGCGGCCCCGGACAGATCGTCGCCGTTCAGGCCAACATCCGCCGTGAACACCGCTGGTCGATCGAGCGCGCCGTCGAGGGTGCCGACGCCGTGGTCAACCTCGTCGGTCTCCTGGCGCAGGGCGGCAAGCAGACCTTCGACGACGTCATGGCCGACGGCGCCCACATGATCGCCGAGGCGACCAGGTCGGCCGGTATCGGCGCGATGGTCCAGGTCTCGGCCATCGGCGCCGACGCGAATTCTCGCTCGGCCTACGCCCGCGCCAAGGCGGTCGGCGAGGAGGCGGTGCTCACCGCCCTGCCGGCGTCGGTGGTGTTGCGGCCCTCGGTGATCTTCGGACCCGACGACGACTTCTTCAACCGGCTCGGCTTCCTCGCCTCGCTGTCGCCGGTGCTGCCGCTGATCGGGGGTGGGGTGACCCGCTTCCAGCCGGTCTTCGTGCGCGACGTCGCCGAAGCCGTGGCGATCGCGGTCGAGGGCGGGGCGAAGGCGGGAACCGTCTACGAACTCGGCGGTCCCGCGGTGAAGACCTTCCGCGAATGCGTCGAGGCGGTGCTCGCCGCCACCCACCGCCGACGCTTCCTGGTGCCGCTGCCCTTCGGCCTCGCCAAGTTCCAGGCGAAATTCCTGCAGTTGCTGCCGAAGCCGCTCCTCACCGAGGATCAGGTCGAACTGCTGAAGTCCGACAACGTCGTCTCCGCGGCGGCTCTGGCCGAGGGCCGCACCCTCGCCGGGCTCGGCATCGAGCCGACCTCGATCGAAGCCGAGCTCGACTCCTATCTCTGGCGCTTCCGGCCGCACGGCCAGTTCGACCGCAAACCGGCCTGAGCCGGCGAAACGCTCGCTTCTTCTCTCGACGAGGCCCGGCGCGGGCCTCGTTCCGTTTCCACCCGCTGCCGCGGCGTGGCTTGTCGGTCGCCCGTCGCCGGCCTATAGGGGGGGTGACGAGCTCCGGCGATCGCCGCCCGGGCCGCAGATGGCTCCGATGCTGACGCTGCACCACCACCCCTTCTCCACCTCGAGCCGCTTCGTTCGCCTGGCCGCGGCGGAATACGGCCTCTCCCTCGATCTCCTGGTCGAGAAGCCCTGGGAGCGGCGACGCGATTTCCTGCTGCTCAATCCCGCCGGCACCTTGCCGGTGCTGGTGGAGAACGACGGTCCGCCGATCTGCGGCGCTTCGGTGATCATGGAATATCTCGACGAGACCCGAGGTTATGCCATGGGTGATCGGCGCCTGATGCCGGGCCATGCCGAGAGCCGCGCCGAAGTCCGCCGTCTCGTCGACTGGTTTCTCGGCAAGTTCGACACCGAAGTGGTCGGTTATCTCGTGCACGAGAAGATCTTCAAGCTCGAGATCCCGCGCGACAAGGGCGGTGGCGAGCCGGATTCGGCGGTGCTGCGCGCCGCCCGTGCCAACATCCGCCATCACCTGAAGTACATCGGCTGGCTCACCGCCACCCGCGACTGGCTGGCCGGGGGGCGCTTGTCCTTCGCCGATCTCGCCGCAGCCGCCGCGCTCTCCGCGATCGACTACCTCGGTGAGGTGCCGTGGGAGACGGACGACACCACCAAGGCGTGGTACGGGCTGATCAAGTCCCGTCCCTCGTTCCGGCCGCTGCTCGCCGACCGCATCCTGGCGATTCCGCCGGCCTCCACCTATGCCGATCTCGATTTCTGACGAACGCCGATGACCCTCGCACCGTTCCGCCCCTTCGTCGTCGCCATCGATGGTCCCGCCGCCGCCGGAAAGGGCACGCTGGCGCTGGCGCTGGCCGACCGTCTCGGCCTGCCCCATCTCGACACCGGGCTGCTCTATCGCGCCATCGGCAAGCTGATGGCGATCCGCGGTTTCGACCTCGACGACGCCGAGCTCGCCGGCGAGTTCGCCCGCGCTCTCGATCCCGAGGACCTGAAGCGTGACGATCTGCGCGGCCGCGAGGCCGGGGAGCTGGCTTCCCGCGTCGCCGTGCATCCCCAGGTGCGCGCGGCTCTCGTCGATTTCCAGCGCGCCTTCGCCGCCCGCCCGCCCGGGGCCGTCCTCGACGGCCGCGACATCGGCACGGTGATCTGCCCCGACGCGCAGGTGAAGATCTACGTCACCGCCTCGCCCGAGGTGCGCGCCCGTCGCCGCACCGACGAACTCCTCGCCAAGGGCCGCGACGTTCGCTACGAGACCATTCTCGCCGAAACGAAGGAGCGCGACGACCGCGACGCCAACCGCGCCGTCGCCCCGCTCCGCCCGGCGCCGGACGCGGTGGTTCTCGACACCTCCGATCTCGATCGCGCCGGGGCGCTTTCCGCCGCTCTCGCCATCGCCGCCGCCAAACGTACCGCCGAGGGCTGATTTCGGCCGTCTTCCGCTTGCCGGACGGCGAGGCTTCCGCTATGGAACGCCGGTTCGCGTCGGAGCCGCCCCTCGGGGCCGCCGGCGCGCGCACATCCGGTTTCGATCGCCGTCCGCCGGCGCCGGCCCGTGGAGCCTCCACGGCAGGTCCCCAATCCCTCGGGGATCCGGACGCGAACGAACCGCCCTTCGACACCAACCCGCCGGCGCACGCCGATCTCGGCACCAGGAGTTTCAATGTCTCAGATGAACCCCACCCGCGACGAGTTCGCGGCTCTCCTCGAAGAGTCCCTCGAGCAGTCGAACCTGTACGAAGGCTCCGTCGTCAAGGGCAAGATCGTCGCGATCGAGAAGGATCTCGCGGTCATCGACGTCGGCCTCAAGGTCGAAGGTCGCGTCGCGCTCAAGGAATTCGGCGCCCAGGGCCGCGAAGGCGGTCTCAAGGTCGGCGACGAGGTCGAGGTCTATCTCGACCGGGTCGAGAACGCCCTCGGCGAAGCCGTCATCTCGCGCGAGAAGGCTCGCCGCGAAGAGAGCTGGACTCGCCTCGAGGAGGCCTTCGCCAAGAACGAGAAGGTCACCGGCCTCATCTTCAATCAGGTCAAGGGTGGCTTCACCGTCGACCTCGACGGCGCCGTGGCGTTCCTGCCGCGCTCGCAGGTCGACATCCGCCCGGTCCGCGACGTCGGTCCGCTGATGCACGTGCCGCAGCCCTTCCAGATCCTCAAGATGGACAAGCGCCGCGGCAACATCGTCGTCTCGCGCCGCACCGTCTTGGAAGAGACCCGGGCGGAGCAGCGTTCGGAGCTCGTCCAGAGCCTGCAGGAAGGCCAGATCGTCGACGGCGTCGTCAAGAACATCACCGACTACGGTGCGTTCGTCGACCTCGGCGGCATCGACGGCCTGTTGCACGTCACCGACATCGCCTGGCGCCGCATCAACCATCCCTCCGAGGTGCTGACGATCGGTCAGACCGTCAAGGTCCAGATCATCCGCGTCAATCCGGATACCCACCGCATCTCGCTCGGCATGAAGCAGCTCGAGGCGGATCCGTGGGACGGCATCGTCGCCAAGTATCCGGTCAACGCCAAGTTCGCCGGCCGCGTGACCAACATCACCGACTACGGCGCCTTCGTCGAACTCGAGCCGGGTATCGAGGGCCTGATCCACGTCTCCGAGATGAGCTGGACCAAGAAGAACGTCCATCCGGGCAAGATCGTCTCCACCTCCCAGGAGGTCGAGGTGATGGTGCTCGAGGTCGATCCGGTCAAGCGCCGCATCTCGCTCGGCCTCAAGCAGACGCTCTCCAACCCGTGGGAGACCTTCGTCGAGAAGTATCCGCCGAACACGGTGGTCGAGGGCGAGGTCAAGAACAAGACCGAGTTCGGCCTGTTCATCGGCCTCGACGGCGACGTCGACGGCATGGTCCACCTCTCCGACCTCGACTGGAACCGTCCGGGCGAGCAGGTCATCGAGGAGTTCCGTCGCGGTGACCGCATCAAGGCGGTGGTTCTCGACGTCGACGTCGACAAGGAGCGCATCTCGCTCGGCGTCAAGCAGCTCGCCGGCGATCCCTTCGAGAAGGCCGGCGACATCCGTCGCGGCGCCATCGTCACCTGCGAAGTGACGGAAGTGAAGGATTCGGGCATCGACGTGAAGATCGTCGACACCGAATTCTCCACCTTCATCAAGCGTTCCGAGCTCGCTCGCGAGCGTGGCGACCAGCGTCCCGACCGCTTCGCCGTCGGCGAGCGTCTCGACGCCCGCGTCGTCCAGTTCGACCGCAAGACCCGCAAGGTCTCGGTGTCGATCAAGGCGCTCGAGGTGGCCGAGGAGAAGGAGGCGATCGCTCAGTTCGGTTCGTCCGACTCGGGCGCCTCGCTCGGCGACATCCTCGGCGCGGCGCTGCGCGCCCGCACCGAAGACAAGTGATCCGTGCCGGGTCCGTGAACCGACCCGGACCGCGCACCACGATGGACCCGCGCCGGGAGACCGGCGCGGGTCCTCGCGTTTCCGGCCCCGCCATCTCCTCCCGGCCGTCTTCGTCGCCGGGACGGGAAGCCGGCCGCCGCGCGCATGGCCGGCTCTCGAAAGATGTGACTGGACGCATCGAATACTTCGTCGCCTAATGTGGAAAGGCGCGTCACGGCCGTTCTTTGTTCCGGTCGTGCGACATACACGCCGACCGGCCGTCGCCGGGCCCCGACCGAATTTCCATCGCCGACGGAGGAGCCGGGCGCCCGATGCCCACGACACTGCTCATCCTCGATCTCGCCGGCGCCGTGGCGCTGTTGTTGTGGGGCCTGCACATGGTGCAGACCGGCATCCGGCGCGCCTTCGGTTCCGACCTGCGTCGCGTCCTCGGCCGTCTCGTCGGCGGACGGTTGCGCGCCGTCGTCGCCGGTCTCGGAGTCACCGCGGCGCTGCAATCTTCCACCGCCACCGGCCTGATGATCGCCTCGCTCGCCGCCGACGGGCTCGTCGCCACCGCCCCGGCGCTCGCCGTCATGCTCGGCGCCAACATCGGGACGACGCTGATCGTCCAACTCCTCGCCTTCGACGTCGGTCATGTCGCCCCGGCCGCGATCCTCGTCGGCGTCGTGATGTTCCGCACCGGCGGCGTCACCCGCAGCCGCGATCTCGGTCGGGTCGCCATCGGGCTCGGGTTGATTCTGATCGCGCTGTCGCGTCTCGTCGCAGTGCTGGCGCCCCACGAAAATGATCCCGGTCTTCGTGTCGCGATCACGGCGATTTCGGAGGATCCGGTGGTGGCACTGCTCGCCGCCGCCGTCGTCTCCTGGCTCGCCCATTCGAGTGCCGCGACCGTCCTGCTGGTCATGTCCTTCGCGGCGCAGGGCGCCATCGGCGCCCCCGGCGCCATCGCTCTGGTGCTGGGGGCCAATCTCGGAACGGCGATCAATCCGGTGATCGAAGGGCAGGGAGGAACCGCGGGCAAACGGGTGGCGGTCGGCGGTCTGGCGATGCGCGCGGTCGGCGCCCTCGTCGTTCTCGTGACGCTGCCGCTCGTCGCTCCGATGGCGGCCGGTCTGGTGTCGACGCCCGACCGGCTCGTCGTCGACGTCCACACCGCCTTCAACCTCGTGCTCGCGCTCGTCTTCCTGCCGGCCCTCGGCCCGGTGGCCCAGTTGCTGGAGCGTGTCTTCCCCGATCGTGTCGAGCCGAGCGATCCGTCGCGCCCGCTCTATCTCGACCCGGCCGCGATCGAGACGCCGTCGATCGCCATCGGCCACGCGGCGCGCGAGACGCTGCGCATGACCGACCTGCTCGGCACCATGATCACCGACATGCGCCGCGCCCTCGACGACCGCGACCGCAAGCGCCTCGCCGAGACGATGGCGCTCGACGACGTGATCGACCGGCTGGAGCGGGCGATCGAGACCTACTTGACCCGCTTCGATCCCGAGAGCCTCTCCGCCGAGGAGGAGGCGCGGCTCACCGCGGTGCTCGGCTTCGTCATCAACCTCGAGCACGCCGGCGACATCGTCCACCGCGACGTGGCGGCGAGCGTGGCCAAATACGTCGAACGCGGTTTCGCCTTCACCCCGGACGGCGATGCGGCGATGCGCGACGTCTTCGACCGGTTGCTCGCCAACCTGCGCGCCGCCGCGTCCGTCTTCGTCACCGAGAACGTCGCCGCCGCTCGCCTCCTCGCCGCCGAGAAGCAGACCTTCCGCGCGCTCGAGGCACGCGTCGTCGCCGATCATTTCTCGCGGTTGCGC
This sequence comes from Siculibacillus sp., assembly GCA_030247555.1. Lineage (GTDB taxonomy): Bacteria > Pseudomonadota > Alphaproteobacteria > Rhizobiales > Ancalomicrobiaceae > CALBKH01. The sequence goes on along the minus strand of JAOTSD010000014.1, from coordinate 32,897 downwards.
GAGGCGGCCGACGGTGGGCGCGGAGCCGGCACCCTACATCTCGATCTCGTCCGCGACCTCAAGCGCATCAACGACCACCTCGTCGCCGGCGCCGCCTATCCGGTTCTGGAGCGCGAGGGCGATCTGATGAAGACCCGTCTGCGCGGCGTCGTCGCCGGCGAGTGAGATGCGGAGCACGGCCGCAGCCCGCTTCGGCGGCGACCTTGCCGCGGTCGGCGCTCCCTGATACCCCTCGGAGCCAGCCGGGCGCCGTCCGCCCGAAGCCGAGGTCCGACCGATGCTCGATCCCGATGTCGTAGCCGATCGCCGCCGCCTGAAGCGCAAGCTTGGGCTCTGGCGCACACTCGCCTTCGTCCTGGCGGTGGTGGCGATCCTCGCCGTCGTCGCCCGCTTCGGCGGCGTCGGCGATCTGGTCGACAAGGCGCGCCCCCACATCGCCCGCCTGAGCGTGCAGGGCATCATGATGCCCGACCGCAAGCTGCTCGAGATGGTCGACAAACTCGCCATCACCGATGCGGTGAAGGGCGTGATCGTGTCGATCGACAGCCCCGGCGGTGCGACGTCCGCCGGCGAGGGCCTCTACACCGCGCTGCGCAAGCTCTCCGACAAGAAGCCGACCGTCGCCCACGTCGGCTCGCTCGCCGCTTCCGCCGGCTATCTCACCGCCATCGGCACCGACCACATCGTCGTCCGCCGCACCGCGCTCACCGGTTCGATCGGCGTCCTCATCCAGTGGGGCGACGTCTCGAAGCTGATGGAGACGATGGGCGTCAAGCTGGACGAGGTGAAGTCGACGCCGCTCAAGGCCGAGCCGACGCCGTTCAAGCCGACCTCGCCAGAGGCCCGCGCCATGCTCGACAAGGTGGTCAAGGACACCTACGCGTGGTTCGTCGGCCTCGTCGCCGAGCGCCGCGGCCTCCCGCCCGAGAAGGCGAGGGAACTCGCCGATGGCCGCGTCGTCACCGGTGCTCAAGCGCTCGATCTGAAGCTCGTCGACGAGCTCGGCGAGGAGAGCGTCGCCATCGCCTGGCTGGAGACGAAGGGCGTGGAGAAGGGTCTCAAGGTCCGCGACTGGAAGCCGGACCGCAAATTGGGCGACTGGCCGATGGCCGAGTCGCTCGCCACGGCGATCGTCCGCGGCACCTTGTCCGCCCTGGGGCTCGAATCGGGAGCCGAGGCCATCCGTTCGCTTGACGGACTGCGGTCGCACTGGCACCTTGGGGCGGGCGAAAATCCGAGCAATTCCGGGGGGATCGGTCGATGATCAAGTCCGAGCTGGTGTCGAGTCTGGCCGAACGCAACCCGCATCTCTACCAGCGTGACGTCGAGCACATCGTCAACGCCGTCCTCGACGAGATCACCGCGGCGCTGACGCGTGGTGATCGGGTCGAGTTGCGCGGTTTCGGTGCCTTCTCCGTCAAGAATCGCCCGGCGCGCACAGGCCGCAACCCGCGCACCGGCCAGAAGGTCGCCGTCACCGAGAAATACGTGCCGTTCTTCAAGACCGGCAAGGAGATGCGCGAACGCCTCAACGACGGGGTCGACCTCGGCGACTGATCCCGTCCGCCGCCCGTGAGGAGAGAAGTCCAGTGCTGTCCCGCCTTATGACCTGGCTCCTGGCGTTGCCCTTCGGGGCCGCCGTGATCGCCCTCTCCGTCACCAATCGCAAGCCCGTGACCGTGGCGCTCGATCCCTTCCGCCCGGAGGATCCGGCTTTCGCCGTCGACCTGCCGCTGTTCGTCCTGGTGCTCGGCGCCATGATCTTCGGCATCATGCTCGGCGGTTTCACCGTCTGGTGGCACCAGCGCGTCCATCGCCGCGCCGCGCGCACCGGTCGCCGCGAGACCGCCCGCCTCGCCGGTGAACGCGATCGTCTGGCCGCCGATCTCGCCGCCCGCGCCGAAAGCGCGCCGGCTTCGGTCGGCCTCGCCCTACCGGTCCCCGGCGACCCGCGCCGCGCCGCCTGATCGCTCGTCCACGCCCGCTCGCCGGAGCGCGGCCGCCGCCGCGGTTCCTCCGGCCGTTCTCGGGATCGCCATGCGCACCATCGACGCCGCCACCATCGATCGCGTCCTCACTCGCGCCGACATGCTCGAGGCGTTGCGCCGCGGCTTCCGGGAGGACGTCGTCACGCCGGTCCGCCACCATCACCCGATGACGCGGGCCGGCGAAGCCGATGCCATGCTGCTCCTGATGCCGGCCTGGACCGACACTTCCGCCGTGATCGCCGCCGATGCGGTGATGGGGGTGAAACTGGTCTCGGTGGTTCCCGGCAACACCAGTCGCGGTCTGCCCTCGGTGATCGGCGCCTACGTGCTGATGTCGGGGGTAACCGGCGAGCCGCTCGCCGTTCTCGACGGCGCCCGGCTGACGCTGTGGCGCACCGCCGCCGCCTCGGCGCTGGCCGCCGATCACCTCGCCCGCCCCGACGCCTCGCATCTGGTGATGGTCGGTGCCGGCGCGCTCGCCGAACATCTGATCGAGGCCCACGCGGCGGTCCGGCCGATCCGGCGGGTGTCGATCTGGAACCGCTCGCCCGGCAAGGCCGAGGCGCTCGCGGCGGCCTTCGCGGGTCGTGATTTCGCCGCCGCCGCGGTCGCAGACCTCGATGCGGCGGTCGCCGAGGCCGACGTCGTCTCCGCCGCCACCATGTCGCGCGAGCCGCTCGTCCGCGGCGCGGTGTTGCGCCCGGGTACCCACGTCGATCTCGTCGGCGGCTACACCCCGGCGATGCGCGAGGCCGACGATGCGACGATCGCCCGCGCCCGGGTCTTCGTCGATACCCGCGCCGGCGCCCTGAAGGAGGCCGGCGACCTGACGCAGCCGATCGCCGGCGGCGTGCTGAAGGTCGAGGACGTCTCCGGCGAACTCGCCGACCTCTGCCGCGGTCGGGTGTCCGGTCGCGGCTCGGCCGAGGAGATCACCCTCTTCAAGTCGGTCGGCACCGCGCTCGAGGATCTCGTCGCCGCCCGTCTGGTCCACGCCCGCGCCGAGTGATCGGCGTCGCGGGATCGTTGACCATCGGTGAAGATCCGTCGTGCGAGCCTCGCCGGATCGATTCTCATGGGACATCCGCCATGCGCCGCTCCACCCTTCTCCTCGCCGCCGCGGTGCTCGCCGCCGCAGCGCCCGCTCGGGCTCAGGCGACCGCCGAGGAGACCTCGGCCGAGATCGCCAAGGCGCGCACCGAATTGCCCGCCGACGCCGCCAAGGTGCTCTTCGGCGGGGTGCGCGAGCCCGCTCCGCTCGCCGCCCGCTCGATCGGCGCCTACTCGCGCGGCTGTCTCGCCGGCGCCGTGGCGCTTCCCGTCGACGGGGCGGCGTGGCAGGTCATGCGTTTGTCGCGCAACCGCAACTGGGGCCACCCCCGTCTCGTCGCCTTCCTCGAGCGGTTCGCCGAGAAGGGGCGGCGCATCGGATGGCCGGGGCTGCTGGTCGGAGACATGTCGCAGCCGCGCGGCGGCCCGATGATCACCGGCCATGCCTCCCATCAGGTGGGCCTCGACGCCGACATCTGGTTCCTGTCGATGCCCACTCACAAGATGACGCGTCCGGAGCGCGAGACCATCTCGGCGGTGTCGATGGTGAAGATGGCGACGCGCGAGATCGACCGCTCGACCTGGACGCCGACCCGAACCGCTCTGGTGCGCCAAGCGGCGCTCGATGCGGAGGTGGCGCGCATCTTCGTTCATCCGGCGATCAAGAAGGTGATGTGCGAGGAGGCGACGGGCGACCGCGGCTGGCTCGGCAAGGTGCGGCCGTGGTACGGCCACAACTATCATTTCCACGTGCGGCTCGGCTGCCCGCCCGGCGCCGAGGACTGCAAGGATCAGGACCCGGTGCCCGCGGGCGACGGGTGCGGCGCCGATCTCGCCTGGTGGCTGGGACCGGAGCCGTGGAAACCCTCGCCGCCGGAGAAGCCGCGCCCGCCGGTCAGGCTCACCGACCTGCCCCCGGCCTGCTCGCAGGTCCTCGTGGCGAAGTGAGGTGAGGTGAAGCGCGGCCGGCGGTGGTCAGTGGCCCCCGCTACCGCCACCGCCGCCGACCAGCGGCCCCTCCGCCTGGTGCTGGACGTGGATGCGGTCCATCAGCGCGAGGAAGACGCCCGAGCCCACGAAGACGACGTGGATGATCACCATCCACATGATGTCGCGATCGGTGTACTTCGGGATGTCCATGAAGATCTTGAGCAGATGGATGCCCGATATGGCGACGATCGAGGCGATCAGCTTCAGCTTGAGCCCGGCGAAATCGACCTTGCCCTTCCAGTCCGGCTGATCCTCGTGATCGCCGACGTCGATCTTCGAGACGAAGTTCTCGTAGCCCGAGAAGACGACGATCAGCAGCAGATTGCCGGCGAGAGTCAGGTCGATCAGGGAGAGCAGCGCCAGTACGGTCTCCGCCTCGGACGCGTGGAGCGCATGCAGGGCGAATTCGGCCAACGCCTGCATGAACTTGAACATCAGGATGACCAGCGCGCCGACCAGACCGACGTACATCGGCGCCATCAGCCAGCGGCTGGCGAACAGACCGCGCTCGATGAATTTCTCCGCCATCTTTCCCACCGTGCCTTCCGAGGAGATCGCCGCCGCCCGGGTGCGACGGCTCCGGTTACCAGAGTTCCCGGAGTTCATCCAGCGCCGCGCCGACCGCGGCGGTGCGGCTTCCGTAGAGTTCTTCCCCGAGTTCCAGCGCCTTCTTGGCCAGTTTGCGGCGGCGGCGGGCGACGAGTTCGACGATCCCGTCCCGCCCCTCGCGCGGCCGGAGCAATCTCTCGTCGGTCTCCAGCCGGGTCTGGAACATCGCCAGATCGTGCTCCTCGCCGAGGATTTCACCGAGTTCTCCGAGATCGCGCTGAATGGCGCGGCTGGTGACCGGAGTCTCGATCGGCACCAACGCGGAGAGATGACGGCGTTGTTTCACCCGTTTGCGCCAGTCGTGCAGGGTCTCGATCGAGAATCCGTCGCCGAGTTCGCGCCAGTCGCGCCGGCCGCGGCGATAGGACGCGACCAGCGCCTCGGCCAGCAGCCGGCCGGCCTCGAACCGGTCGGGCAGCGAGCGGGCGTCCGCCTCGCTCGCTCTCAGCCTCGCGGCGACCTCGGCGAGCGGCGGCAGCCGGCGGTGCGCCTCGGCGCGCTCGTTCTCCAGGCGCTCGACCAACAAGCCGGCGGCGGCCACGTCGCTCCCTTCGCTGCGGGCGAGGATGCGCCGTGCCTCGGCGGCGGCGACGTCCGCTTCGCGTGCTCCGGCGAGCAGGCGGGCGGTGTCGCGTGCCTGGGTCGTGCGGTTCTCGCGATTGGCGCCGGAAACCTCGTCGACGACGAAGAAGATGCTGCGCGCCCGCTTCAACCGCCGACGGACGCGATGAACGGCCTCTTCCGGTGCGATCGCCGGATCGGCGAGCGCCTCGCGAGCGGTGGCGATCTCGCCGGTCAGGACCCGCTTCAACCCCTGCGCCAAGGTTTCCCCCTCGAGCAGGGCGAAGCGACCGTCGCCGGCGGCGACGGGAGCCGCCTCGAGCGGCGTGTCGTCGTAGGCGGCCGGCCGCGGGGGCTCCACCGGCGTGTTCATGACGCGCTCTCCATCGGCAAGGGGCAGGTGACGCCGGTCCCGGCGAGGCCGCAGTATCCGTTCGGATGCAGGTGGAGATACTGCTGATGATGGGACTCGGCGTAGTGCAAGGGACCCGCCGGCCGGATCTCGGTGGTGATCGGGTCGAGGCCCCGTCGGCCGAGCGCCGCGTCGTAGACCGCCCGCATCGCCTCCGCCGCCCGCTGCTGCTCGGGCGTGGTGGTGAGGATCACCGAGCGATACTGGGTGCCGACATCGTTGCCCTGACGCATGCCCTGGGTCGGATCATGGGCTTCGAAGAACACTCGCAGCAGCGCGTCGTAGCCGACGACCGCGGGATCGAAGACCACCAACACCACTTCCGCATGACCGGTGCCGCCCGAGCAGACCTCTTCGTAGGTCGGGTTCGGCGTCTCGCCGCCGGCGTAGCCGACCGCGGTGACGTGGACACCGGTGATCTTCCAGAACAGGCGTTCCGCTCCCCAGAAGCAGCCGAGGCCGAAGATCGCCGTCTCGTGGCCCTCCGGGTGGGGCGGCTTCAGCCCGTGACCGTTCACCCGGTGTCGTTCGAGCGTCGGGATCGGCTCGTCGCGGCCGGGCAGGGCCCGCCCCGGCGCGGGCGGCACGAGCTTCTGATCGCGGAAACCGAACATGTCACTCCTCCCCACACCGCCGTCGCCGTGTCGGCGCGGCGTCGACGTGCATCCTTCCCTCCGGCGACGACATCGGCGGTGATCACCGATAGGGTCGCCCCTCGACGATTCCGTGACGGCCGACCTCGGTCGCTCAGGGGATGACGCCGATCGGCGGCGCCTTCCGGCGACCCGCCGCCAGCAGGGCGAAACCGATCGCTCCGAGCAGCGCCCAGGCCGGCAGCGCCAGCACCGTCGCGGTCACCGTCGACCATGCCTCCGCCCCGACCCGCCCTTCCATCGCGCCGCGCAAGGCTCCGAGCGAGGACGGAGCGAGTTCGCTCCACGCCGCCGCCGCCGAAGTGATCACCGGTGTCGAAGCCGCGATCGATCTCATCCCGTCGACCACCGCGGCGACGAAGCCACCGGCGATCACCCACAGTCCGAGCATCCGGGAGATGAACCTGAACATGCCGTCCTCTTCGCCTCGGGCCGATCCGCCGACGCCGCAACGTCGCACATCGGCTCGTCACCACGGAACGTGGTGCCGTTCTCCTCCCGCCGCAACCGTTTCGCGGTCCGCGGATGCGCCGAGTGCCCCGCCTGCGACGCGCCTCGACCCCATGTGTGCGATGCAACATGATTCATCGGGGAAATTCAATCGATTACGTGCAATTTTGCTCGAGCCGGTCGTCTTGCGGCGTCGCCTCGCTCCGGTTAACGCTTGCGACGAGAGGTCGCAGGCGAGTGCCGAGACCGAACCGACGACGAAATGCATCGCCGCCCAGGGACCGTGTCCGGTCGACGTGGCGGCCACGAGCGGCCACAGGGGAGAGACACATGGCGACGGACGACATCTCACCGGCGAAGGCCGCGCACGTCACCCGCAGCCACAACGACGAACTCTCCGAGGCCGCGCTCTACTTCCATCGCATGCCGCGTCCCGGCAAGCTCGAGATCCAGGCGACCAAGCCGCTCGGCAACCAGCGCGATCTGGCGCTCGCCTATTCGCCGGGCGTGGCTGCGCCCTGCCTGGAGATCCGCGACGACCCCGAGAAGGCGGCCGACTACACCGCTCGCGGCAATCTCGTCGCCGTCGTCTCCAACGGCACGGCGGTGCTCGGCCTCGGCAACATCGGCCCGCTCGCCTCGAAGCCGGTGATGGAGGGCAAGGCGGTTCTCTTCAAGAAGTTCGCCGACATCGACGTCTTCGACATCGAGATCGACGCGCCCACCGTCGAGCGCATGGTCGACGTCGTCTCGGCGCTGGAGCCGACCTTCGGCGGCATCAACCTCGAGGACATCAAGGCGCCGGAGTGTTTCGAGGTCGAGCGCATCCTGCGCGAGAAGATGAACATCCCGGTCTTCCACGACGACCAGCACGGCACGGCGATCATCGTCGGCGCCGCCGTGACCAACGGGCTCGAGATCGCCGGTAAGCGGATCGAAGAGGTGAAGATCGTCGCCTCCGGCGCCGGTGCGGCGGCGCTCGCCTGCCTGAACCTGTTGGTCTCGCTCGGGGCCCGCCGCGAGAACATCTGGGTCTGCGACCGCGCCGGCCTCGTCCACGAGGCACGCGTCGAGCACATGGACCCCTACAAGGCGGTCTATGCCAAGGGCACGACCGAACAGACCCTGGCGGATGTGATCCCCGGCGCCGACGTCTTCCTCGGCCTCTCCGCCGGCGGCGCGCTGAAACCGGAACTGCTCGAACAGATGGCTGAGCGGCCGATGATCCTGGCGCTCGCCAATCCGACGCCGGAGATCATGCCCGACGTCGCCCGTAAGGTGCGACCGGATGCCATGATCTGCACCGGCCGCTCCGATTTTCCCAACCAGGTCAACAACGTCCTCTGCTTCCCCTATATCTTCCGTGGCGCCCTCGACGTCGGCGCCACGGCGATCAACGAGGAGATGAAGCGCGCCGCGGTCCACGCCATCGCCGCTCTCGCCCGCGAGGAGCCCTCGGAGGTGGCCGCCCGCGCCTATGGTGGCGTCACCCACACCTTCGGGCCGGAATACCTCATTCCCTCGCCCTTCGATCAACGCCTCATCCTGCGCATCGCCCCGGCCGTCGCCCGCGCCGCCATGGCGACGGGTGTCGCCACCCGCCCGATCACCGACTTCGACGCCTATGACGATCGCCTCGTCCGCTTCGTCTTCCGCTCCGGTCTGGTGATGAAGCCGGTGACCGCCGCGGCCAAGGCCGCCAAGGTCAAGAGCCGCATCGTCTATTCCGACGGCGAGGACGAGCGCGTGCTGCGCGCCGCCCAGGTGTTGCTCGAGGAGGAGATCGCCACCCCGATTCTCGTCGGTCGGCCGAAGGTGATCGAGACGCGCTGCGAGCGTTTCGGCCTGAAGATCCGCCCGGGGGTCGACCTCGAGGTGGTCGATCCCGCCCACGACCGCCGCTACAACGACTACGTCGCCACCTATTTCGCCAAGGTCGGCCGCAAGGGCGTCACGCCCGACGCCGCGCGCACCATCGTCCGTTCCAACACCACGGTGATCGGCGCCGTGGCGGTGGAGCGCGGCGAGGCGGACGTGCTGATCTGCGGCCTCGAAGGCGGCTTCATCCGCCATCTCAAGGTGGTGGAGGACGTCATCGGCCTCGAAAGCCCGGACGCGCACTTCGCCACGCTGTCGTTGCTCATCTCCCAGCGCGGTTCGTGGTTCCTCACCGACACCTACGGCACGCCGGAGCCGACGCCCGACGAGATCGCGCGGACGACCATCCTCGCCGCCCGCCACATCCGCCGTTTCGGCCTGCCGCCCAAGGCGGCGCTGCTCTCGGCGTCCAACTTCGGGTCCCGCGATCTCGCTTCGGCCCACAAGATGCGCGCCGCGCTGAACATCGTGAACCGGCTGGCGCCGGACCTCGAGATCGACGGCGAGATGCACGGCGATGCCGCGGTCAACACCACGGTACGCGAACGGATCATGCCGAATTCGCCGCTGAAGGGGGAGGCGAACCTCCTGGTCTTCCCCTCGCTCGATGCCGCCAACATCACCCTCAACCTGGTCAAGGCGGTGACCGACGCCCTCCATGTCGGCCCGATCCTGCTCGGCGCCGCCAAGGTGGCGCACGTGCTGACCCCCTCGGTGACCTCGCGCGGCGTCGTCAACATGTCGACGCTCGCCGCGGTGGAAGCCGCCTCGCGCCTCGCGGCGAAGGCTTAACTCCGCCTTAAATCGCCCGGATTAGCGTCGCAAGAGGGCTGCGCCGCGGCGCGTGGCGGCGTGGATTCGGAGGACATCTTGGCGCGGAAGGCGGACTCGAGGCGCGAACCCGTCTTCGACCTGCCGGCCGACGAGCCGGATCGCCTCGACCTGCGTCTCGGCCCCGACGACCGACCCACGCCCATGCGCGGGCCCGCCCGCCGCCGCCCAGCCGGCCGCCGCGATCGCGTCGAGCCGCCCCTCGGAACCGTCGAAGAGATCCGTGCTCCGGTGCGCGCCGAACGGTCGGACGAAGCGCCGCGCCGCCGACGTCCCGAACCCGTCGACGAGGCCGAGGCCTCGGAGGACGAAGCGCCCGCCCGCCGCGAACGCCGCTCCCGCCATCGCGGCGGACGCCCGCCGGGCGGTTTCGGCTGGCTGCTGCGCCGCGCCCTCTACTGGTCGCTCGTCCTCGGCATATGGGCGGCGATCGCCGCCGGCGGGCTGATCGTCTATTATGGCGCGCGTCTGCCGCCGACCTCGGAATGGGCGGTGCCGAAACGGCCCGCCAACGTCAAGATCGTCTCCGCCGACGGCAAGCTCATCGGCAATCGCGGCGACACCGGCGGCGAGGCGGTGCGTCTCTCCGAACTGCCGCCCTGGCTGCCCGGCGCCGTCGTCGCCATCGAGGACCGTCGCTTCCGCTCCCACTTCGGAGTCGACCCCATCGGCCTGATGCGCGCCGTGGTGGTCAACCTCACCCGTCGTGGCGTCTCCCAGGGCGGCTCGACGCTGACCCAACAGCTCGCCAAGAACCTCTTCCTCACCCAGGAACGCACCTTCGGCCGCAAGATCCAAGAGGTTCTGCTCGCCCTCTGGCTGGAGCGCGAACACACCAAGGACGAGATTCTCGAACTCTATCTGAACCGGGTCTACATGGGCGCCGGCGCCTATGGCGTCGACGCCGCGGCGCGCCGCTATTTCGGCAAGTCGGCTCGCGAGGTCAATCCGATGGAGGCGGCGATGCTGGCGGGCCTGCTCAAGGCGCCGTCGCGCTACGCTCCCTCCAACGATCCCGAGAAAGCCCGGGCCCGCGCCGAAGTGGTGCTCGCCGCCATGGAGGACACCGGGGTCCTGACCTCCGAACAGCGCCGCGCGGCGGTCGCCACCCCGAAGATCGTCTACGCTCGCGTCGACAACGGTTCGGAGAACTACGTCGCCGACTGGGTGATGGACCAGTTGCCGAGTTGGATCGGCGCCGTCGACAAGGACATCGTCGTCACCACCACCATCGACGGCTCGCTGCAGATGCTGGCCGAGGCCGCGCTCCAGGCCGGTCTCGCCCAGTTCGGCGACCGCAAGGACGTCGGTCAGGGGGCGATCGTCTCGATCGACCCGACCGGCGCGGTCAAAGCGCTGGTCGGCGGCATCGACTACTCGAAGAGCCAGTTCGACCGCGCCACCCAGGCCCGCCGTCAGCCCGGCTCGACGTTCAAGCCTTTCGTCTATCTGACCGCCATGGAGAAGGGGCTGACCCCGGACACCGTCCGCGTCGACGAGCCCTTCACCTGGAAGGGCTGGAGCCCGAAGAACTACGAGAAGGGCTTCAAGGGGCCGGTGACCCTCAAGGACGCGCTCGCCCAATCGATCAACACCGTGGCGGCGAAACTGGCCATCGAGGTCGGTCCGCGGCAGGTGGCCGAGACGGCGATGCGCCTCGGCATCACCTCGCCCTTGACCGCCACCCCGTCGATCGCTCTCGGCACTTCCGAGGTGACGCCGCTCGAGATCACCGCCGCCTTCGTGCCCTTCTCCAACGGCGGCTTCGGCGTCGTCCCCCACGTCGTCACCCGCATCACCTCGGCCGACGGCAAGGTGCTCTATCAGCGCAAGGGATCCGGCATCGGCCGGGTGATCGAGCCCGGCCCGCTCGCGGCGATGAACGTCATGCTCGCCGAGACGCTGGCCACCGGCACGGCGAAGAAGGCGCAGATCCCCGGCTGGCCGGCGGCCGGCAAGACCGGCACCTCCCAGGAGTTCCGCGACGCTTGGTTCATCGGCTACACCGGGTTGCTCACCACCGGCGTCTGGCTCGGCAACGACGACGGCACCCCGACCAAGCGCGGCACGGGCGGAACGCTGGCGACGGTGGTGTGGCAGCGCTTCATGCTCGACGCCCACCGCGGCCATCATGCGGTGGCGATCCCCGGAGCCGTGCCGGCGACCGTGACCGCCGTCGCGCCTCAGCCCCCGTCGCTCCCCGTCGCCGCCGCGACCGCCTCGCCGGTCGGCTCCCGCCCGCGCCCGGCGGACCCGGCGACGACCGGCAGCATCTCCCCGGCGCCGCGCGAGCCGCGCACGCTCGGGGATCTCCTCGGCGGTCTCTTCCGCTGAAGCTCAGTCCGGCAGGGGGCCGTTCTCCCGCAGGACTTCCCCCGCCAGATGCAGCGAGCCGCAGATCAGGATGCGGGGGGCTTCGTCGGTCATCGCCGCGATCTCCCTCAACGCCGCCGCGACGCTCTCGTGCACCGTCGCCGTGAGCCCCGCGGCGCGCGCGGCTTCGGCCAGTGCCGCGGGCGCCCGGCCGGGGTGATCGCCCACGACCGGTACGCAGGCGACGCCCTCCGCCGATCCCGCGAAGGGGCGGAAGAAGCCGATCGGGTCCTTGGTCTCGAGCATGCCGCAGACCAGCACCAGCGGCCGTGGCGCGCGCCGGGCGAGATCGGCCAGCGTCGCGGCGATCACCGTTCCGGCGCCGGGATTGTGGCCGCCGTCGAGCCAGACCTCGGCGCCGGGGACGAGATCGACGAGCGGGCCCGAGCTCAGCCGCTGCATCCTCGCCGGCCAGTCGACGGTTCCCAGACCGCGTTCGATCGCCGTCACCGGCACCTCGAGGCCGCTCGCCTCCAGCGCCGCGATCGCCGTGCCGGCGTTGATCACCTGATGCGCCCCGAGGAGGCGGGACGGCGGCAGGTCGAGGAGGCCGCGCTCGCTGCGGAAGACCAGCCGGCCGTCCTCCGGCGTCGCGCTCCAGTCGCGCCCGCCGAGGGAGAGGGAGACGCCGGCGCGCGCCGCGGCGCGCTCCAACACCGGCACCACCTCGTCGGCCTGCGGAGCGGAGACGACCGGCCGACGCCGTTCGACGATGCCCGCCTTCTCCGTCGTGATCGCTGCGAGGGTCGAGCCGAGGAACTTCTCGTGGTCGATCGAGATCGGGGTGATCACCGAGACCAGCCGTCCCTCCACCACGTTGGTGGCGTCGAGCCGGCCGCCGAGCCCGACCTCGAGCAGCGTGACGTCGGCGGGCCGCTCGGCGAAGAGCAGGAAGGCGGCGAGGGTGGTCAGTTCGAAGAAGGTGATCGGCTCGCCGGCGTTCGCGGCCTCCGCCCGCTCGATCGCCTCGACCAGCATCTCGTCGTTCGCCGTCCGTCCCGAGACGCGGACGCGCTCGTTGAAGCGGACGAGATGTGGCGAGGTGAAGACGTGGACGGTCCGGCCGGAGGCTTCCAGCATCGCCCGCAGATGCGCCGTCACCGAGCCCTTGCCGTTGGTGCCGGCGATGTGGATCGGCGGCGGGATGGAGAGATGTGGGTCGCCGAGCCGGCCGAGCACCCGGCGCATGCGCTCGAGCCCGAATTCCCAGCCGGCCGGGATGGTCACCGCCATGCGGGCGACGAGTGCGGCGAGCGGCGAACCGCCGGTCGTGGCGGGCGCGGACGGATCGCTCATCGGCGCCTCCCCGGAGTCGACCTCAGGCGACCGCCAGTGCGGTCCCCGGCTTCTCGGGCGCCGGCTTCTTCATGAAGAGATGGGCGAGGCGCGACAGCGTGGCGCGGATCTGATGGCGGTGGACCACCATGTCGACCATGCCGTGATCGTAGAGATATTCGGAGCGCTGGAAGCCCTCCGGCAGCTTCTCGCGGATCGTCTGCTCGATGACGCGCGGGCCGGCGAAGCCGATCAGTGCGCCCGGTTCGGCGATGTGGACGTCGCCGAGCATGGCGTAGGAGGCGGTGACGCCGCCGGTCGTCGGGTTGGTCAGCACCACGAAGTAGGGCAGCCCGGCACGGCGCAGCGCCTGCACCGCCACCGTGGTGCGCGGCATCTGCATCAAGGACAGGATGCCCTCCTGCATGCGTGCGCCGCCCGAAGCGACGAAGAGCACGAAGGGCGTGCCGCGTTCGCGGGCGGTGGTCAGGCCGGTGACGATCGCCTCGCCGGCGGCCATGCCGAGCGAGCCGCCCATGAACTCGAAGTCTTGCACCGCGGCCGTGACGGCCAGCCCGTCGAGCGTGCCGTGGCCGACCTGGACGGCGTCCTCCTTGCCGGTCTTGGCGCGGGCGTCGCGGATCCGGTCGGAGTAACGGCGTTCGTCGCGGAACCGGAGCGGATCGGGCGTCACCGTCGGCAGCGCGATCGCCTCCCACTTGCCGCCGTCGAACAGCGTGTCGAGCCGCATCTTGGCCGGCATGCGCATGTGGTAGCCCGACGAGGGCACCACGAACTGGTTCGCCTCGAGGTCGCGATGGAACACCATCTCGCCGGTCTCGGGGCACTTGATCCACAGGTTCTCGGGAACCTCCTTCTTGGTCAGGAGGCTCTTGATCTTCGGGCGGACGACGTTGGTGAGCCAGTTCACTGGGTCGATACTCCGGACTTGGTTCGACGCGGCGCGCGGACGCGCCGACCCCTGTTCATCGCGCGCCGACGCGCGCCGTGCGGACTCCCGAGGCGAGGTCGCCGACCAGAGCGGCGACGGCCGGCACCGTCTTCGCCGTCGCCCGGCCGTCGGCGTCGAGCGAGGCGGCGATGGCCGCGACCAGCGCCGAGCCGACCACCACGCCGTCGGCGTCGCGGCCGATGGCGGCCGCGGTCGCCGCGTCGCGCACGCCGAAACCGACGGCGACCGGCAGCGCCGTGTGGCGCTTGATCCGACCGACGGCTTCCGCCACCCGCGTCGCATTCGGCGTCGCCGAGCCGGTGATGCCGGTGATCGAGACGTAATAGACGAAACCCGAGGTGTTCGCGAGCACCGCCGGCAGACGCGCGTCGTCGGTGGTCGGCGTGGCGAGGCGGATGAAGTTGAGGCCGGCGGCGAGCGCCGGCAGGCAGAGCTCGTCGTCGGCTTCGGGCGGCAGGTCGACGATGATCAGGCCGTCGACGCCGGCCGCCTTCGCGGCGACGACGAAGCGCTCCGAGCCGAAGACGTAGATCGGGTTGTAGTAGCCCATCAGCACGATCGGCGTCGCCGCGTCGATCTCGCGGAAGCGACGCACCATGTCGAGGGTCTTGGCGAGCGTCTGGCCGCCGTGGAGCGCCCGTTGGCCGGCCGCCTGGATCGCCGGGCCGTCGGCCATCGGGTCGGAGAAGGGCATGCCGAGCTCGACCACGTCGGCGCCGGCCTTCGGCAGTGCCTTCAGGATCTCGAACGAGGTCTCGAGATCGGGGTCGCCGGCGGTGACGAAGGTCACGAGCGCCGGGCGGCCGGCTGCCGCGCATTCGGCGAAGCGGCGGGAGATGCGGGTTTCGGTCATGTCGTCTCTCACATCGTCTCGCCGAGATGACCGGCGACCGAGAACACGTCCTTGTCGCCACGCCCCGACAGGCACATGACGATCGACTTGGACTTGTCCATGGTGGGCGCCATCTTCAACACTTGGGCGAGCGCATGGCTCGGCTCCAGCGCCGGGATGATGCCCTCGAGCCGCGAACAGATCTGGAAGGCGTCGAGCGCCTCCTTGTCGGTCGCCGGCACATAGGTGACGCGGCCGGTGTCCCGGAGCCAGGAATGCTCGGGACCGACGCCGGGATAGTCGAGGCCGGCCGAGATCGAGTGGCCCTCGAGAATCTGTCCGTCGCCGTCCTGGAGAAGATAGGTGCGGTTGCCGTGCAGCACCCCCGGGCGCCCGCCGGTCATCGAGGCGGCGTGGCCGTTCTCGACGTCGATGCCGTGGCCGCCCGCCTCGACGCCGCAGATGGCGACCGAAGGGTCGTCGAGGAACGGGTGAAACAGGCCGATGGCGTTGGAGCCGCCGCCGATGCAGGCGACGATCGCGTCGGGCAGCCGGCCCTTGGCGGCGAAGAACTGCTCCTTGGTCTCGGTGCCGATCACCGACTGGAAGTCGCGCACCATCGCCGGATAGGGATGCGGGCCCGCCGCCGTGCCGATCAGGTAGTAGGTGTTCTCGACGTTGGTCACCCAGTCCCGGAGGGCTTCGTTCATCGCGTCCTTGAGCGTGCCCGCGCCCGACGTCACCGGGGTGACCTCGGCGCCGAGCAACTTCATGCGGAAGACGTTGGGCTTCTGCCGCTCGACGTCGACGGCGCCCATGTAGACCATGCAGGGCAGGCCGAAGCGCGCCGAGACGGTGGCCGAGGCCACGCCGTGTTGACCGGCGCCGGTCTCGGCGATGATCCGGGTCTTGCCCATGCGGCGGGCGAGCAGGATCTGGCCGAGGCAGTTGTTGATCTTGTGGGAGCCGGTGTGGTTCAGCTCCTCGCGCTTGAACCAGATCTCGGCGCCGAACTTGCCGCCGGTCTTCTCGCGACACCACTCCGTCAGCCGCTCGGCGTAGTAGAGCGCGCTCGGCCGGCCGGCGTAGTGAGTCGACAGGTTCGCCAACTCCGCCTTGAACGAGGGATCGTTGCGGGCGTCCTCGTAGGCCTGCTCGAGCTCGAGGATCAGCGGCATCAACGTCTCGGCGACGAAGCGGCCACCGTAGATGCCGAAGAAGCCGCGGTCGTCGGGACCGTTGCGCAACGAATTGGGCGTCGTGTTCAAGGGGGGGCGTCCTCGGTTTCGGTCTCGGGGCGGGCGCGGGTCGCGGCGGCGCGGGCGTTGCGGACGAAGGCGGCGATCTTGACGGGATCCTTGATGCCCGGGGCGCTCTCCACCCCCGACGACACGTCGACGGCGGAAACGCCCGTGACGGCGATCGCCTCCGCCACGTTTCCGGCATCGAGGCCACCCGATAGCATGACCGGCCGACCCGGGTCGAGGTCGCGCACCAGCCGCCAGTCGAAGGCGAGGCCGTTGCCGCCCGGCAGCGACTGCGGCGTCCTCGGCGGCTTGGCGTCGAAGAGGATGCGCGCGACGTGCGGCACGTAGGGCGGAACCGCGGCGAGATCGGCGGCTTCGGCGACGGGGATCGCCTTCATGATCGCGAGGCGGCCACGGGCGGCGATCTCGGCGACGCGGTCCGGGGTCTCGTGGCCGTGCAGTTGCAGCAGATCCGGCGCGAGACGCCCGGCGATCGCCTCGACCAGCGCGTCGTCGGGGTCGACGGCCAACGCCACGATCTTCGTTCGGCCGCGGGCGCGCTCGGCGAGACGCACCGCCTCGTCGAGCGAGACGTTGCGCGGGCTCCTCGGGAAGAAGACGAAGCCGAGGAGATCGGCGCCGGCGGCGAGCGCGGCGTCGACCGCTTCTTCCGTCTTCAGGCCGCAGATCTTCACTTCGAGCGCCATCGCCCCGCCGTCTCCTTCGGGAAAGCGGGGATCAGTGCCACGATGCGGGCCGTCTGTCCATCATGATGGTCCCTCTCCGCACCGCCTCCGGGGATCGGGGTGTCACATCGAGTGGTCGCAGACGTAGTCGGTGGTGTCGCCTTCCGGCTCGAGCAGCACCTCGAGGCCCTCCGCTCCCTTGGCGCGGATCTTCCTCACGCCGTCGCCGAGCTTCTGCTCGACCGCGTCGAGCGGCGCGGCGAAGGTGACGACCTGCGCGTCGATGCCGTTCTCCACCCCGATGGTGAAGTTGACGCGCAACACCTTCAGTCCTTTGACGGTCGCCTTGATCGGCACGCGCACGGCGACGTAACCGTCCTTCTTCTCCGCCGTCGGCTCGCCGAGGAACGGTTTCAGCGCTTTCGGGATGTCCGTCGCCGCCGTCTTGTTCTCCGGCACGAAGCGGTTCGAGAGATTGGCGCGGACCTGCTTGACCGTCGTCGAGAGCGCACAGGTCGCGACCAGATCGCCGACGAACCTGTCCGCCGCCGTCTCCGCCGCCCACGCCGTCGTCGCCGTAGTCGTCGCGATCACCGCCACGATCATCGCCGTCCCCAGAGCCGTCCGCATGTTTCGCTCCTCCGCCGTCGAGCCCGGTCTCTCGCCGGGCTCGACCCATCGTAGCGTGAACCTGCGCGCGGTCACCCGCCATTCCGTAGGGCTACGCAGGCGGTGCCGACTTCCGCGTTCGACTGCCCGCACGGTCGGAGCTCGGCGCGCCGATCCTCGCATGTCGCCGGCGCTCGGCGCGCCGACATTTCTCGCCCGGGGTCGGCGCTCAACGCGCCGACCAGCCGCCGTCGACCGAGATCGTCGCGCCGGTGATCGAGGCGGCGTCGGGCGAGGCGAGGAAGGCGGCGATGCCGGCGACCTCCTCGACCTTGACGAAGCGCTTGGTCGGCTGCGCCTCGAGGATCACCTTCTTGATCACCTCTTCCTCGGTCATGTTGCGCGCCCGCGCCGTGTCCGGAATCTGCTTCTCGACCAAGGGGGTGAGCACGTAGCCCGGGCAGATGGCGTTGACGGTGATGCCCATCTCGGCCACTTCGAGCGCCACCGTCTTGGTGAGGCCGGCGACGCCGTGCTTGGCCGAGACGTAGGCCGACTTGAACGGCGAGGCGATCAGCGCGTGTGCCGAGGCGATGTTGATGATCGTCCCTGCGCCCTTGGCCTTCATCGACGGCAGCGCGGCGCGGATGGTGTGGAAGGATGAGGAGAGGTTGATGGCGATGATCGCGTCCCACTTCTCCACCGGGAAGTCCTCCACCGGCGAGACGAACTGGATGCCGGCGTTGTTGACCAAGATGTCGATGCAGCCGAAGCGGGTGATCGCCTTCTCGACCATCGCGGCGATCTCGGCCGGCTTCGACATGTCGGCGCCGTCGTGGACGACCTCGACGCCATGGGCGGCGGAAAGCCCGGCGCGGATCTTCTCGATCTCGGCGGCGTCACCGAAGCCGTTGAGGACGACGTTCGCGCCCAGCGAGGCGAAGCGGGTGGCGACGGCCAGGCCGATGCCACTGGTCGAACCGGTCACCAGGGCGGTCTTGCCTTCGAAGCTCATGGGATCTTCCTCGATCGATGATTGCGCGGGCCGGGCATGCGACGATCGTCGGTCGTGTCGCGGCCGGTGTCGTCCGGCATCTTGGGGAGACGGGCGGCGGCGAACAAGAGACACTTTGGTCGTTTCCGGCCTCCACTCGAAATCGGTCAAGGCGTGGCCGCCCGAATGCGGCTAGGCAGCGGACGGATGAAAAGATCGCGGCGAGGCGGACGATGAGCGCGGTGCAATTATTGGGCGTCCCGGAGATGGACGCCGATCACCGGATCCTGGAAGAGATGTTCGACCGATTGGGGGCGACGGCCGACGCCGATCTGGCGGGGCTCTTCGTCGAACTCGACGCCGAGGTGAGGGCCCATTTCACCCGCGAGGAGGCGTTGATCGACGCCCACGATCTTCCCATCGCCCATTGCCACAAGACCCAGCACGCGCTGCTGCTCGCCGAGTTCGACGCCGCCCGGGCGATCGTCGCCGACGGCGATGCGGCGAAGATCCGCCGCCTGATCGGCGTCGTCCTGCACGAACTGGTCGCCGGCCACGTCGCCAGCGTCGACCTCGTCACCTCGCGGTTCCTCGCCGGCGACCTCGGCGCCGAGGTCTTCGGCAACCTGCGCCTGCCGGCGGAATGACGCCGGCGATGGACGAGTTCACCCTGCTGCGGGCGATCCACGTCGCATCGGTCGTCCATTGGATCGGCGGCGTCTGGTTCGTCACCTTCGTCGTCCTTCCCGCCGTCCGCCGCTTCGCCGAGCCGGCGCGTCGCGTCGCCTTCTTCGAAGAGGTGGAGGGGCGCTTCGCCTTCCAGGCGCGCCTGTCCACCCTCGCCGCCGGCATCTCGGGCTTCTGGCTCACCTGGCGGATGGAGGCCTTCGACCGCTTCCTCGACCCGGGCCGGTTCTGGTTCATGCACGCCATGGTCGCTCTGTGGGCGATCTTCACGCTCGTGCTCTTCGTGCTCGAGCCGCTCCTCCTGCACCGCTGGTTCTCCGCTCGGGCCGCGCGCGATCCGGAGGGCACGATGGCGCTCGTGCTGCGTCTGCACCGGGTGCTGTCGTCGGCCGCGCTCGTCACCGTCGCCGGGGCGGTGCTCGGCGCTCACGGAGGATTGTGACGGGCCGCCCGACCCGCTCGCCCCGCGGGGGTCGTTTCGACACGTCGGTCGTGGTAAGGGCGCTGAGCGGGCGAAGTGCGCTGCTTCGCGCCGATCGAGCCGTCGCGCCGGAGTAGGCCCTTCCCATGACCATCCGATACCACCACGAAGATCTGCCCCACCTCGCGAACTACGGCGACGCCGTCGCCATCGACACCGAGACCATGGGGCTGATGCCGCATCGCGACCGGCTCTGCGTGGTGCAGCTCTCCCCCGGCGACGGCACCGTCGACGTGGTCAAGATCGCCATCGGCCAGAAGCGCGCGCCCAATCTCGAGAAGCTCCTCGCCGATCCGAAGGTGACCAAGATCTTCCATTACGCCCGCTTCGACCTCGCGGCTCTCTTCCACGCCTTCGGCGTCATGCCGCAGCCGATCTTCTGCACCAAGGTCGCCTCCAAGTTGACCCGCACATACACCGACCGCCACGGTCTCAAGGACCTGTGTCGCGATCTGCTCGGCGTCGAACTGTCGAAGCAGCAGCAGTCCTCCGACTGGGGGGCGGCCGAACTCACCGAGGCGCAGCTCGCCTATGCCGCCTCCGACGTGCTCCATCTCCACGCGCTGGTGGAGAAGCTGAAGCCGGTCCTCGAACGCGAGGGACGCATCGACATCGCGCGGGCCTGTTTCGACTACCTTCCGACACGGGCCCGCCTCGATCTCATGGGATGGACCGACGGCGACATCCTCGACCATTCCTGAGCCACGATCGGAGTGCATCGAGGAGAGAGCGAGCGACGCGGAAGGACGAGATGGGCGAAACGGTGGACGGAGCGATCGGACGGGGAGGGATCGGCGACGACGATCTGCGTCATGCCGCGCGCTCCCGCCGCGCCCGCCCCGCGCCGCTGCCGACGGCGGCGCGAATGGCCGCCGATCGCCACTCGCGGCGCGTCCGCCGTCTGAAGATCCTGCTGCCGGTCGCGGCGATGGTGATCGTACTCGCCATCGTCGCCGTCGCCTGGGTCCAATCGCGACTGCTCGGGGCGCTCGACGTCAAGAACGTGCTCTTCTCCAAGGACGGCCTGACCATGGTCGAGCCGCATCTCTCCGGCCACGCCAAGGGCCGCGCCTACGACGTCTCGGCGCAGCGCGCCTTCCAGAACCTCCAGAATCCGAAGATCATCGGCCTCGAGGGTGTCGATGGGCGCATCGAGATGGCGGACGGCAATTGGACCAAGATCGAATCGGCCAAGGGCCTCTACGACGGCACTCGCGAGCGGCTCACCCTGGAAGGGGCGGTGAAGGTCACCACCTCGAACGGTTGGCAGGCGACGAGCGAGCGGGCCGAGGCCGATCTGATCGACGGCCACGTCTCGACCACCGTGCCGCTGCGCATCGCCGGCCGCAACGGCAGCATCGAAGCCGATGGAATCGACGTCACCGATGGTGGCCACCGCATCCGTTTCTCGGGTAACGTCCGAATGCGTTTCCTTCCCGGGGAGGGGACCGACGAAGCCTCGCCGCCGCCCCCTCTTCGTCCGTGAGATGACCATGTATCGATCGACCGCCGCCACCCTCCGCGCCGCCCTCTGCCTCGGCGCCGTCTTCCTCGTCGCCGCCCCGGCCATCGCCGCCGGCGAGGGGTCCACGTCCGAGGCCTTCAAGGGTCTCGGCTCCAACGGCAAGGATCCGATCCAGATCGAGGCCGACAGCCTCGAGGTGCTCGACCGCGACCGCAACGCCGTCTTCACCGGCAACGTCAACGTCCGCCAGAAGGACACGGTGCTGAAGACTCAACGCCTTAAGGTCTTCTACGAGGGCAAGGCCGCCGACGGCATCGCCCAGGCGTCGTCCGGCAGCAACCAGCAGATCCGCCGCTTCGAAGCCGAAGGCCGTGTCCTGATCAACCAGAAGGACCAGACCGTCACCGGTGATCGTGGCTGGTTCGACATGCGCTCGCAGACGGCGCAGATCAACGGCTCGGTGGTGCTGACCCAGGGCAACAACGTGGCGCGCGGCGACAAGTTGTCGGTGGACCTCACCACCGGGCGCTACAAGCTCGAGAACACTGGCGGTCGAGTCCAGCTGATTCTCGAACCGCAGCAGAAGGACGGCGCCAAGCCCGCCGGCCGTTGATCCTTCCTCGCGCGACGCCGTTCCATTCCGGCCCCGGAGCCCCGCCTTGAGACTGCTCCCCATCCCCGGCGCCCTCGCCGCACGGACCCTGGCCCCCGACACCGACGGAAACGGGGTCGGCGACCACGATCCCGCCGAGGGTCTGATCGTCCGCTCGGTCGCCAAGGCTTACAAGAAGCGCCGTGTCGTGGAGAACGTTTCCCTCGACGTCCATCGTGGCGAGGCC
Source organism: Siculibacillus sp. (assembly GCA_030247555.1). Classification (GTDB taxonomy): domain Bacteria; phylum Pseudomonadota; class Alphaproteobacteria; order Rhizobiales; family Ancalomicrobiaceae; genus CALBKH01. Next base: position 11,014 of record JAOTSD010000014.1, on the reverse strand, counting down.
GTGGGTCTCCTCGGTCCCAACGGCGCCGGCAAGACGACGGTCTTCTACATGATCACCGGGTTGATCCGCCCGGACGCCGGCCGCATCGAACTCGACGGCTACGACATCACCGCGCTGCCGATGTACCGCCGCGCCCGCCTCGGCATCGGCTATCTGCCGCAGGAGGCGTCGATCTTCCGCGGTCTGTCGGTCGAGGACAACATCATGGCGGTGCTCGAGGTGGTCGAGAGCGACCGCCGCCGCCGCAAGGAGAGCCTCGAGGAACTGCTCGCCGAGTTCCACATCGAGCATCTGAGGAAGTCGCCGTCGATCGCGCTCTCCGGCGGCGAGAGGCGACGCTGCGAGATCGCCCGGGCGCTCGCCTCGCGCCCCTCCTTCATGCTGCTCGACGAGCCCTTCGCCGGCATCGACCCGATCGCCGTCGGCGACATCCAGGCGTTGGTCCGCCATCTGACCCGGCGCGGCATCGGCGTCCTCATCACCGATCACAACGTCCGTGAGACGCTGGGCCTCATCGACCGCGCCTTCATCATCGCCGGCGGCCACGTGCTGACCGAGGGTCATCCGCGCGAGATCGTCGACGACCCCGACGTTCGCCGCCTCTATCTCGGCGAGGGTTTCAGTTTCTGAACCATCCGCATTACCGCGCTCCCGTCCCCCTCGAGAATTCCCTTTGCCATGCCGTCCGGGTGGGATAACACTTGACCATCGGTAGGCAAGAACCGGACCAATCGGCCCGGTTCGGCAATGAGAGGATGCGTTCGCCGGATGGCGCTCGGCCCGAAGTTGGAGCTCAGACAGAGCCAGTCTCTGGTGATGACGCCGCAGTTGATGCAGGCGATCAAGCTGCTTCAACTGGGCAGTCTCGACCTGGTGGCCTACGTCGAGGCCGAACTCGAACGCAATCCCCTGCTCGAACGCGAAGAAGGCGAGGAGCGTCCGACGCAGGAGCCCCCCGGCGAGTCCTCGGCTGCGGTCGACGGCGCGGGCGAGGTTCCCGTCGGCGGCGAGACCGCCGACTTCGATGTCGCCGAAGCCGGCATCGACGGATCCGGCCCCGCGCTCGACACGGCCTTCGAAGCGGAGGCGCCCGATCTCGGTGAGCGCCTCGACGCCGACTACACCAACGTCTTCCAGGACGACGCCGCGCCCGAACCGCTCGATCCGGGCCGTCTCGTCGGCGAGACTTGGAGCCAGACCTCGACCCGAGGCGGCGGCTCCGACGAGGACTACAATCTCGAATCCTACGTCGCCGCCGAGATTTCCTTGGCCGACCATCTCGCCGAGCAACTGGCGCTCGCCGTCACCGATCCGATGCGGCGACTGATCGGCCGCTATCTCATCGACGCGGTCGACGAGGCGGGCTACCTGCGCACCGACGTCGCCTCGGTCGCCGAGAAGCTCGGCGCCCCGGTCGAACTGGTCGAGGAGGTCCTGGCGATCCTGCAGGGTTTCGACCCGGCCGGCGTCGGCGCCCGCGACCTCAAGGAATGTCTGGCGCTGCAACTCAAGGAGCGCGACCGCTACGATCCGGCGATGAAGGTTCTGGTGGAGAACCTCGAGCTCCTGGCGAAGCGCGACTTCGCCGCTCTGCGCCGGCTCACCCGGGTCGACGACGAGGATCTCGCCGACATGGTGGCCGAGATCCGCGCCCTCGATCCCAAACCCGGCAACGCTTTCGGCTCCACGCCGGTCCAACCGGTGGTGCCCGACGTGGTGGTGCGCGCCGGCCCCGACGGCGGCTGGCTGGTCGAGTTGAATTCCGAGACGCTGCCCCGCGTGCTGGTCAACCAGAGCTATTTCGCCCGGGTCGCCAAGGCGGCCAAGGGCGAGAAGGACAAGCTCTATCTCTCCGAGTGCATGCAGACCGCCAACTGGCTGGTGAAGAGCCTCGACCAGCGCGCCAAGACCATCCTCAAGGTGGCGAGCGAGATCGTCCGCCAGCAGGACGCCTTCCTCACCTCCGGTATCCAGTACCTGAAGCCGCTGAACCTGCGGATCATCGCCGACGCGGTCGGCATGCACGAATCGACGGTGAGCCGCGTCACCTCCAACAAATACATGGCGACGGCACGCGGCATCTTCGAGTTGAAGTACTTCTTCACCTCGTCTATCGCCTCCGCCGAGGGGGGCGACGCGCACTCCTCCGAATCGGTGCGCCACCGCATCAGGGAGCTGATCGATCGCGAGCCGGCGGACGACGTGCTGTCCGACGACACGATCGTGAAGCTGCTGCGAGAAGCAGGAATCGACATCGCACGCCGAACGGTCGCAAAATACCGGGAGGCGATGAACATACCCTCTTCCGTCCAGCGCCGCAGAGAGAAGCAGGTGCTGGCCTGAAGTGGTCCCGCTTCCGTCCCCGCCGTCTCGCCCAGAGGCGCGTCGCGGACGAACCGGGGCCGATCGAGTGACCCGCCTCTCCCGGGGCGAGCGAACCGCGGACCGGTTCGCGACCGACGGGGGGACGGGCCTGACGAAGCAAGATGGCCGCCGCTCCTCGACGGGAGGGCCGGCGGCCGACCGGGAGGTCGAGAATCCATGACCCTCAGGGTTTCCGGCAAGAACGTCGACATCGGCGAATCGCTGCGCGGACACGCGCAGCAGCGCGTCGGTGAAGCGCTGGCCAAGTATTTCACGGGCTCCTACAAGGGCCACGCCACCGTCGAAAAGGAAGGATTCGGATTCAGGACCGAATGTGCGCTCCATCTGGGCACCGGCATCACCGTACAGGCGGTCGGCGCCGCGCAGGATCCTTATCTGAGCGTCGATCAGGCGATCGACCGCATCGAGAAGCAGTTGCGTCGCTACAAACGCCGCCTGCGCGACCACAACAACACGGAAGGTCGCGCCCATTCGATCGAGACCGCCTATCGCGTGATCGAGGCGCCGGGCGAGGACGAAGAGGTCCCGGTCGACTTCCATCCCGCCGTGATCGCCGAATCGACGAAACCCCTCAAGGTCCTGTCCGTGGGAGACGCGGTCCAGGAACTCGACCTCACGGGCGCCGCCTTCGTGATGTTCCGCAACGCCGCCAGCGGCGGCCTCAACGTCGTCTACCGTCGTGATGACGGCAACATCGGCTGGGTCGACCCGGCTCTCGGCAACGCCTGACCTCGGATCGGCCGCGGGGCGCCCATCGGCGACCGCGGCCCTTTCCGCGACCCATCGGCGTGAAAACCGGTCCGGTAGAATCCGGGTCCCGGTTTCATCCGTCACGAAACTCCGCTAAACCGTGTCTCCGAAGGTGGCCGGGCGCACGAGGCGTCGCGGCCGCTCGAACTCGTTTCGCGACGGCATCTTCATGGACCTCGGCGAATTCCTCCGCTTCGAAGCGGTCGTACCGGCGATGAAGGCCAAGTCCAAGCGCCAGGTCCTGCAGGAACTGGCCGGGCGCGGAGCGGTCGTCACCGGCCTGCCCGAACGCGAGATCTTCGACGTGCTGTTGCAGCGCGAACGCCTCGGCTCGACCGGCGTCGGCCACGGCGTCGCCATCCCTCACGGCCCGGTCCGCGGGCTCGACGGCATCGTCGGCATCTTCGCGCGGCTCGAACGGCCGATCGACTTCGAGTCCGAGGACGGTCTCGCCGTCGACCTGATCTTCACCCTTCTGTCACCGCCCGGCGCCGGCGCCGATCATCTGAAGGCGCTCGCCCGCATCGCCAGGGTGCTGCGCGACGCCGCGATCACGACCAAGCTGCGCGCCAGCGCCGACGCGAGCGCCCTCTACGCCCTCCTCACCCACGCCCCGACCTCCGCCCCGGACGCGGCGTGAGCCCTGGCGGACGGAGCTCGGCACGCGGTCGGCGCCGTCGCGGTGTTGAACCCGGACGATCCCCAGATGAGCGGGGCGCAGGAGGCCGGGCCGGCGCCGTCCGCGCCGAACCGCCCCCCGCGTGTTCAGTGCAGCGCCACCATCGTCAGGTCGTTCTCCTCGGCCCCCGCGACCGCCGCGTCGCGGTCGTCGGAGATCAGGATCGGCGTGCCGGTGGCGCCGATCAGTGCCCACAGCCGTAGTCCCGGCGGCATCGGCGGCGCGTCGGGCACGAGGTGTCCGAGGTCTTCCGATCTGACCTCGCGGACATAGGCGACCCGGCCCTCGCCGAGATGGGCGAAGACCTCCGGGGAAAAGGGCGGCGGCCGATCGATGTCGTATCTCATGGTGTCCCTCCTCGATGGACGGGGTTGCGTTCGCTCCCCCCGTGGCGGGCGGGAGCGTCGGTCGAAGGTCTCGGGCGATGGCGTCTCAATCGCCGGCGGCGATGTCGATGCGGCGGACGATGCGCTCGGGTTCGGGCCGGGCGAGGTCGATGGCGAGCAGCCCGTCCTTCAACTCGGCGCCGGCGACTTCGATGCCCTCGGCCAGCACGAAGACGCGCTGGAACTGCCGGGCGGCGATGCCGCGATGCAGGAACTGGCGGGGCCGATCGTCCTCGCACTGGCGCCCGCGGATGACGAGTTGGCTGTCCTCGAGCGTCACGTCGAGCTGATCGCGGGTGAAGCCGGCGACCGCGAGCGTGATTCGAAGGACGTCGCGGGCGAGGCCTTCGCCGGAGATGCGTTCGATGTTGTAGGGCGGGTATCCGTCGCTCGCCGCCTTCGAGACCCGGTCGAGCACGCGCTCGATCTCGTCGAAGCCGAGGAGGAAGGGGCTGGAGAAGCCCGGAAAACGCGACATCACGAGGTCCTCATGGGAAGCGACCATCGATCACGGCCCCTTCTGGCGAGGCGACCGCCGCGGGCTCGCGCCCACTTTCCGCAATATGGTGTGCCGGCGAAACCGGTTCAAGCATCGCCGTCGGGAGGCCTCGGGCGCCGGGCCGCCGGGCGGGAGGGCGCCCCGGCGGCATCTCCGCCGCCTCGCTCGTCACGATGGTGGCGCTCTCGCGACGCCGGGTCCCGTCCGCGCCCCGCACCGATTCCGCCGGCGCCGTCCCGCCTCGCTCGCACGGCGGTCGTCGGCCCCGGTGCGTCACGCCGCCGAACGGGCCCGGGCGCCGCGCCGGGCGATGCGCGCCGCACCCTCGCCGGGCCTTGCGCCGCCGCACCTCGCCGGCATCCGGCCTCCGGGTGGGGAGACACGGTGTTCGAGATACGAACACCGTGTCGCGGAACGAACAGGAGGAATTGCCGAAGCGCCGTCGTATCGGGATGATCGCGGCGAAACCGAAGACCGCGTGCGATGGCGGCGCCGGGCCTTCGCCGTCGATCGGCGACCGCCGCGGCCGGTCGCCGCGAGGAAGAGACACGATGGCCGAAACCTACATCTGCGACTACGTCCGCACCCCCATCGGCCGTTTCGGCGGGGCGCTCTCCGCCGTGCGTGCCGACGATCTCGGCGCGGTGCCGCTGAAGGCGCTGGTCGCGCGCAACCCGAATCTCGATTTCGCCGCCGTCGACGACGTGATCTACGGCTGCGCCAACCAGGCGGGCGAGGACAACCGCAACGTCGCACGCATGTGCGCTCTGCTCGCCGGCCTGCCGGTCGACGTTCCCGGCACCACCGTCAATCGCCTCTGCGGATCGGGGATGGACGCCGTGATCATGGCGGCCCGCGCCATCCGTGCCGGCGAGGCCGAACTGATGATCGCCGGCGGCGTCGAGAGCATGTCGCGGGCGCCCTTCGTCCTACCCAAAGCCGAGAGCGCCTTCTCGCGCCACGCCGAGATCCACGACACCACCATCGGTTGGCGCTTCGTCAATCCGCTGATGAAGGCCGAGCACGGCATCGATTCCATGCCGGAGACCGCCGAGAACGTCGCCGCGGACTTCGCCGTCACCCGCGCCGATCAGGACCTCTTCGCCCTGCGATCGCAGGAGAAGGCGGCCGCCGCACAGGCCGCCGGCCGCTTCGCTCGCGAGATCGTGCCGGTCGTCGTCCCGCGCCGCAAGGGTGACCCGATCGTCGTCGATCGCGACGAGCACCCGCGCGCCACCACGCTGGAGACGCTGGCCGGTCTGCCGACACCGTTCCGCAAGGGCGGCAGCGTCACCGCCGGCAACGCCTCGGGCGTCAACGACGGTGCGGCTGCGCTGATCGTCGCTTCCGAGGCGTCGGTGAGGCGATACGGCCTCACCCCCTTCGCCCGCGTCGTCGGGGGTGCGGCGGCCGGTGTGCCGCCGCGCATCATGGGGATCGGACCCGCCCCGGCGTCGAAGAAGCTCCTCGCCCGGCTGGGACTCGGCGTCGACGACCTCGCGGTGATCGAGCTCAACGAGGCCTTCGCCTCTCAGGGTCTGGCCACGTTGCGCGAACTCGGCGTCGCCGACGACGACCCGCGCGTCAACCGCAACGGCGGCGCCATCGCCCTCGGCCATCCGCTCGGCATGTCGGGCACCCGCATCACCGGCACGGCGGCGATCGAACTCGGGCTGGTCGGCGGACGCTTCTCGCTCTCCACCATGTGCATCGGCGTCGGTCAGGGCATCGCCGTGGTGCTCGAACGGGTGTGACCGTCACGGCCGTCGATCTCAGCGAGTCGCACCCATGGCGATCTGCGCCGCTGCGCGCTTCAGGTGAGGAAGGAAGGTCGCCACCATCTCCTCGGTGGAGATGCGCCCGGCCTGCGCCGACATGTTGATGGCGAGCCGGGCGTTGGCCGGCCGCCCGGGGATCGCCACCGCGATCGACCGGACCCCGATCTCGAGTTCCTCGGAGACCACCGCATAGCCCCGCTCGCGGATCTCGGCGAGGCGGGCGCGGATCGTCTCGCGGGTGGTCAGCGTCTTCTCGGTCAGCTTCTCGAGTTTCGATTCCTTCATGAAGCGATCGAATTCGTTCTGGCCGAGTTGCGCCAGCAGCGCCTGTCCCATCGAGGTGGCGTGAGCCGGCAGCCGCGTGCCGACGGCGAGCCCGATGGTCATCAGCCTGTGGCGGGCCGGAGAACGGGCGACGTAGATGATGTCCGGTCCGTCGAGCGTGGCGGCGGAGGCGGATTCGCCCAGTTCGCGCGTCAGGTCCTGCAGGATGTCGCGCACCGTCTCGAGTTCGGTCATGCCGGAGATGTAGGCGTTGCCGAGCTCGAGTACCCGCGCCGTCAGTTCGAAGTGCTTGCCATCGGAGCGGGCGTACCCCTCCTCCACCAGCGTGTGCAGGAAGCGCCGGGCGCCGGCTCGCGTCATGCCGGTTCGGGCGGCGACCTCGGTGATGGTCTGGCGGCGCGCTTCGACGCCGAAGGAGCGTATGACGTCGAGCCCCTTGGCGAAGGAGGCGACGGTTTCGATGCGGGCGGGCATGACTCTCGTCCGTATGGCGAACAGATCGTCCGGAAACGTACACCCGCCGCGCCGTCTGTCCAGAAGGATCGACACTCGGATCGCGCATCGCCGCCGTTCGCCCGATCGGGGTCGGAGGGCGGATGGGGCCGCGGATGTCGGGCCGGATCGCCGGAGATCGGCGCCGAGGCGAGGTTCAGCCGCCCGCCGCGCGCATGCCGGCCGAACCGCGGGCGCCGCCGTCGAAGCCGAGCGGTTCGAACAGGTCGGGCCAGCGCGCCGCGAGTTTCGGCAGCGACACCAGGATCTCGGTGAGATGGACGCGCATGGCGGTCTCCGCCGCCCGCGCATCACCGCTCTCCACCGCCGCGATGATGGCGAGGTGCTGGGCCATCACCGTCTTCATCGGGATCGAGTCGCTCATGTCGAGGTAGCGCACCCGGTCCATCTGCGCCTTCTGCTCCTCGACCACCCGCCAGGAATTGGGGCGCCCCGCCGCCGCCGCGAGGCGTTGGTGGAACTCCTCGTCGAGCGAGAAGAAGTGATCGGAATCCCCCGCCGCCAGTGCCGCCGCCGCGTCGTCGAGGCAGGCGCGCACCGCCGCCAGCGCCCGCTGGTCGGCCCGGCGCGCCGCTTCCGCGGCCACCGCGCATTCGATCGCCTCGCGGATGAAGCGGGCGTCCTCGACCGCCTCGAGCGAGATCTTGACCACCAGGGTGCCGCGCTGCGGCAATACCCGCACGAGTCCCGATTCGGCGAGCTTGATGAAGGCCTCCCGGACCGGCTGGCGGGAGACGCCGAAGCGGCGCGCCAGATCCTGCTCCGACAGCTTCTCGCCGGGTCGGATCCGCATCGTCACGATGGCGTGGCGCAGCCAGTCCACCAGACGGCGGGCGATCGGTTCGGCGGAAGAGGCCATCTCGGGAAGCGGGAGGAGATCCATGAGTCGCACCCTACCATACGAGTTTCCGCTTGATAAGCAGGAACTTCCATACTAGTCTTCAATCCGATCGGAGTCGTGCCGGAGCGGGCGGCGCTCGCCGGAACGCTCCGCTGAAGGAAAGACGCTTCCGACATGATGCATCCCGATCGCCTCTTCCCGGTCGATCCCGCGACGCGCGCGATCGCCCGCAGCCTCTACCAGAATGTGCGCGATCTGCCGATCGTCTCGCCGCACGGCCACACCGATCCGCGCTGGTTCGCGCTGAACGAGCCCTTCGCCGACCCGGCGACGCTCTTCGTCGTGCCCGACCACTACGTCTTCCGCATGCTGATGAGCCAGGGCAATCGGCTCGAGGACCTCGGCGTGCCGCGGCGCGACGGTGGCGCGGTCGAGACCGACGGGCGCAAGATCTGGCGGATCTTCTGCGAGAACTGGAAGCTGTTCCGCGGCACCCCTTCGCGAATGTGGCTCACCCACGCCTTCGAGACCCTCTTCGGCATCACCGAGGCGCCGAGCGCGGTCAATGCCGACCGCCTCTACGACCTGATCGACGACCGCCTGAAGCAGCCGGAGTTCCGGCCGCGGGCTCTCTTCGAGCGGATGAACATCGAGGTCATCGCCACCACCGAGAGCCCGCTCGACGACCTGCGTCATCACGCGGCGATACGCGCCTCCGGCTGGAAGGGCAGGGTGATCACCGCCTATCGGCCCGACCCGGTGGTCGATCCGGAGGCTCGCGGCTTCCTCGACGCTCTCGCCGCCTTCGCCGCGATCGCCGACGTCGACATCGGCACCTTCGACGGCTACCTCGAGGCGCATCGCCGCCGCCGCGCCTTCTTCAAGTCGATGGGCGCCACCTCCACCGATCACGGCCACCCCACCGCCGCCACCGCCGACCTGCCGAAGCCCGAAGCCGAGGCGCTGTGGGCGAAGGTGCGGCGCGGTGAGGCGACCGCGGCGGAGGCCGAACTCTTCCGCGCCCAGATGTTGACCGAGATGGTGCGCATGAGCCTCGACGACGGGCTCGTGGTGCAGATCCACCCCGGCGCCTTCCGCAACCACAACGCCGGCGTCTTCGAGGCCTTCGGACCCGACAAGGGCGGCGACATCCCGACCCGCACCGACTACGTGCGGGCGCTGAAGCCGCTGCTCGACCGCTTCGGCAACGAGCGGGGCCTGTCGGTGATCCTCTTCACCCTCGACGAAACGGCCTATTCGCGCGAACTGGCGCCGCTCGCCGGCCACTACCCGCTGCTCAAGCTCGGGCCGGCCTGGTGGTTCCACGACAGTCCGGAGGGCATGCGCCGCTATCGCGAGCAGGTGACCGAGACGGCCGGCTTCTACAACACCGTCGGCTTCAACGACGACACCCGCGCCTTCCCCTCGATCCCGGCCCGCCACGACGTGTCGCGCCGCATCGATTGCGGCTTCCTCGCCGAACTCGTCGTCACCCATCGGCTGGAGGAGGGTGAGGCCCACGACCTGGCCCGCGAACTGGCTCACGATCTCGCCACCGCCGCCTATCGTCTGTGACGGCCGTCTCCGGCGCCTTTTCGCGCCGGAGACGTCGACCATCGGGAAACGACATGGACAGATTGAGCCTGACCACCCTCGACCGCCTCCCCGCCTCGGTGGAGCGCCCCGCCCATGATCACCGGAGCCTCGCCACCGGCATCGTCCACCTCGGCATCGGCGCCTTCCACCGCGCCCATCAGGCGGTCCATACGGACGCGGTGCTGGCCGAGGATCCCTCCTGGGGCATTCTCGGCGTCTCGCTGCGCTCGACCGATACCCGCGACGCGCTCGCCGCCCAGGACTGGCTCTACACCGTCTCCGCCGTCGACGGCTCGGGCGCGCGGCGGCGTGTCGTCGGATCCTCGACCGGGGTCGTGGTCGCTCCCGAGGACCCGACGCGGGTGCCGCGCGTCCTCGCCGACCCGCGGGTGCGCATCGTCTCCACCACGGTCACCGAGAAGGGCTACAGCCACGATCCGTCGACCGGACGCCTGCGCGAGGACGATCCCGACATCCGTCACGATCTCGCCGATCTCGACCGGCCGAAGACGACGCTCGGCGTCATCGCTTCCGGCCTGAAGGCCCGCCGCGCCGCCGGCCTGCCGCCCTTCACCGTGCTCGCCTGCGACAACCTCCCCTCCAACGGCCACACGCTCCGCGGCCTCGTCGTCCGCTTCGCCGAACTGGTCGATCGCGATTTCGGCGCATGGGTCGCCGGTGAAGTGCGCTTCCCCTCCACCATGGTCGACCGCATCGTGCCGGCGACCACCGACGCCGATCGTGCCGCCGTCTCCGCCGCTCTCGGCCTCGAGGACGCCTGGCCGATCATGACCGAGCCCTTCTCCCAATGGGTGGTCGAGGACGACTTCTCCCTCGGCCGCCCCGCCTGGGAGAAGACGGGCGCCGAATTCGTGAAGGACGTCGCCCCCTACGAGCTGATGAAGCTCAGGATGCTCAACGGCTCGCACTCGACCCTCGCCTATCTCGGCTATCTGATGGGTCACGAGACCGTCGCCGCGGCGATGGGCGAACCGGCGCTCGCCCGCCTCGTCGCCGACCTGATGGCGAAGGAGAGCGCCCCGACGCTGCCGGCGCTCGCGGTCGATCTCTCCGCCTATCGCGCCGATCTCCTCGCCCGCTTCCGCAACCCGGCGCTGAAGCACCGCACCTGGCAGATCGCCATGGACGGCTCGCAGAAGCTGCCGCAGCGCCTGCTCGGCACCATCCGTGATCGCCTGAGGATCGGCGCGCCGATCGACCGCCTCGCCCTCGGAGTCGCCGCCTGGATGCGATACGTCACCGGTATCGACGAGAAGGGCGACGCCATCGACGTGCGCGACC
>JAOTSD010000013.1 GCA_030247555.1 Siculibacillus sp. | reverse complement strand
CATGCGCGACCATCTCAACGACAAGGCGCCGAGCCGCATCGCCGCCCTCGACCCGCCGAAGCTCGCCGGGGTGCCGCCGGCCGGTCCGCGCGGAGGGGGGGAGGCGGGGGACGGCGAGGCGGCGGCGTTCTCGCGCAGCATCCGCAACGCCTCGTCGGGGGTCGGCAGGTCGGCCGCATGGGCGAGGCGGACGAGCAGCATCTCGGCGGCGGCCAGCGCCTTGGGCGCAGCCTTCACCTCGTCGTAGCCCTTGAGCAGCATCTGCCAGGCGCGGGAGAGAACCCGCAGCGACAGGGTCTCGGCGTAGACGCGGCCGCGGCGACGTTCGTCCTCGGTGGCGGCGGCGTCGTCGGCGGCGGCCGGCACCAGCTTCACCCGGGTGACGAAATGAACGAAATCGGCGAGGTCGGCGATCACCACCACCGGGTCGGCGCCGACGTCGTACTGGGCACGGATCTCGGCGAGCGCGGCGGCGGCGTCGCCCTTCATCACCTGCTCGAAGAGGTCGATGACCCGGGCGCGGTCGGCGAGGCCGAGCATCTCGCGCACCTCGTGCACTTCGATGCGGCCTTCGCCGTGGGCGATCGCCTGATCCATCAGCGACAGGCTGTCGCGCACCGAGCCCTCGGCGGCGCGGGCGATTAGCCTCAACGCCTCCTCGTCGATCTCGACCTTCTCGGCCTCGGCGACGCGGGAGAGGTGGCGGATCAGCACGTCGGTGTCGATGCGGCGCAGATCGAAGCGCTGGCAGCGCGACAGGATCGTCACCGGGACCTTGCGGATCTCGGTGGTGGCGAAGATGAACTTCACGTGCTCCGGCGGTTCCTCGAGCGTCTTCAGCAGGCCGTTGAAAGCCGCCGTCGACAGCATGTGCACTTCGTCGATGATGTAGACCTTGGTGCGCGCCGTCACCGGCTTGTAGCGCGAGGCCTCGGTGATCTCGCGGATGTCGTTGATCGAGGTGTGCGAGGCCGCGTCCATCTCGATGACGTCGACGTGACGGCCTTCCATGATGGCGCGGCAGTGGACGCCCTCGCGGGCCATGGCGATGGTCGGGCGGTCGATCTCCCCGGGGATCTCGTAGTTCAGCGCCCGGGCGAGGATGCGCGCCGTCGTCGTCTTGCCCACCCCCCGGACGCCGGTGAGCATGTACCCTTGCGCGATGCGACCGATCGAGAAGGCGTTCGACAACGTGCGGACCATCGGCTCCTGGCCGATCAGGTCGTCGAAGCTCTGCGGCCGGTATTTGCGGGCGAGCACCCGGTAGACACCGCTCGAAGCGGAGGCGGAGGCATCGGGCGGGAAGAGACCGTCCATGCGGGATGTCGCCTCGTCGATGTCCGGGGGCGATCCGAAGGGATCGAAAAGGAGGCCGACGCGCGACCCGCGTCCGACTCGTCTGGGCTGCTTCCTTCCGGACCTGACCCGGTCGGCGAGTGACAACGTCCACCGCCGACCTCCCGAGGGGTTCATATCATGAAGAGGGTGGGGAAGTGCAAGGGGGGATGTGGAAAGCCCCCCCGCCGCCTCGTGGGTGGAAAGAGCGCGGCGAATTTCGCTGTCCGAGCCCGAGAAGGGCGCCGCACGCGACCACCCCGCACCCCCGCCGAAATCCGCCACCGCCGCGCCACCGCCCGCGCATCCCCCCGACATCGGAGATCCTCGCCCCGGCCTCCCTTGGATCGCCGGGCTCGACCCGGCGATCCAAGGGAGGCGCGTCGAGCGCGGAAAGTCCGCCGGGTTATCGGGTCGAGCCCGGCGATGACGAAGAGAAGAGAGAAGGCGTTCCGCCCGAAGTTCGGCGGATCGATCGGCGTCCCACGCGCCGAACGACTCCGGCCGCCACCGGAGCACTGCGCACCGCGAATTCCACCGGGCCTACGCGCCGAACAGCTCCGGCCGCTGCACCCTGAGCGTCTGCGCCGCGAGCAGCGTCTTCATGTCGAGGCGCTCGCCCTCGTCGACGAGCACGGCCAGTTCGGCGAGCGGCAGCACCACCACCTCGATCTCCTCGCCCTCGTGGGCGAGGCCGCCGCCGTCGCCGACGCGGGCGGTGGCGAGGTCGACTTCCGCCAGATAGATCCACACTTTTTCCGCCCCGAGCCCGGGCGAGGGTCGGGTCGCGGCGATCAGCTCGACGGCGCCGAGTTCCAACCCCGCCTCCTCGTGCGCCTCGCGCCGGATGGTGGCCTCCGGCCCTTCGCCGTCGCCGTCGATCAGGCCGGCGATGATCTCGAGGCTCATCGGATCCTCGCCGTCGAGGGCCTGGGGCAGGCGCAACTGACGCACCAGCACCGCCTCGCGACGGACGGGATCATAGGGCAGGACGGCGGCGGCGCGGCCGTGGCTCTCGATCTCGAAGGTGTGGCGATGGATGCCGCCGGACGCCGTCGCCCGATCGAAGACCACGCGTTCGACCCGGCAGAACCCGGCCCACACGGTCTCGCGGGAGATGATGGTGTAGGGTTGGCGAGAGGCGGCGGTCATCGGTTCGGTCTTCCTCACCTGGGCTCGGGGCGCCGCCACGACCGCCGGCTCATGCGATCGCGTCGCCCGATGCCGGCCGGATCTCGGGCCCCGTCGACGTCGGCGCGGTCGGAATCCGGCGGGCCGGAGGCGAAGTCTCCTCGACCCCGAAGAGCCTGTCGAGCCGGTCCATCTCCGCGGCGGTCGGCGGCGGCCGGTTCTCCACCCACTTCGCATCGACGAGGGCGTGGCGGGCGCCGCGGCGTGGGATCGCCATCCGCTTCCCCGGGGCTCGCCCCGGCGGCGATCTCCGTCCGAAACGACGTCCGGCGTGGGTCTCGTCGGAGGCCCGCGCCGAATCGTGTCGCCGCGACCCGACTTCGGGTCCGACACGAGCGACGGCATCGCAAGCCGCTCACACTCCACACCAGGCGTCACGGTAGGGCACCCTGAGCCAGGAGCGACCGGGCACCGGGGCGGTCACCGGTTCGAGCGCCGGCTGGTAGTGGAGCGGCAGGCAGACGGGCGCACCGGCGAGGAGGCGGGCGCGAGTCGGAGCGTGGTCGATCGCCAGCGTGTCGAATCCGACGCGGAAGAAGTGCGCCACCTGATCGATCAGGATGTCGCCGATCGCCCGCAGCTCGCCGGTGTAGCCGTGACGATCGCGCAGCAGGCGGGCCAGCGAATAGCCGCGGCCGTCGGCGAACACGGGGAAGCGGATGGCGATCGCGGCGAGGCGCGGCAGGTCGGCGACGACGTCGTCGAGCGGATCCGACGGTTCCAGTACAAGACCGACCGGTCGGTTTTTTTCGAGGAAATCCGCCGCCGACGCCTTCCACCGAGCGAACGAGATCAGCACCGGTCCCTCCGGCAGCGGGTCGCCGTCGGCGACGAGGTTCCAGCGATCGGCCACGAAGCGGCCCTTGGCGAAGACGTCCACGTGACGGCTCATGGCCGGTTCTCCTCCGAGGCGCCGGTCGTCGGACCGGAGCGGACGATGTCTCGGGCGCCGCCGCCCCGAGGGCGGCGGCGTGGGTTTCAGCGGGCGAGGGCGGCGAGGGCTTCGCGGAACGGCGCGAGACCGACCCGGCGGTAGGTGTCGACGAAGCTCTCCGACGGTGCGACGCGGTGGTCGAGCCAGGTGTCGATCACCGTCTCGACGGCGTCGGTCACCCGATGCGGCCGGAAGCCGGGCCCGGCGATGTCGCCGAGCCGGGCGTCGTCGCCGGCGCTGCCGCCGACGGTGATCTGGTAGAACTCCTCGCCCTTGCGATCGACGCCGAGGATGCCGATGGCGCCGACGTGATGATGGCCGCAGGCGTTGATGCAGCCGGAGATCTTGATGTCGATCGGCCCGATCTCGTCGGCGCGCGCCGGATCGGCGAAGCGGTGCGAGATCTTCTTGGCGACCGGGATCGAGCGGGCGTTGGCGAGCGCGCAGAAATCGAGCCCCGGGCAGGTGATGGTGTCGCCGGCGAGCCCGGCGTTGGCGGTGGCGAGGCCGGCGGCGGCGAGCGCGGCGTGGATCGCCGGCAGGTCGTCGCGAGCGACGTGCGGCAGGATCAGGTTCTGGCGATGGCCGACGCGGATCTCGCCGAAGGCGTGGCGCTCGGCGAGATCGGCGACGAGGTCCATCTGGTCGGCGGTGGCGTCGCCGGGGACGCCGCCGACCGGCTTCAGCGAGATGGTGAGCGAGGCGTGGCCGGTGACCTTGTGCGGGGTGACGTTGGTGGCGACGAAGCGGGCGAAGGCGGGATCGGCCGCGGCGGCGGCGGCCTCGACGACGCTCACCGCCGGGCGGCCGGCGAGGGCGGGCAGGGCGAAGCGGCGGGCGATGCGGGCGACATCGGCGGCGGGAAGTTCGAGGGCACGACCGCGGATGCGGGCGAACTCGGCCTCGACCTCGTCGCGCACCGTCTCGAAGCCGGCCTCGTGCATCAGGATCTTGATGCGCGCCTTGTACTTGTTGTCGCGTCGTCCATAGAGATTGTAGACGCGCAGGATCGCTTCGACATAGGCGAGCAGGTCCTTCTCCGGCAGGAAGTTGCGCAGTTCCCAGGCGAGGAAGGGCGAGCGGCCGAGACCGCCGCCGACGAAGACGGTGAAGCCGATCTCGCCGTCGTCGCGGCGCACCACGCGCAGGCCGACGTCGTGGACGCGGATGGCGGCGCGATCCTGAACCGCGCCGGTGATCGCGATCTTGAACTTGCGCGGCAGGAAGCCGAACTCCGGGTGGACCGACGACCACTGGCGCAGGATCTCGGCATAGGGTCGCGGATCGACGACCTCGTCGGCGCTCGCGCCGGCGAAGTGGTCGGAGGTGATCGAACGGATGCAGTTGCCCGAGGTCTGGATGGCGTGCATCTCGACCTCGGCGAGTTCGGCGAGGATGCCCGGGATCTTCTCCAGCGACGGCCAGTTGAACTGGATGTTCTGACGGGTGGTGAAGTGGCCGTAGCCCCGATCGTGGGTGCGGGCGATGCGGGCGAGGCGGCGCAACTGCGTGCTCGACAGCGTGCCGTAGGGGATGGCGACGCGCAGCATGTAGGAGTGGAGTTGCAGGTAGACGCCGTTCATCAGGCGGAGCGGCCGGAACTGCTCCTCCGTCAGTTCGCCGGAGAGGCGGCGGGCGACCTGATCGCGGAACTGTTCGACCCGGGCGGCGACGAAGCGGCGGTCGAAATCGTCGTAGACGTACATGGGTTCGTCCTTCGGCGGCGTTCGGCTCAGGCGGCGCGGGCGGGGCGCGTCGGGGCGAGGGTCTCGCTGCCCGAGGTCGGGCCGCCGGCGCGGATCCGCTCGCGCACGGTCTTCGGCACCGGGCCGGAGGAGGTGAGGGTCACCTCGACCGCATAGGGCGCGACGATGCGCCGGGCGGCGACGTCTGCGGCGCTCGCCGCGAGTGCCGCGCTCACGTCGGCGGCGTCGAGGAGGAGGGCGGCGGCGAGGGTCTCGCTCCAGTGGCCGGCCGCGGTGCGGAAGACGACGCGGCCGTCGACGAGGCGATTGGCGGTGACGATCTGCATGGCGGTCTCCTCGAAGGTCCGACGCGACGGGCCTCGCCCGTCTCGACGGATTTCTAGGAGACGGCGGCCGATCGCGCGCCGTCGGCGATTGCGAATTGCCGAGGGGACGTGGAAAACTTTCCGCGTCATGCCGTGCAACGAAGAATGCCGGCGAATTCGCCGCCGTCGACGGTGACGAAATCCGCTCTCGGTGAGCTCCCGCCGTGGCGGCGCGGGTTCTTCGAGAAATCATCCACGTATTCGCATGTACGAATACGTTGGAAGTGCCCGGTCAGCGGGCGGGCACGGCGTCGCGCGACAGGAGATAGACGGCGAGCGTCGCGGTGAGTGCGACGGCGAAGGCGCCGTAGAGGGCGCCGTGCGCGGCGGCCGGGCTGGCGCCGGCGTTCGCCATCGCCTCCATGAAGGCGCCGGACAGCGGCTGCAGGATCGCCGCCCCGCCGATGATGAACATGTTCATCAGCGTCAGGCCGCGGCCGAGCACCGGCGTCGGCAGGAAGGCGCGGGAATGGGCCATCAGCACGCCGTAGGTCAGGCCGAAGCCGCCGATCACCCCGAACATCAGGCTCGCCGGCACGACCGGCATGGCCGGGGCGAAGGCGAGTGCGGCGAGGCCGGCGATGGTGATCACCGTGCCGCCCGTCACCACCCATTTGCGGGTGCCGAACCAGCGATCGAGCGGCCCGTAGACGAAGGCGCCGGCGATCATGGCGAAGACCATGACCGAGACGGCGTTGCCGCGATCGACCGGCGCGAGGCCGTGGACCTGAGAAAAATAGGGTCCGACCCACAGGCCGCGGATCGCCACGACGATCGGATAGGAGACGAGGGCGATCGGATAGAGCGGCCACAATTCGCGGATCCGCAGGACGGCGGCGATGCCGGGCTTCGGTCCGCCCGCGGCGGAATGGTCCGCCGGCGGCGGTTCTTTCACCACTAGGAAGACGAAGAAGGCGGAGAGGAGCGTCGCGGCGGCGATGCCGAGCATGGTCGCCCGCCAGCCGAAGCCGGCCGCGGCGGCGGCGAGCGGCGTGGCGGCGGCGAGGTTGCCGAGCGAACCGACGCCGACGATCGCCGACGACCACAGGGCGAAGCGCGCCGGCGTCGTCGTCCGGCCGATCACCCACAAAGCTCCCATGTAGATCGGAGCACAGCCGAAACCGATCAACGCCATGCCGGCGACCGAATGCCAGGGCTCGCGGGCCAGCGCGAAGACCGCCGCGCCGACGACCGCCGAGAGCATCGGGATCGCCACCGTCCGGCGCGCGCCGAAGCGGTCGAGCGATGCGCCGATCGGCAATTGAACCAGAGCGAAGGCGGCGAAGAAGGCGGCGGAGACGATGCCGAGTTCCGCCGGTCCGAGATGGACGTCCGTCGCCAGTTCCGGGGCGATCACCGCGAGGAACGAGCGATAGAACTGGGAGAGAAGGTAGCCGAAGACGAGGACGACGAGAGTGGGCACGCGAGGGGACTTTCATTCTCGAATCGTTTGAAGATAACCGAACCGCGCCGGCCCGCCACCTCGCCGGCGCAGGGGGGACATGCGACGCGCAGGGCGGCCCGGGTGCCGTTCCACCCGTCACGATGTTGTGTCATTCTCCCCTCGCCCGAGGTGAGGCGACGCGACGGAAGTCCGTCGGCGGAACGTCGCATCGAGGCCGTACACCATTCGCGTCTCCCCTCTGGCGGGAGGGAGGGACGATCACCACATCACGCGTCGGCCGAACCATTCGGTCCGGCGTCGATCTTCGAAGGCGGCCCGCCGCCCGTCCTCCGTCCTCGGGCGAGACCCTCGCCCGCCACCTTTCAGGGAGAGCTTCCCGTGTCCGACGTCATCATCAAGACCCCGATGCAGTACCTCGACAAGGCGATGGGCGCCCTGAGGGACCTCGGTCTCGCGCCGGCGAAGACGCAGGACGCGCCGATCGTCGGGCTGCTCGAGAAGATCTCCGCCCTCGAACCGGACAAGATCGTCGTCATCACCCGCACCCTCGGCCAGGTCGAGGTGTTCAACGAGGTGGTGCGCAACCAGATCGCCGGCATGGAGATCGGCGAGCGCTACAAGCAGATCACCGCCGGGTTCGATTCGATCCGCGACGACGCCAAGAAGATGGTCGACCAGGTCGCCGACGGGAAGATCGACATCTTCGAGCGCGCCACCAACGCCTGGATGAAGATCTCGCGCGGCGACATCTCCGACCGCTTCGACAGCATCCGCGCCACCTATCTCGAAGTCTCCAAGGAGACCAAGAACCAGATCGAACGCGAGGGCGTGATCCTCGAGAGCTACCGCGACTTCCGCGGCGCGCTGAAGCAGGCCGAGGTGCTGGCGCTCGAGGTGCTGAAGACCGCCGAGGCGAAGTGGGATGCGGCCAAGGTCGAGCTCGACGCCGCCGGCAAGGCGGTCGCCGCCTTCCAGGGCGAACCGGCCGAGAAGGCGCGTCTCGAGATGGTGCGCGACGAACACGTCCGCCGCACCCAGGACGAAGAGAAGCGCTACCAGATCGCCAAGGACCTCTCCGACAACCTGACCATCGGCTACAACACGTCCGAGGTCATCATGGCGCGTCTGATGCAGACGACCAACGCCAAGGAGCGCGTCTACCAGCAGGCGGTGAGCTTCTTCTCGACCAACGATTCGGTGCTGACCGCGCTCAAGGCGTCGTTCACCGGCATGTTCGGCCTGCACGAGGCGACCGAAACTCTCAACGCGATGAAGGAGGGCGTATCGAAGAGCCTCGAGACGCTGGCCGAGATCGGCGACAAAGTGCAGGAGGCGGCGGTGCGCGCCGGCTACGGCCCGACCGTCCGCGCCGACGCGGTCAAGAAGCTCGTCGACTCGGTCGTCAACTTCCAGGAGCGCTCGACCGAGATCATCGCCGAGATGCGCGACCTCTCGACCAAGAACTCGGCCGAGATCCGCGACGCGGTCGAGGACGGCAAGCGCCGCATCGCTCGCCTGATCGCCGAGGGCAACACCCTCGAGGCGCCGAAGTGATCGCAACCGACCGCGGGCGATGGGCCCGCGGTCGCTCGTGCGTCCGCCGTCGCCCGACGGCGGACCGAAGACCGGACGGATTCTCCCGGCGACCGCCGCGTCGCCGGGGCCCGGCATGAGGCGCATTCTCCATGACCGACGTCGCCACGACCTCGCTCTCCGCGGCCACGGGCTCCTCCGCACCGCCTCCGGCGCCGCAGAAACTCGACGACCTCATGCTCGCCATGGATGTCGTCGACACCCTGCGACATCAGGAGAATCTGGCGCTGAAGGAGATCGACGACGACGTCCGCAAGGCGGAGCTGGTCGCGCGGCTGAAACAGATCTACGCCGGCCAGGGCATCGAGGTGCCCGACGCGATCGTCGAGCAGGGGGTGAAGGCGCTCGAGGAGAGCCGCTTCACCTTCAAGCCGCCGCCGCCGAGCTTCGCCCGGACGTTGGCCACGATGTGGGTGGAGCGCAGACGCTGGAGCCTGATCTTCGGCAGCGCCGGTCTGGCCGTCGCCATCCTCGGCGGTGCATATCAGTATTTCGTCGTCGGAGCGTCGGAGCGGGCGGCGACGGCCTCGCGCATCGAGATCACCGAGACGCTTCCCGCCGCGCTCGCCAAGGCGAAGCGCACGGCGCTCGACGAGGCCAAGGTGGCCGACGCCAAGACGAAGGCGACCGACATCGCCGGGCGCGGCGAGGCGGCGATCGCCCGCAAGGACGCGACCGGCGCCAAGGCGGCGATCGGCGATCTCGACGGGCTGACGGCGACGCTGCGCGAAGCCTACGAGGTGCGGATCGTGGCGCGGAACGACTTGCGGTCCGGTGTCTTCTTCTCGCCACGCGGCGGGGCGACCGACACGCGCCACTATCTGATCGTCGAGGCCGTGGGGAGCGGCGGGCGGGCACTGGAGCGGACGATCACCAGCGAGTCCGACCAAACGACGAGCAACGTGACGATGTGGGGTCAGCGCGTGCCGAAGTCGACCTACGATCAAGTGGCCGCCGACAAGCGGGACGACAACGTCATCCAGAACACGCGCCTCGGCGAGAAGCGCCGCGGCGAGATCGACGTCCGTTGGGCCATGCCGGTTCAGGCCGGCGCCATCACCAAGTGGTGACATCATGATTTCCGGACGCGACGCGCTCCTCCAGATCGAGAACGCCATCGCCGGCATCCGCGACGACGAGAACCGTCTCGACGCGACGCTGGCCTCGGCCACCCAGGAGGCCGAACGCCTGCGCTTCGAGCAGGCCGAAGCCTATCGCGCGCTCGCCCGCGTCCGCCTCGACGCACTCGCCGGGGCGACGGTGAGCGGTACGCTCGATCGAGCCGAGCGACATGCGCTGAAGGTGCTCGCGGAGAAGCGCGCCGCGCTCGAGGAGATCGTCCAACGCCGCGCCTCGGCGACGAGATCGCTGCAGAAGGCCCAGGCCGATCGTCACGCCATCGCCGGGCGGCTCGAGGACGTCATCGGCCGGATGGACGCTTTCCGGGCGAAGACCGAGGCTCGTCTCGCCTCGGATCCGGCGTGGCTGGCGGCGGCCGAGAAGGTCGCCGCGGCCGAGGAGGTGGCGCGCAAGGCCGACGCCAAGGCCGATCAGGCCGAGCGCGACCGTGTCGAGAAGGGGGCGCCCTACGAGTCGGACGCGCTCTTCATGTATCTGTGGGCGAACGGCTTCGGCACCTCGAAATACTCGGCCGGGTCCTTCGTCCGCTTCTTCGACCGCAAGGTGGCGAAGGTCTGCGGTTTCATCGAGGCGCGGCCGAACTACGCCATGCTGCTCGAAATCCCGCTGCGCCTGCGCGAACACGCCGACCGCAAGGCGGCAGCGGTCGCCGAAGTGGCGGCGACGCGCACCGCGATCGAGCGTGCGGCGCTGGAGGTCGACGGCATCGGGGCGCTGGAAGCCGAGTTCGCGGCGGTGAAGGCCGAGATCGACGCCGGCAACGCCGGCATCGCCACGGTCCAGGCCGATCTCGCTGCCCTCGACGCCGGTCACGGAGCGTTGGTCGGCGGTGACGATCCGGAGATCGCCCGGGCGCTGGAGGGTGTGGCGGCGAGCCTCGCCTCCACCGACATCCGGACGCTGTGGGCGCAGGCCTACGAGACGCCGACGCCCGAGGACGAGAAGATCGTCCAGCGGATCGAGGAATACGGACGCTCGATCGGCAGGGCCGAGCGTGAGGTCGCCGAGACGCGCGGGACCATCCGCGAGGTCTCCCGCCGGCGCGCCGAACTCGAGGCCACGCAGGAGCGCTTCCGTCGGTCGGGTTACGACCGCCCCGGCGTCACCTTCAACAACGAGTCGATGCTCGGCAACGTCATCGGCGGCATCATCGGCGGCATCATCTCGAGCCCCGAGTTGTGGAAGGTGATCCTCGGCGGCTATCAGGCGCCGCACCGGCGCTCCGGCGACACGTTCGGCGGCGGCGGCTGGTGGAGCGGTGGCGACGATGGCGGTTCATGGGGCGGCGGCTCCTCCGGCGGCTTCGGCGGCGGAGGCGGGTCCAGCGCCGACGGCGGCTTCGGTGGTGGTGGCGGCGACAGCGCCGACGGCGGCTTCTGACCGCGGTCCGCCGGCGCTCGCCGCGGCCTCACGCCTGCAACACCGCCACCACGCCGATCACCAGAAGCGCGATGCCGAGGAGTTCGCGCATCGACGGGCGTTCCTTCATCAAGGAGCGCGAAAGCACCTGCGCGAAGAAGATCTCGACGAGCCCGAGCGTCCTGACCGCCGCCACCGGAGCGATGGCGAAGGCGATGAACCAGCACTGCGAGGCGAAGGCGCCCAGGAAGCCGGCGGAGACCGATGGCCGCCAGGCGCGGAAGATCTCGCCGAGAACGCGGGCGTCGGTGACGGCGAGCCAGAGGGTCAACGCCAGTGACTGGATGGCGAGCGAGGCGGCGAGCGCGGTCGAGGCGGCGACGAAGTGGTCCGCCGTTCCGGCCGTCAGGATCGCCTTCTTGAAGAACACCGCGGCCAGCCCGAAGAAGCCGCCGGCGGCGATGCCGAGGACGGCGGCGCGGATCATCGCGGCGCGGCCGCCCTCGCCTTCGACGAGGCCGCCTTTCGTCCCCGGCTTCGGCCAGGACATGACGGTGACGCCGACGGTCGCAGCGAGGATCGCGGCCACCACCATCGGCCCGGGCACCTCGCGCAGGAACGCGATGCCGAAGAGCGCCACCTGCACCGGCTCGGTCTTGGTCAACGCGATGGTGACGAGGAAGGAGCGATCGCGCATGGCGTGCAGCATGCACGCGGTGGCGGCGATCTGGCCGAGTCCGCCGAGAGTGACCCAGCCCCAGAAGGCGGCGTCGGGCGCCGGCGTCGCGCCGGTCGCGGCGGCCGCGACGGCGAGGAAGAGGAGCGAGAACGGCAGGCCGAAGAGAAAGCGGACGTGGGTGGCGCCGAGCGTGCCCAGCGTCGTGGTCAGCCCGCGTTGCAGGGCGTTCCTCAGCGACTGGGCGCCGGCGGCGACGACGGTCGAGACGATCCAGAACGGGGCCAGCATCGGGAGCACCGGGAGAGAGAGGAGAAGTCTTCCTACACGAGACGAGTGCGTTCGTCGCCGGCGGCGATGGGCCTCCGGGCGTCACGACGCGTCGATCGGTTTACAGTTTCTCGATCTTCTCGCGCGCCTCGGTGAGGATGGCGCGCAGGCGGCGCGCCTGATCCTCGCCGAGGGTGCCGCGGCGCATGCGGGCGTAGAGCGCGGCGCGGAATTCGCGGATCGCCTCGCCGATCGCCACCTCGCCGATCGGGGCGGCGGCCTCGTCGATCTGGGCACGGATGCGGTCCAGTTCCTCGCGGCTCTCCTCGAGGTAGGCGCGGCCGGCGCGGGTGATGGTGTAGCGCCGTTTCAGCCCGTGCACCTCGGAGGTGACGAGACCGGCCTCCTCGAGCAGTTGCAGCATCGGATAGATGGCGCCGGGGCTCGGCGCGTAGGCGCCTTGGAAGCGCTCCTTCAGTCCCTTGATCAGGTCGTAGCCGTGGCGCGGCTCCTCGCCGATGAGGCCGAGGACGACGAGGCGCAGGGCGCCGGAATCGAAGACACGCCGACCGCGACGACGGGCGAAGGGTCCGCCGCGATGGCGGCCGAAGAAGCCGCCGAAGGGGCCGGCGAAACCGTCCTCCGTCTCGTCGTCGTCACCGGGGCCGCAGAATCGCGAGCGCATGGGGTCGAATCGTCTCCTGGGATCGGCCGCGCCGCCCGGGTCGATCGATAGCACGGCCGGGGGCGTGGGGGGAAATGGTGGCGGTGGAACGGCCGATGCCCCCGGCTCGCCGAGGCGAACCGGGGGCGGCGCTCGCACGGGGGCCGCGTGGCGCTCAGAGGCCGGCGTCGCCGGCATCGGGCTTCATCGGAGCGGCGCGCTCGCCGCGGAAGCGGTCGTAGACCTCGCGGTCCCGGGCGGTGCGTTCACGCCGACGGAAGTCGTCGAAGGCCTGCGCCTCTTCCTCGAGCTGCCGCCAGGCCTCGGCGCGGGCTTCGTCGAAGGCGACGTTGCCGCTGCCCCTGCGTCCGCGACCGCCGAAGCCGCGACCGCCGAAGCCGCGGTCGCCGAAGTTCCCCCAGGGGGAGGCGCATTCGCCGCGGCCGGGCCCGCGACCGTGGTGATGGCCGTGGCGGCCGCGCATCGCCAGATAGGCGAGGCCGGCGACGCCGAGCGGCGGGAAGAGCCAGAAGGCGCCACCGACGGCGGCCGCGGCGACCGGCCAGGGAGCGCGGCCGCAGCAGCGGCGCGGGTGAAGATCGGCGCCGTCGGAGCCGGGGAAGGGCTCGGAGGTGCGGGGGCCGAATTCGGGGTTCATGAGCGATCCTTTCGCATGTCGTCTCGACATATCAAACGAACGATATATCGATGATGGATCATGTCGCAAAAGATATATCGTTTACAAGAGGCATCGCATGAATTTTTCGTAAGGTGGCGGAGCGCGGGCCCGGTCGAGGCGGAGAGCGGGGGGCGAGAGGTGCGACCGCGACCGCCGATGTCGCCCGCCCCCGGGGACCCCGGGCGAGTTCCGCGCCGGATCGGAGCCGGGTGGTCGGGTCGAGTGGAGTGGACATGGGTGGTCGGCGTCACGACCCTCCTCTCGAGCGGCGACCGCCCGGCGACCGGGTCGAAGTGCGTGATTGCCAACGGCGCGGTCCCGTCGGATCAATGTTGCCGGTTCGTATCCGGATGGGACGGGGGGGCGCAGCAGATGAGCTTCAGGTCGATCCGACGAAAGATCCGGGACGCGCTCAGCGACGTGGTCCCCAACTGGATGCCGTTCAACTACGTCTTCGCGGTGCCGAAGTTCCATCGGGCCAACGGGCGGTTCCCCGTCGGGGAATCGTCGCCGGAGTTCGAATTCAACGACTTCGTCTTCTGGCGGATGATCCGCAACGATCGCCGGATGATCGAGAAGGTCTGCACCGACAAGCAGTTCGCCAAGATCTACGCCCGTTCGTTCCCGGGCGTCCACGTCGCCGAGACGATCGACGTGTTCCGGCTCGAGCGCGGCCGGACGCTCGGTGACTTCGAAGCGTTCCTCGCGCGCCATCTCGGACGGCGGCTCGTCGCCAAGCCGACCCACTCGTCGGGGCCCATCCTGTTCCTCGATCAGAGCCCGAGCGCGGCGGACGTTGCGAAGTTCTTCGCGGCATCGAAGGTCGATTTCTTCCGCGACAAGCGCGAGACGCAGTACCGTGGCCTCGAGAAGAAGATCCTCATCGAAGAGAACATCTCCGTCGACGGCAAGCTCTCCGACTACAAATTCTACGTGGTCAAGGGAATTCCGCTCTATTCGTCGATGGTCTTCGATCGATTCGGCGACATCAGTTGCGCGGTGATGGACCTGAACGACCTGTCGGTGATCGAAACGGAGTTCGCCAAGCTGAAGTTCCCGGCGCATTTCGAGCCGCCGGCGGCTCTTCCCGAAATGATCGACGCGGCCGGTCGTCTGGCGGCCGAATTCGATTTCGTCAGGGTCGACCTCTACCACGTGAACGGCCGGGTCCATTTCGGGGAGTTCACCTTCTCGCCGAGCGCCGGCAGCGATCCGATGTCGAACAAGGTCTGGACGCGGCGGTTCGCCCGGCAGATCCTCGACATCCTGCGCGAGCGGTGACCGGGATCGACCGCCGCACCCATGGCCTTTCGTCGGGCGATCGGCTAATCGGAGCGCCATGGCCGCTCCGTTCCTCACCCTTCGCGACGTCACCCTCACCTTCGGCGGTGCGCCGCTGCTCCACGGCGCCGAACTGATGGTGCACGAGGGCGACCGCCTCTGCCTCGTCGGCCGCAACGGCTCGGGCAAGTCGACGCTGCTCAAGATCGCCGCCGACATCCTGCAATCGGACGGCGGCGAGCGCGTGGTGCAGTCGGGCGTCACCATCCGCTATCTGCCGCAGGAACCGGACCTCTCCGGCTTCTCCACGACGCTCGCCTACGTCGAGGCCGGTCTCGGTCCGGGCGACGATCCCCATCGGGCGCGACGCCTGCTCGAGGACCTCGGCCTCCACGGCGACGAGGACCCGAAGACGCTGTCCGGCGGCGAGATCCGCCGCGCCGCCATCGCCCGGGTGCTGGCGCCGGAACCGGACGTGCTGCTCCTCGACGAGCCGACCAACCATCTCGATCTGCCGGCGATCGAGTGGCTGGAGGCGGAACTGAAATCGATGAAGTCGGCGCTGGTGCTGATCTCGCACGACCGGCGCTTCCTCGAGAACCTGTCGCGCGCCACCATCTGGCTCGACCGCGGCCGCACCCGCCGGATGGAGCGCGGCTTCACCGCGTTCGAGGCCTGGCGCGACGAATTGCTCGAGCTCGAAGAGAAGGAGCGCCACAAGCTCGATCGCAAGATCGCCATGGAGATGGATTGGCTGCGCTACGGCGTCACCGCCCGGCGCAAGCGCAACCAACGCCGGCTCGCCGATCTCGGGTCCCTGCGCGAGCGACGCAAGACCGAACGCCGCGTCCAGGGCGAAGTGAAGATGGGCATCGCCGAGGCGGACCAGTCGGGCAAGCTGGTCATCGAGGCGAAAGGCGTGAGCAAAGCCTGGGACCGGCCGATCGTCACCGACTTCTCCACCCGCATCGCCCGCGGCGACCGGGTCGGCGTCGTCGGCGCCAACGGGGCCGGAAAATCGACGTTGCTCGGCCTGTTGACGGGAACGCTCGCACCCGACGGCGGCAGCGTGAAGATCGGCCACGGCGTCGAGATGGTGACGCTCGACCAGAAGCGCGAGGCGCTCGACCCGGCGGCGACGCTGAAGGAGACGTTGACCGGCGGCGTCGGCGACAACGTCCGCGTCGGCACCGAGATGCGCCACGTCGTCTCCTACATGAAGGACTTCCTGTTTCCGCCGGAGCAGGTGAACACACCGGTCGGCGTGCTGTCGGGCGGCGAGCGCGGCCGCCTGATGCTGGCCCGCGCCCTCGCCAAGCCGTCGAACCTGATGGTGCTCGACGAGCCGACCAACGACCTCGACCTCGAGACACTCGACCTGCTCGAGGAGATGCTCGGCGACTATCCCGGCACCGTGCTGGTGGTCAGCCACGATCGCGATTTCCTCGATCGGGTCTGCTCTTCGGTCGTCATGTCGGAGGGCGCGGGACGTTGGGTGGAATATGCCGGCGGCTATTCCGACATGATCGCCCAGCGCGGCGCCGGCGTCGCGGCGCGCAAGGTGGAGAAGCCCGAGGCCGGTCCGCGGCCGGAGAAGTCGGCGGCGCCGGTTCGCGACGAGCCGAAGAAGCGCCGGCTCTCCTTCAAGGAGAAGCACGCGCTGGAGACGCTGCCGGGGAAGATCGAGACGTTGCAGAAGGATCTCGGCGAGTTGCACGAGATGCTCGCCGACCCGGACCTCTACGCCCGCGACCCCAAGCGTTTCGATCGGGTGTCGAAGGCGGTCGACGAGAAGGCGCGGGCGCTCTCGGAGGCCGAGGACGAGTGGCTGGCGCTGGAGATGCTCAAGGAAGAGCTGGAAGGGTGAGCGGCGGTCGGCGGCAGCGCCGCCGACGAAATCGTCCGGTGGACGATTTCGAGCCGCGAACGCCCGGAGCGCAAGCGAAGGGCCGGGTGAGGAATGGTCCCGGCGGCAGCGCCGCCGACGAAATCGTCCGGTGGACGATTTCGAGCCGCGAACGCCCGGAGCGCAAGCGAAGGGCCGGGTGAGCGGCGATCGCGGTGCTCTCCGACCTCTCGTTTCGTCATTGCCGGGTCGCGAGCCCGGCAATGACGACGCGGAGGAGTGTTCGACCCTCCCCCGGCGCACCCCGTCTCGAAGCCCCCGGAATGCGGGAACGGCGGTGAGGTCGCCCCCGCCGCCGTTCCGTCATTCGCGAAATCCGCCGATCAGAAGGCCAGACGCCGAGCCTGGACGACGCCGTCGAGGGCGGCGACGTCGGCGAGGAGCGCGTCGGTCACCGGACCGTCGACGGCGATCAGGCAGATCGCGTCCTCGCCCGCCGCCTTGCGGCCGAGGGCGAAGGTGGCGATGTTGACGCCGCGGGTGCCGAGCAGGGTGCCGAGGCGGCCGATGAAGCCCGGCTTGTCCTTGTTGGTGACGTAGAGCATCGAGGGCTGGAACTCGGCGTCCATCTGGATGCCCTTGATCTCGACCAGGCGCGGCTTGCCGTCGGCGAAGACGGTGCCGGCGAGCGAGCGCTCCTGCTTGTCGGTGCGGATGGTCAGGCGGATCAGGCTGTCGTAGGTGCCTTGATCGTCGCGGCGCACCTCTTCCACCGCGATGCCGCGCTCCTTGGCCATGACCGGCGCCGAGACCATGTTGACGGCGTCGAGCTGCGGCTTGAGCAGGCCGGCCATGGCCGCCGCGCCGAGAGCGCGGGTGTTCATGGTCGCGACCTCGCCTTCGTACTCGATGCGGCAGCCGGTGATGCCCGACTCGGTGAGCTGGCCGGCGAAGGAGCCGAGCAGTTCGGCGAGGCGGATGAAGGGCGTCAGTTTGGGCGCCTCCTCGGCCGTCACCGACGGCATGTTGAGGGCGTTGATCACCGCGCCCTTGAGCAGGTAGTCGGAGAGCTGCTCGGCGACCTGTAGCGCGACGTTCTCCTGGGCTTCCGAGGTCGAGGCGCCGAGGTGGGGGGTGCAGACGACGCTCGGGTGGCCGAAGAGCGGGTTGGTGGTCGCGGGCTCCTCGACGAAGACGTCGAAGCCGGCGCCGGCGACGTGGCCCGAGTCGAGCGCGGCGCGCAGCGCCACCTCGTCGACGAGGCCGCCGCGGGCGCAGTTGATGATGCGCACGCCCTTCTTGCACTTCGCCAGGTTCTCGGCCGAGAGCACGTTGCGAGTCTTCTCGGTGAGCGGCGTGTGGAGGGTGATGAAGTCGGCCCGCTTCAGCAGGTCGTCGAGCTCGACCTTCTCGACGCCGAGTGTCGCGGCGCGCTCGGGCGACAGGAACGGATCGAAGGCGATGACGCGCATCTTCAGGCCGATGCCGCGCTCGGCGACGATGGCGCCGATGTTGCCGCAGCCGATGATGCCGAGCGTCTTGCCGGTGATCTCGACGCCCATGAAGCGGTTCTTCTCCCACTTGCCGGCCTGGGTCGAGGCGTCGGCGGCGGGGATCTCGCGGGCGACCGCGAACATCAGCGCGATGGCGTGCTCGGCGGTGGTGATCGAGTTGCCGAAGGGGGTGTTCTCGACGATGACGCCCTTGGCGGAGGCCGCGGGGATGTCGACGTTGTCGACGCCGATGCCGGCACGGCCGATCACCTTGAGGCGGGTCGCCTTCTCCAGCAGCTTGGCGGTGACCTTGGTCGCCGAACGGATGGCGAGGCCGTCGTAGTCGCCGATCACCTCGGCGAGCTTCTCCTTGTCCTTGCCGAGGGAGGGCATGTAGTCGACCGCGACGCCGCGATCCTTGAAGATCTGGACGGCGGCCGGGGACATCGAGTCGGAAATGAGTACGCGCGGAGCCATGGAAACACCTCGTGGCCGAGATGCACGCTCGGAAACGGACTGCCGGCGCGGCATCTCACGGGACTTGTCGGGTCGGGAGCGACGGGGCGATCGTCGACGATCGCCCCGGGAGAGGAACGGCGATCAGGCCGCGGCCTTGGCTTCGGCGAGGGCCCAGTCGAGCCACGCGGTGAGCGCCTCGACGTCGGCCGCCTCGACCGTGGCGCCGCACCAGATGCGCAGGCCCGCCGGGGCGTCGCGATAGGCGCCGATGTCGTAGGCGACGCCCTCCTTGTCGAGCAGCGAGACGATCGCCTTGGCGACCTTGCCGACCGCTTCCGGACCCTTGGCCACCACGTCGGCGTCGACGATGGAGAGGCACACCGAGGTGTTGGAGCGGGTCGCTTCGACCTTCGGCAGGAAGGCGAAGGTCTTCGACGCCGCCACCCAGTCTGCGACGACCTTGGTGTTCGCGTCGGCGCGGGCGATGAGCCCCTTCAGAGAGCCGACCGACTTCGCCCACTGGAGCGCGTCGACATAGTCCTCGACCGCGATCATCGACGGCGTGTTGATCGTCTCGCCGACGAAGATGCCGTCGATCAGCTTGCCGCCCTTGGTCATGCGGAAGATCTTGGGCAGCGGCCACGCCGGCTTGTGGGTCTCGAGCCTTTCCACCGCGCGCGGGGAGAGGATGAGCATGCCGTGCGCCGCCTCGCCGCCCAGCACCTTCTGCCAAGAGAAGGTGACGACGTCGAGCTTCGACCAGTCGAGGTCCATGGCGAAAGCCGCCGAGGTGGCGTCGCAGATGGTGATGCCCTCACGGTCCGCCGCGATCCAGTCGGCGTTCGGTACGCGGACGCCCGAGGTGGTACCGTTCCAGGTGAAGACGACGTCGCGGGTCTTGGTGTCGACCGCCGAGAGATCCGGCAGCTCGCCGTAAGGGGAGGTGAAGACGCGTACGTCTTGGAGCTTCAACTGCTTCTGGACGTCGGTGATCCAACCCTCGCCGAATGACTCCCAGGCGAGCATGTCGATGCCGCGGGCGCCGGCCATCGACCACAGGGCCATCTCGACCGCGCCGGTGTCGGACGCCGGCACGATGCCGATCTTGTGGTCGGCGGGGACGCCGAGCACTTCGCGGGTCAGATCGATGGCGAGCTGGAGCCGGGCCTTGCCGGGCTTGGCGCGATGGGAGCGACCGGTGAGGGCGCCCTTCAGGGCTTCCACGGTCCAGCCGGGGCGCTTGGCGCAGGGGCCGGAGGAGAAGTTCGGGCAGGCCGGCTTGACGGCCGGGCGGGTATTCGTCGTCATTGAACCATCCTTTCAGATGGGCGCCCCTCGGTGGGGAGGGGTGTCCCGCCGTCGCTCGTAGCGGCGAGCGGCGCGGGAATCAATGACGAAGTGGCGGTCGGGGCGAAAAATTGGTCGCTCGTCGGCGGACGAAACCCGCCTCCGTGACCCGCCGGGGGCCGATTCCGAACGCCGAGGGCGCGGAACTCGCGTTCCGCGCCCTCGATCGTACCCTCGGGATCGGGATCTCAGTACTTGGCCACCACCGGGGCCGGATAGGCCATCGGCCTGGGTTCGACCGGGTTGAGCAGCCAGCGCATGCCGATGCGCAGGTCGTTGGTGGCGAGGTTCTTGAGCTTCAGCCACTCATTGCAGTTGGTCACCACGCCGCCGGCCTCGTTGCAGCGCAGTTCGCGCGTGCCGACCTGGCCGAGGTTCTTGTAGGAGTAGCCCATCTCCAGCTTCAGGCGGGAATTGACGTCCCAGGTGACGCCGGTGTGCAGCGCCCAGGCGACGTTCCACTTGCTCGATCCCGGCAGCACGCCGTCGGCGAAGGTGCCGAAGGCGGGGAAGGAGGTGTGCTGATAGGTATCGCCGGTCTTGTTGTAGGCCATGCCGAGACCGACGCCGACGAAGGGCGTCAGGCCGCTGTAGTTGCCGAGATCGGCATAGGCGTTGGCCATGATGACGGTCGAGCGCAGGTCGCCGTCGTAGTAGGGATAGGCGATGTCGCCGACGCCGCGAGGGTAGCTGGCGTTGGCGCGGTAGCGGGTGGCGGAGCGATACTCGGCCGTGATGTCGCCGCGCAGGTAATCGGTGAACTGGTAGCCGACGCCGACGCCGATGAAGGGCGTGTCGGCGATGTCGCGGGCGAGCCAGGCGGCGGTCGGGTTGGCGTCGATGCCGGCGGTGCCGGTCGAGGAGAATTTCGGCGTCGCGTTGATGCCGATGCCGACGTCGCCGCGCAGGTACCAGCCGCCGGAGGATCCGACCTCGGCGATCGGCTGGATGACGCTCGGGGCGCGGAAGGGACCACCGACGTCGGCCGCGTGAGCGGTCCCCGCGAGGCCGAGGAAGGCCATACCGGCCAAGAGGTGAGTCGCGATCCTGGTCATGGGTCCAATCCCGTCTGCTCGTCGGATCGTGGAAACGATCCCGTTTGGTCGTGTGCTCGTGGCGATGGGAGCACGATCGTGGTTAATTTCCCGTAAAGGCCCCGTCGCTTCGTTTCGTTTGGATCAACCATGTTCGTCCCGGGCGATCCGCGGTGGCCCTCATCTCGACGGCGCCATGTCTTCGTGGCCGCCGAGACGTTCGAAGCTCGTCAGTTCACGAAGTAGCGCAGGCCCACCCGGAACTGATGGAAGCCGTTATCTTCGGTGCGCAGCCGCCCACTGCCCTGGGCATTGGTGACGACCGTTCCACCACCGGCGCCCGAAGCGTCGGGGTTGGTGACGGTCACCGACCGATAGCTGGTGGTGCCGGATCGGGAGTTGTCGACCCACAGGAAGCGGTAGCCGAGATCGAGCATCAGGCCGCTGCCGATGGTGTAGCTCGCACCCGCCATGCCGGCGGCGGCCAGAGAGAAGCGGTTGGAAGCCGGGGTGGCGAAAGAGAGATTGGTATAGGTGGCCGACGGCAGCGTCGAGGTCACGGTCGGCGAGGTGTAGCCGACGATGCTCGTCCCGCCGTAGGCGACGCCGATGCCGGCGCCGACATAGGGCGTGATGCCGGCCCAGTTGCCGAGATCGACATAGGCGTTGGCGAGGAAGGTGGTGAAGGACTGCCGGCCATGGTTCATGATGCCGGTGCCGCAGGCGAAATCATAGCAGCCGGCGCTGCGGGTCCAGGAGATCCGCCGCCGGGCGATCGAGTCGACCGTGAGGTCGGCGCGGAACATGTCGAACTTGTAGCCGAAGCCGCCGCCGAAGGTTCCGCGATCGGAAACCTTGGGATCGGAGATCACGGTGGAGGCGTGGCTGTAGGAGATCTTCGGTTCGGTGCCGCGGGCCCAACCGATGTCGCCACGCAGGTACCAGCCGGAGCCGATCTCTTCTTCCATCGAATCCCCATCGGAGATCACTGCCGGGCCGCCGCCCCAGGACATGTCGGCGGCGCCGACCGGCCCCGAAAACGTGACCGCGGTGCAGGCGAGAAGCAGGAAACGGAAATGGCGCATGACGATGTTCCCACTCGAAACGTGACGATCGACCGAGGGTGCCGACCGGAACGTGGAGACCATCGCAGGTAATCATTAAGGGCCGCTTAACCGTATTCTTTAACCACGAGAAATATCCTTAACGAATTCTTGCGCGATCGGACGTGACGGCGGCACGCGCCGGCGCCGCCCGCCCGCGCGGGGCGGGCGGGCGGGGTGAGCGGGGCGGGCAGGAAGGCGTCGGGATCAGGCCGAGACGCGGCCGAGGGCGTCGACGATGTCGCCGACCACGAGAGCGAGGAGATCGGCGTCGTCGGCCTCGCCCATGACGCGGATCAGCGGCTCGGTGCCGGAGGCGCGGATCACCAACCGACCGGCGTGACCGAGGCGCTTCTCGCCGGCTCCGATCGCCGCCTTGACCTTCTCGTCGTCGAGCGGCCGGCCGTTGCCGGGCTTCAGGCGGACGTTCTTCAGGATCTGCGGCACCGGTTCGAAGCGGTGGCAGATCTCCGAGACCGGCTTTTCCGACCGCTTGACCACCGAGAGCAGTTGCAGCGCCGCGACGAGGCCGTCGCCGGTGGTGGAGTGATCGGAGAGCACGATGTGGCCCGACTGCTCGCCGCCGACGTTGTAGCCGCCGGAGCGCATCTCCTCGACGACGTAGCGGTCGCCGACCTTGGTGCGGACGAGTTCGATGCCGAGGCCGGAGAGGCGGCGCTCGAGGCCGAGATTGGACATCACCGTGGCGACGATGCCCGGCCGGGACAGGAGACCGTCGGCGGCGAAGCTCTCGGCGACGACCGCCATCAGTTGATCGCCGTCGACGATGGCGCCCTTCTCGTCGACGATGATGACGCGGTCGGCGTCGCCGTCGAGCGCGATGCCGACGTCGGCACGCACCTCGTGCACCTTGGCCTGGAGGGCGGCGGGGGAGGTGGAGCCGCAGTCGCGGTTGATGTTGAAACCGTCGGGCTCCACGCCGATGCGGATCACCTCGGCGCCGAGTTCCCACAAGGCCTGCGGCGCCACGCGGTAGGAGGCGCCGTTGCCGCAGTCGACGACGACGCGCAGACCGGCGAGCGACATGTTCTTCGGCAGGGTGCGCTTGGCGAATTCGATGTAGCGGTCGTCGACGCCGTCGATGCGCTTGGCGCGGCCGAGGTCGGCGGAAGCCGCGAGGCGGCCCGACAGGTCCTCGCCGAGGAGGCGCTCGATCTCGATCTCGATCTCGTCGGAGAGTTTGTAGCCGTCGGGTCCGAAGATCTTGATGCCATTGTCCTGGTAGGCGTTGTGCGAGGCGGAGATCATCACGCCGAAGTCGCAGCGCAGCGAGCGGGTGAGCATGGCGACCGCGGGGGTGGGAACCGGTCCGGTCATGAAGACGTCGACGCCGACCGCGGTGAAGCCGGCGACCATCGCCGTCTCGATCATGTAGCCGGACAGGCGGGTGTCCTTGCCGATGACGACGCGGTGCCGGTGGCCGCCCTGGCGGAACGACAGTCCGACGCTCATCGCCACCTTCATGGCGATCTCGGGGGTGATCGGCCAAGTGTTGGCGCGCCCGCGAATACCGTCGGTTCCGAAAAATTTCCGAGCCATCGTGTCTCGATCCTTCGATCCGGCCGACCCGCGCATCGCCGCATCGGGTCCGCCTCACTCAACCTTCGGCGACCCCTATAGCACCGGCGGGGCGTCGAGGCGAAGTCGCAGAATCGACGACCCGCCCGCGTCGGCGCGGGCGGGTCGAATTCCGGGCCCGGCGGCGCTCAGACGTGTTCCGCCGCCTCACCGGCGACGGTGGCCTCGGCCAGCGCCTCCTCGGCGCCCTTCACGCCGTTGAAGAAGGCGTTGAGGATCACCGCGACGATCGAGGCGAGGAGGATGCCGGATTCGAGCAGCGGTCCCAGCGCCTTCGGCATGTGCTCGAAGAACTTCGGCGCCACCAGCGGGATCATGCCGAAGCCGATGGAGATGGCGACGATCAGCAGGTTGTTGCGCTGCGCCTTGAAGTCGACCTCGGCGAGGATGCGGATGCCAGTCGCCGCCACCATGCCGAACATGCACAGCCCGGCGCCTCCGAGGACGAACTGCGGCACCGCCTCGACCAGGGCGGAGAGCTTGGGCATCAGGCCGAGAGCCAGCATGATGACGCCGCCGGCGACCGCCACCCAACGGGAGCGCACCCCGGTGACGCCGACGAGGCCGACGTTCTGCGAGAACGAAGTGTAGGGAAAGGTGTTGAAGACGCCGCCGATGAAGGTGCCGAGGCCGTCGGCCCGCAGGCCCTTGGTCAGCCGGTCGGTATCGACCTTGGCGCCGGTCATCTCGCCGAGCGCCAGGAACATGCCGGTCGATTCGATCATCACCACGATCATCACCAGGCACATGGTGATGATCGCACCGATGTCGAAGACGGGCATACCGAACTGGAAGGGCATGATGATGCCGAACCACGGCGCCGCCGCCACCTTGGCGAAGTGCATCTGCCCGAGAAGGGCGGCGGCGACGCAGCCGACGACGATGCCGATCAACACCGCGATGTTGGCGACGAAGCCGCGGCCCCATCGGGTCACGCCGAGGATCACCATGAGCACGAACAGAGCCATGCCGAGATAGAGCGGCGAGCCGTATTGCGGGTTGCCGACGCCGCCGGCCGCCCAGTTGACGCCGACGCGCATCAGCGAGATGCCGATCACGGTGATGATCGTGCCGGTGACCACCGGCGGAAAGAGCGGCAGCAGCCTGCTCACGAAAGGTGCGATCAGCACACCGAAGAGGCCGGAGACGATCACCGATCCGTAGATGGCGAGGAGGCCGAGTTCGGGGTTGGTGCCGATGGCGACCATCGGTCCGACCGCGGCGAAGGTGACGCCCATCATCACCGGCAGGCGGATGCCCACCCCCGGCGCACCCCAGGCCTGGAGCAGGGTGACGAGACCGCCGGCGAAGAGATCGGCGCTGATCAACATCGCCACCTGTTCCGGCGGCAGTTTGAGCGCGCGGCCGATGATCAGTGGCACCGCCACCGCGCCGGCGTACATCACCAGGACGTGTTGAAGGCCGAGCGCGGAAAGGCGCGGCAGAGGCAGCCGTTCGTCGACGGCGGACATCGGTTCGGACATGTGGTTTCGCCCCCCAGGCAAATCGGGTTCGGCGAGCCCCGACACGGGCCCGCGCGCCCGTTCCCCCATGCAAGGGCGAGTCCAGTCGCCGGACAAGGGGTTTTCGGTCGAACCGGGGCGACTTTGCCCGAATAGTCGCCGGAAAACGAGCGGACGGCCGATGAATGCGGCGAACGGCGGTTCGCGGGAGGGCACGACCGCCCGCCGGCGGGTGGGGGCGGCGAAAGCGGAACGCCCGCGAGGTCGTCGCGGGCGTTCGTCGTCGTGGGTCTCGATGTGCCCGTCAGCTCGGCTGGGGCACCGGGCCGCCTTCCGGCTCGCCGCCGTCGGGGGCGCGGCGGGTGCCGGCCGGCGGGACGGCGGACGAGCGCGGCGGCTGGGCCGCTTCGCCGCCGCCGTCGCGGCGCGGCGGGATGCCGGCGATCAGGTCCTTGATCTCGTCGCCGGACAGCGTCTCGTATTCGAGCAGCGCTTCGGCGAGCATGACGTGGTCGTCGTGGCGTTCGGTGAGGATGCGCTTGGCCTCGTCGTAGGCCTCTTCGATCAGGCGGCGAACCTCCCGGTCGATCTTCTGCGCGGTGGCCTCCGAGACGCTCTGCTGACGGCCGACCGACATGCCGAGGAAGACCTCGTCCTGGTTGTCGCCATAGGCGACGAGGCCGAGTTCGTCGGAGAAGCCCATGCGGGTGACCATGGCGCGGGCCATCTTGGTCGCCTGGTCGATGTCGCCGACGGCGCCGGAGGTGATGTTCTCCTTGCCGAAGACGATCTCCTCGGCGACGCGACCGCCCATGGCGACGGCGAGATGCGAGGTGTACTCCTTGTACTTCATCGAATAGCGGTCGCCTTCGGGCAGGAACTTGACCATGCCGAGGGCGCGGCCGCGCGGGATGATCGTCGCCTTGTGCACCGGCAGGCCGGCGGGGACCGTCAGGCCGACGATGGCGTGACCGGCCTCGTGATAGGCGGTGAGCTTCTTCTCTTCCTCGCTCATCGCCATCGACTTGCGCTCCGCGCCCATCATCACCTTGTCCTTGGCGTCCTCGAATTCGGCCATGGTGACGAGGCGCTTGTTGCGCCGGGCGGCGAGCAGCGCCGCCTCGTTGACGAGGTTCATCAGATCGGCGCCGGAAAAGCCGGGGGTGCCGCGGGCGAGGATTCGCAGGTCGACGTCGGGGGCGATCGGCACCTTGCGGACATGGACCTTGAGGATCTTCTCGCGCCCGTTGACGTCCGGATTGGGCACGGTGATCTGACGATCGAAGCGGCCGGGGCGCAGCAGCGCCGGGTCGAGCACGTCGGGCCGGTTGGTCGCCGCGATGATGATGATGCCTTCGTTCTGTTCGAAGCCGTCCATCTCGACGAGGAGTTGGTTCAGCGTCTGCTCGCGCTCGTCGTTGCCGCCACCCAGCCCGGCGCCGCGATGGCGGCCGACCGCGTCGATCTCGTCGATGAAGATGATGCAGGGCGCGTTCTTCTTCGCCTGTTCGAACATGTCGCGGACGCGGGAGGCGCCGACGCCGACGAACATCTCGACGAAGTCGGAGCCCGAGATGGTGAAGAACGGCACGTTGGCCTCGCCCGCCACGGCGCGCGCGGTCAAGGTCTTGCCGGTGCCGGGAGGGCCGACCAGCAGCACGCCGCGCGGGATACGGCCGCCGAGCCGCTGGAACTTCTGCGGATCGCGCAGGAATTCGACGATCTCCAGCAGGTCCTCCTTGGCCTCGTCGATGCCGGCGACGTCGTCGAAGGTGACACGGCCGTGGGCCTCGGTGAGGAGCTTGGCCTTGGACTTGCCGAAGCCCATCGCCTTGCCGCCGGCGCCGCCCTGCATCTGGCGCATGACGAAGAGCCAGATGCCGATGATCAAGAGCATCGGCATCCACGAGATCAGCGCGCCGAGGAGCGAGAAGCTCTCGCCGGCCGGCCGGGCGGCGATGGCCACCTCCTTCTGGCGCAGGAGGTCGATGTAGCGGGCGTCCGAGGGGGCGTAGGTCTGGAAGGTGCCGCCGGACTTGTAGGCGCCCTGGACCTGCTGGTCTGTGATCACCACCTGCTTGATCTTGCCGGCCTCGATGTCGTCGAGGAACTGGGAGAACGACACGTCGTTCGTCGCCGTGCTCCTTCCCGGGTTCTGGAAGAGCTGGAAGAGCGCGATCAGCAAGAGACCAATGATCACCCAGAGGGCGAAGTTCCGGAAATTGGCGTTCATCGGGTTTCCCATCTCGGCGGGAGCGCACGCGTGCTTTCCGGCCGACCCACGTCACATACCGACGAAGATAGGTGTCGCACCGCCCCGTGCCAAGGAGATGCGCCTCCGCGCGGCCGATACTCTGACGAAATCGTTACCGGACCCCGTCGTCGTCGCTCCCGACCCCGGTGTCGGCGAAGGCCGTCTCGAGCGGGGCGAATCGGACGAGGTTGGACCATCGCACCGTTCCGGCGACGTCGTAGCTCAGTCCGGGGGCGGCCACCAGTTCTCCGGCGACGAAGATCGCTGCGGCGGATTCGACCACGACGGCGGCAGGTGTTGGCCAGCCGGTGTCGAGATGGTGGAACGGATCGGCATCGCGCAATCCCAGCCGGCCGGCGCGGCCGAGCGGAGCGATGGTCGCCGCGGCCGGAGCCCCCGCCGCCAACCACACTCTGCGTCCGCACCAGCGTCCACGCTCGCCGGGCGCCAGATCGAGGCGTCGTCCCTCGCCCCGGCCGATCTCGGGGGAGATCCAGATGTGGCCACCGCGTCTTTCGATCCGGCATCGACCGAGCGAGCGCGCCGCCGTCGCCGTCCTCGCTTCCCCCGCCGTGAGGGCCGCCTCGAGATCCTCGAGGGCGGTGTGTCGCGGCGCGTGATCGGCGCCGCCGACCGCGCGGATGGCGCGGCCGATCAGCCGGATGCGGGTCGAGCGATCCCGCAGCGCGAACTGACGGGCGCAGACCGAGATCCAGCCGCCGGGGTGCAGGCGTCCGTGCCCGCTCAGCAGTTCGCGGCACCGCCGGTCGAGTTCGGTGGCTTCCGCCGCCATCGCCTCGGCCGTGGCGACGAGGCGGTCGCGGGTCAGGCCGAGGTCGGCGAGGAGAGGGGCGGCGGCGCGCAGACGGACACGGTCGAAGCGCGGGTCGCGATTGGAGGGGTCGTCGATCCAGCCCTCGCCGGCGGCGCGGAGCGTCGCGGCGAGGCGCGCGCGCGGCAGGTCGAGGAAAGGTCGGGCGAGCAGCAGTCCGTCGATCGTCCGGAACCGCGCCATGGCGGCGAGGCCGATGACCCCGGAGCCGCGCGCCAGCCGGGCGAGGAAGGTCTCGGCCTGATCCTCGGCGTGATGGGCGGTGACGATCGTGTCGAAGCCGAGGTCTTCGGCGATGTCGACGAGGAGATCGTAGCGTGCCCGACGTGCCTCGGCCTGGAGATTGGCGGCGAGGGTGCCGCCGCTGCGGGTGGCGGTGCGGTGGGCGAGGCCGAGGCGGGTGGCGAGGGCGGCGACGGCGCGCGCCTCGGACGCCGCTTCCGGCCTCAGGCGATGATCGACGGTGACGACGACGGCCGGCGGCAGCGTCGGGTCGGCGGTGCGGGCACGGGCCCAGAGCAGAGCGAGGGCGGAACTGTCGGGTCCGCCGGAGACGGCGAGGATGCAGCCGGCACGATCTCGGAGCGGCGCGAAGAGTTTCGCGGCCTCGGCGTCCGAGACGGGGGCGTCCTCAGCATTTTGCACGGGTCTTCTCGGCCAGGGCGCGGTCACGCAGGGCCTTCGAGGCCTTGGGGTACTTGACGATCAGTTCGTCGTAGGTGGTGCAGGCGGCCTTCTTCTCGCCGAGGGCGGCGAGAGAGAGGCCGAGCTTCAGGAGGCTGTCCGGCGCCTTGGGACCGTCGGGGAACTGGGTGTAGCTCTTGAGGAAGGCGTCGGCCGCCTCCTTGTTCTTCGAGCGCACGTAGTAGCTCTCGCCGAGCCAGAACTGGGCGCTGCCGATGCGTTTGTCGGTCGGATGGTTGGAGATGAAGGTCTTGAAGCTCACCTCGGCCAGCTCGTATTCGCCGTTGAGAACATAGCCGTAGGCCGCGTCGTATTCGTCGCGGGCGTTGGCCGGCGGCTGGGCGGAGGACCAGCGCGGATCGACGCCGGGGATGGGAGCCGAGGCGGGGGGTGGTGCCGTGGCGGCCCGGCCGTCGGTGCCGGGGGCGCCGAGGTTCATCGGCGCGGCGCCGATCAGGTTGCCGATCGGGTCGGTGGCGGAGAGCTGGCCGAGCGGTGCCGGCGGATTGCCGCGCGGGGCGGCGGCCGGGGCCGTCGCGGTCGGCAGCGCCGCGGCGGAGCGCGCCGCGACCTCGGGGGTGGCGAGGCCGGCGGTCGCCATGGCGCCTCCCTCCGGCGGCGCCTCGGAGCGCTTCTGCGGCGGCTTGGCGCCGCGGCCGGCGGCATTCTCGAGTTCCTGCAGACGGAACTCGTAGTCTTTCTGCATCCGCCCCATCGCGTCCTGCAACTGGTGGATCTGATGCGCCATCTGCTCGATCTGGCCGTTGAGGCCGCGCATCTGGTTCTCGAGCTGGTTGATGCGCAGCGACAGTTCGGCGTTGCGCCGGTCGCCGGAGTCGGAACCGCCGAAGAAGCCGCCCTGAGCCTCGGCCGGCGCGACGCCTCGTCCGACGAGGAGCACGAAGGCCGTCGCCATCGCGGCGGCGAAGCGGAGCATCCGGTCGAAGCGGGTGCGCGGCGACCCGGCGACGGTCGCTCCGAACCATGGATTTGCGTGTGTCCGATCAGCCATCGGCGGCGACGCTCCTTTCCTCCGGGGGACGTCCGTGGGCGGGTCCCGCACGAGGATCGTCCTAACATGACCCGGTTGTTTCGGCCAAAGTTTGTCGTGGCGGTGGCGCGGTCGCGACGGCCGAGCCGGGTCGCCACGCGGTAGGGGCGATGGCCGAACGGCGCCCCTCTCGGGACGCCGTTCGGCAGATCGTGCGGGAGGCCCGGAGGCAGCGATCAGTTGGTGCCGTTGAGCACGGTCACGGCACGGCGGTTCTGATTCCAGCAGTTCTCCGCGTCGCAGACCGCCACCGGGCGTTCCTTGCCGTAGGAGATGGTCTTCAACCGGGTCGAGGCGACACCGCGGGCGATCAGGTAATCGCGGGCGGAGGTCGAGCGGCGGGCGCCGAGGGCGATGTTGTACTCGCGGGTGCCGCGTTCGTCGGCGTGACCTTCGACGGTGACGGTGTAGCGCGGGTATTTGGCGAGCCAGACGGCTTGGCGATCGAGGATGGAACGGGCCTCGGAAGTCAGATCGGAACTGTCGACGGTGAAGAACACGCGGTCGCCGACGTTGACGACGAAGTCCTGCTGACTGCCCGGGGTCGCGGCGCCCGCGCCACCCGCGCCGCCCATGCCCGCGGCATTGTCCTGCTGGCTGGCGCAGGCCGCCAACGTCAGCGAGGTTGCGAGGACGGCGGCGAACTTCGCCCCGCGGATCAGACCCAATTCACTCCACATGCGAAAACTCCTTCGGAAGATCCCCGATACTCGTCGGTAACCCTAACGTCGCGTGGTTAAACCGAGGTTCAGGAACGTGGTGAACGAAACGTTGACCGGCCCGCAGCGGCGGAGCGCGCGACCGGTCGTCCCGATCATCAATGGCCGCGCGAACGTGGTGGAAACGTGTCTCGGTCGGGGCCGTTCCGGGACGCCGGACGCCCCCCGCCCCGAGCGTTGCCGATCGGCATCACCCGGGGTGGTGGAGACGGCGTACCGGGTGGCGCGAAACTCACTTGGTGAGCGGCGACCAGGACGGATCGGAGGCGCCGGCGGGAGTCGGAACGCGGGTCAGCACGTGGCCGGTGACGTCGGCGAGCCACAGGCCGGACTGCCCGCCCTCCTCGCGGAAGAACATGACGTAGCGGCCGTTCGGCGCCCAGGTCGGGCCCTCGTTGTGGAAACCCTCGGTGAGGATGCGCTCGCCGGTGCCGTCGGGCTTCATCACGCCGATCTTGAACGAACCGCCCTCCTGCTTGGTGAAGGCGATGAACGGGTTGTCCGGATCGGGCGACCACACCGGCGTGCCGTAGCGACCGGAACCGAAGGAGATGCGTCGCGCTGCGCCGCCGCCGCGAGCCATGACGTAGAGCTGCTGCGTGCCGCCGCGGTCGGACTCGAAGACGATCTGCGAGCCGTCCGGCGAGAAGGACGGCGAAGTGTCGATCGAGGCGCCCGAGGTGAGCTGCTGCACGGCGCGACCGCCGAGGTTCATCGAGAAGATGTTGGCGTCGCCTTCCTTCTGCATGGAGAAGACCAGGGTGCCGCCGTCGGGCGAGAAGCGCGGCGAGAAGGTCATCGACGGGAAGTCGCCGACGAGTTGGCGGGCGCCGGAGGCGACGTTGAGGATGAACACCTTCGGGTCGCCGGCGCCGTAGGACATGTAGGCGAGTTGCTGGCTCGACGGCGAGAAGCGCGGGGTCAGCACCAGTTCCTGGCCGCGGGTGAGATAACGCACGTTGGCGCCATCCCAGTCCATGATGGCGAGTTTCTTCACCCGGTTCGACTTCGGCCCGGATTCGTCGACGAAGGCGACGCGGCTGTCGAAGAAGCCCTTGAAGCCGGTGAGCTGCGAATAGGCGGCGTCGGCAACGATGTGGGCGAGGCGGCGGACGTTGTCGGGCGAGGTGGCGAACTGCGAGCCGACGAGTTGCGAGCCGCCGAAGACGTCCCACACCCGGACCTGGGCGACGATCTGGCCGCCCTGATGGGTGACGGTGCCGGCGACCAGGGCCTGGGCGTTGATGCCGCGCCAGTTGTTGAAGTTCGGCGTCACGTCGGCGCCGACCGAGCGCTCGAGGTAGGAGGCGGGGTCGAGGACGGTGAAATAGCCGGAGGTCTTGAGGTCCTGCGCGACGATCTGCGCCACCTGGGCGCCGAGCTGCGGGTCGCCGGTGAAGGTCGGCACCGCGATCGGCATCGGCTGGAAGGCGGCGCCGGGGGTGACGGTGATCTTCAACTGCGCGGCGGCCGGCGGGCTCGCGCCGAACGTTCCGGCCAGGCCGGCGGCCAGTCCGAGGAGGGCGAGGGCGAGGGCGCGCAGCCGCCGCCCCCGCCGGGCGCGCCGCGTTTCGGGGCTCGCCGCGGGATCGGTCGCGATGGTCACGTTGCTCGGCATCGTCGGTGTCCTCGTCGTGTCGTCTCGGGGAGGCGTCAGAAGACGTCCTTGGGATTGAAGGTCGCCTCCACCAGCCGCCAAGCGGCGTATTTCTCGGGAGGCATCTTGTAGGGACCGCACTGTTGCAGGGCGCGCCGCGCCGAGGCGGCGAGCGCCACGCCGAGCGGGTGGTTCGGGGTGTCGACGATCTCCGGCTGGCCGGAGAGGGTGCCGTCCTGATTCATCGAGAAGCGCAGCGTGACGCCGATCCCGGCCTCGGCCGACCCGATCGGCGGGTTCCAGCAGCGCTTGATCTGGCCGACCAGAGCGTCGGTCTCCGACTGGGTCATGCGGGCGACGTTGAGCCGGCCGGAGGGCGACCCGAGGCTCGCCGTCTGCTGGACCTTCGATGCCGAGGAGCCCGTCTGGTTCTTGTTGAGGATGTCGGAGATCTGCCCGGGATTGAACTGCGACTTCGCCCTGGCCTCCTGCGCCGCCTTCTCCGCCGCGGCCTTGTCGGCGGCGGCCTTGGCGGCGCGGTCGGCGGCGGCCTTGGCGTCGGCCCTGGCCTTGGCGTCGGCGGCCGCCTTGGCGTCGGCGAGGCGCTTCTCCTCGGCCTTCTTCTCGTCGAGCTTCTTCTGGTCCTCGAGCAGCTTGTCGAGCGCCTTGGTGTCCTTGGGCGGCTCCTTCGGCACCGGCGGCTTGCCCTCGCCAAGATCCTTGGCCTTCTCCGCTTCCTTGGGCAGTTCGGGCTTGGGCTCGGGCGCCTTGACCGGCTCGGGCTTCGGTGCGGGCTGCGGCCGGGGTTCCGGGGCCTTGATCGGCTCGGGCTTCGGCGGCTCGGGCTTCGGCGGTTCGGGCTTCGGCGGTTCGGGCTTCGGCGGCTCCGGCTTCACTTGGGGAACCGGCGGCGGCGGCTCTTCGAGCTTGTCGGTGCCGGCGCGGGCGCCTTCGCTCTCCTTGGCCGCCTGCTTCGTCTCCTTCGGTGTGACCTCGTCCTTGGGCTTCGCCGTCTTCTGGCCGAGCCGGAGGGCGGCGACGTCGGCCACCGGCACGAACTCGATCGGCATGGCGTCGACGACGACGGCGTCCTCGGCGGGGCGCTTCCACGGCAATCCCACCACGATCCACGCGATCAACGTGGCGTGCAGGACGACCGAGGCTGGCAGGCCGGGACGCATGGATGTCCTCACCGCGACGCCGTCTCCGGCAGGGAGACGAGGCCGATCTTCTTGAAGCCGGCGTCGTTGAGCCGGCCCATGACGCGCAGGATGGTGCCGTAGTCGGTGGCGCGGTCGCCGCGCACCAGGATGCGTTCCTCGACGCCGTTCTTGGCGATCGCCTTGAGCTTGGGCACCAGGTCGTCGAGCTTCAGCTCGGCGTCCATGATGAAGATCCGGCCCTGGCCGTCGACCGAGACGGTCACCGGCTGGGTCTGACCCTCCATCGCCTTGGCGCGGGTCTCCGGCAGGTCGACCGGCACGCCCACCGTCATCATCGGCGCCGCCACCATGAAGATGATGAGCAGCACCAGCATGACGTCGATGAACGGCGTCATGTTCATGTCGGCGATCGGGCCGCGACGCGCCCGCGACCGCCGTCCGCGTCGTCCACCCGTTCCGCCGGCTCCGCCGACCGCCATGGCCATGGTTCGTCCTCCCCCGGTTCAGCCGGCGTGCCGTTCGTCGATCTGACGCGACAGGATGGCCGAGAATTCGTCGGCGAAGGTCTCGAGCCGGCCACCGAGCGCGCCGGCGTCGGAGGAGAGCTTGTTGTAGGCGATGACCGCCGGGATCGAGGCGA
Source organism: Siculibacillus sp. (assembly GCA_030247555.1). Taxonomy (GTDB): domain Bacteria; phylum Pseudomonadota; class Alphaproteobacteria; order Rhizobiales; family Ancalomicrobiaceae; genus CALBKH01. Next base: position 31,414 of record JAOTSD010000013.1, on the reverse strand, counting down.
CGAGGCCGATGGCGGTGGCGAAGAGCGCCTCTGCGATGCCCGGCGCGACGACGGCGAGCGAGGTGTTCTTCGAGGCGGCGATGCCCTGGAAGGCGGTCATGATGCCCCACACCGTGCCGAAGAGGCCGATGAAGGGGCCGGAGGCGCCGATGGTGGCGAGCACCAGCAGGTTGGAATTGAAGCGGTCGACCTCGCGATTGATGGTGACGTCCATCACCTTGTCGATGCGCTGCTGCAACGAGCCGATCGCCGGGCGGCCGCCCTCGTGGGAGCGCTTCCATTCGCGCATCGCCGCGACGAAGAGCGCCGGCATGCCGTGGTTGTTGCGCGCCGAGAGCGTGCGATAGAGGTCCTCGAGGCTCTGGCCGGACCAGAACACCTGCTCGAAGTTGTCCATCTGCCGGCGGGTGCGCAGGAACAGCACGACCTTGTCGACGATGATCGCCCAGCACCAGACCGAGGCGAGGAAGAGGCCGGCCATCACCAGTTTGACGACGATGTGGGCCGACCAGAACAGCGACAGGAGCGAGATCGAGGCGGTCGGGGCGGCGAGCGCCACCTGGGCGACATCTGCGTTCATGAATCCGATTCCTTGTCGCCGAGCACGGCGCGGGCGGAGGCCGCGGCGGCGGCCGGACGAGGGGCGTGGATCGCGACGGGGACGAGGCGAAGCCGGAACGCGGTCGTCGGACGAGCGACACCGGCTTCCCGCAACGGACGGCGGGCGGCACGTTCCGGTCGTCGTCCGATCCGGCGGGTGTCGACCCGCATCCTCCGGCCCCGATCTCCGTCCGAGATCTTCTGCCCACGGAATATGACCAAACGAGGGCTCGGCAGAGCCCGCGTCCGCGTCAGCAAGCCATTGTCAGGGTTAAGAAACGGTTACGCTTGCTGCGTCGCCGCATCGATCGCGCCGGCCTCGTGGGGCGGATGGCCGAAGAGGGTGCGCAGATGATCGGGGATGCGCCGGGCGCGCCCGTCGCGGGTGATGCCGACGACGATCACCACGGCGGTGGCGATGACCTCGTCACCGCGGGTCAGCCGCTGGCGCATGGTCAGTCGGGCGCCGCCGATGTCGCACACCGAGGTGGACACCGTGAGCAGGTCGTCGAGCTTCGCCGCCTTGAGATAATCGGTCTCCATGCGGCGGACGGCGAAGAGCAGGCCGGGTCCGTCGGCGGCGAGGTCGGTCTGGGTGAGGCCGAGGGCGCGCAGGAATTCGGTGCGGCCGCGCTCGAAGAAGCGGACGTGCGAGGCGTGGTAGACGATGCCGCCGGCGTCGGTGTCCTCCCAATAGACCCGCACCGGGAGCGAATGCTCGAAGGTCGTGGTCCGCGGGAGATCGCAGTCGGTGTCGCTCATTCGGCCTCTCCTGCCCCGACCGGGGGCGCGATGCGGCCCCACGAATAGGCAACAACCACCGGAACATCAACCGCGCCGGGGCGCGGGGGGATCCGCTGCTCGCGGAGCGCTCACGGCGATGACGTCGTGCCCGAGGAGGCGAAGCGACGAAGCCGACGAGAAGAGGCCGGTTCGGGGGTCCGAACCGGCCTCGGTATCCGTCGTTCGGTCGCCGTCAGGCGGCGACCCCGTCGTGGCCCGGTGGCGGATCCGCCCGGAAGCGAGCGGGGCCATCCGGCCGATTATCGATGCTCCGGTCGGGAGTGAGGGTCGGCGCGGCCTCGAGGACCCCGTCGACGAACTCGTTCCCGAAGGATTTCGAAAGGTTCATCTGGGCTCCTCTTTCGTTGATCTCGGGTACATGCTGCGCCGAATTCGTTGACGAATGGTTGACGGGACGACGTTGGATCCGGTCCGAATCGACTTTCGGCCGACGATGACTTGAGGTGATCAGTATTCGTCGAGACGAGAACCGTACCGTTCGGTACTCGTGCGGGCGACGGAGTCTCCCCGGGGGAGGGGCGGGGGAGTCGCGACGAGCCGTGCGGCGGGCGTGTAGGATCGGGATCGCCGAATCGAGCCGAGGAAACGTCCGCATGGCCAGACACGTCGCCGGTGCCGAGATCGAGCGATTGATCCAGTTGCTCGGCAAGTTGCCGGGGCTCGGGCCGCGTTCGGCCCGCCGCGCCGCACTGCACCTGATCAAGAAGAAGGAGAGCCTGCTGGCGCCCCTCACGGCGGCCTTCCGGGCGGCGCTCGACACCGTCGGGGTGTGTTCGATCTGCGGCAACGTCGACACGGTCGAGCCCTGCACCGTCTGCCGGGATGCGACGCGCGACGGTTCGGTGCTGGTGGTGGTGGAGGACGTTTCGGACCTCTGGGCGCTCGAGCGGGCCGGAGCGATCGACGCGCGCTACCATGTGCTCGGCGGGGTGTTGTCGCCGCTCGACGGTGTCGGTCCCGGCGACCTCGCCATCGCCACGCTGGTCGAGCGCTGCCGGCAGGGCGGCATCCGCGAGGTGGTGCTCGCGGTCAACGCCACGGTCGAGGGCCAGACCACGGCGCACTACGTCACCGACCAACTCGCCCAACTCGCCGAGGAGGGCCACGCGATCACCGTCACCCGCCTCGCCCACGGCGTGCCGGTCGGCGGTGAGCTCGACTATCTCGACGACGGCACCCTCGCCCAGGCGATGCGGGCACGGACGAAGTTCTGAGCAGCGGAATCGAGAGGCGATCGATGGAGGAGCGCGGACCGATGAACGACGGGATCGAGATTCGCGAGAGCCGGCGAGAAGACCTCGCGGCGCTCGAGGTGCTCCATCCGGCGGCGTTTCCCGATGAGGACCTGCTGCCCCTGGTGCGGGATCTGGTCGGGGCGGGCGGAGACGTCCTCTCGCTGGTGGCCATCGCCGACGGAGAACTCGTCGGCCACGTCGCCTTCACGCGTTGCGGCGTCGCCGGACGGACGGAACGGATCGATCTCCTCGGTCCGTTGGCGGTGGCGCCGGCGCGTCAGCGACGGGGGATCGGCGCGGCGCTCGTCGGCGAGGGGCTTCGCCGCCTGAAGGACGACGGCGGGTCCCTTGTCCTGGTGGCCGGAGATCCCGCCTATTACGCGCGGTTCGGCTTCGTGCCGGAGGAGCGCGTCGTGCCGCCCTATCCCCTGCCGGAGGAGTGGCGCGGAGGGTGGCGCTCGGTCGGCTTCGGCGAGATCGAGCCGCCACTCGAGGGCGTGCTCGAGGTGCCGCCCCTGTGGATGCGCCCAGCGTTGTGGGCGCCCTGAGGCGCTGGATTTCGTCTCCTTCGGCCGCGATCAGCGCACGTAGCGCAGACTGGTGTCGCGGGCGTTGCGGTGCCAGTGGCACTGGACGTCGCGGTGGAACTCCATGTCCTCGGTCGGCCAGGCGTGATAGTGGCAGTTCGAATGAGCGATCGGTCGTTCGACGACGCGCGGCGGCGGATCGAACGGACGCAACACCTGCCGGGGCGGCGGATCGTCGTCGAAGGGCGGGAAGATGCTCCAGCCGCGGCGCGGCCGCTCCAACACCACTTCCTCGTCCTCGAACTCGGCCGGCGGCGCGACGCGCAGACGGCGGGCCTCGTCGCGACGCACCGCGGCGAGCCGTTCGGCGAAGGCGCGGCCGTCCTCGCCGGGCATCTGCTTGGGCATGCCGGGTGTCGCGACGACCGGCGGGCGGACGACCTGCGGTCGCGGTTCGGGGACGCGGGCCGCCTTCGGTTCGACCGCGGCGGCGGGCGGGACGGCGGCCGGGGCGGTCGCCGCCTTCGCCGGGGGCGTCGGCTTGGCGGCGGCGGGCGGCGCGGCGAGAACAGCCGGAGCGCCGACGGTCGGCGGCTGCAGTCCGGGGGTCGCGGGCGGCTCGGTGCGCGTGGCGATCGGCGGGACGTCGACGGTGCTGCGCAGGCCTTCGGGGGGGGCGGCCGGTGCGGCGGTCGTGGTCGGTGAGGCGGGCGTGGCGAGCGGCTTCGGTACCGCCTCGGCAGCGGGCGCCGGGTTCGGCGCGGCCGGTTCGACGTGGGTCGGCGCCTCGGCCTTCTTCGGCTCGACATCCGGCGCGACGGGCACGGTCCCGGGTGTCGGGGCCCGTCCGCCGATCGGGGTGGAGGCGGACGGGGGAACCGGCTCCGGCTTCGCCGCGACGCCCGGCGGCACCGCGACCGGCGCCACGGCGGGCGTGGGCGTCGCGGCCGGGGTGGCGGGTGTCGGGGCGGGCGCCGCGACCGGAGTTGCGGGCGTCGGAGCGGGTGCCGCTACCGTCGCCGGCGGGGTGGCGGCGTCGCCGTTCGCCTTCTGGCTCAACCCGATGATTCTGACCGGACGCCCATCGGCGTCCGAAGTCGACGGTGCGGCGGCGTCGCGTGGTGGGTCGGTCTCGGGCTTCGATTTCGGCCTCGCCGCGGCGGCGGGTTCGGCGAGATAGGGCTGGCTTCCGCCGGAGGTGGCGGGGCCGACCGGGGTGGCCTGCGCCGAGCGGGGTGTGGCCGCGGCGGGCGATGCCTCGGAGGTGGCGGTCGGGTTCGTGGGGGCCGACGTGGGGGCGCCGGCGTCGGACATCGATGCCCAGGCGATGATCGACACGCCGACGAGAAGCGCCGCGGCGAGGACGATCCGCGGGCGGCGGCTCGGGCGCGGCGGCCGGTTCTCCGGCGCCTGCGGCGGAACTGGCGGGACCCAGACGACCGGCAGATTGCGTTCGTTCATGCCTTCTCTCCTTCCGGCGGAGCCGGACGGCGGAGATCATGTCGGGGGCAAAACGGCGCGAGTAGGGCGAAAGCCGGGCGTGTCGTCGACCGATCGGCCGGAATCCGAGGCGAAATATGGGATCGAGCGGACATCGGGGCGGCGCGTTCGGCCACTCCCGAGGGGGGCCGGCGATGGCGACGATCGTACCGCGGCCTCTTCCGGACGGTCGCGGAGATGCACTAACATCGCAGCGAACCGGCGACGAACCGGGTGAGGGAGCGACCATGGAACGGACGGATGGAAGCGGCGCGATCGCGCCGTGGTACGGCATCGTCGACGGCGAGCGCCGCGAGGCGATCTCCGGCGAGCGCCTCGAGGTGGTGGCACCCTCCGACGGAACCGTCTTCGCCACCATCCCGCGCGGCGGGGAGAGGGACATCGACGCGGCGGTCGCGGCGGCCCGCGTCGCCTTCGCCACCGGGCCGTGGGCGCGGCTTTCGGCGAGCGAACGCGGGCGGCTCCTGTTGAAGCTCTCGGGGCTCGTCGCGGTCCACGCCGAGGAGATCGCCGGGCTCGAATCCCGCGATACCGGCAAGCCGATCTCGCAGGGGCGGGCCGATGCGGCGGCGCTCGCCCGCTACTTCGAGTTCTACGGCGGCGCGGCCGACAAGCTGATGGGCGAGACCATCCCGATCGCCACCGGCCACACCGCGATGACCCTGCGCGAGCCGCTCGGCGTCGTCGGGTCGATCGTGCCGTGGAACTATCCGGCGCAGATCCTCGGCCGGGTGGCGGGCGCCGCGCTCGCCGCCGGCAACACGCTGGTGGTCAAGCCAGCGGAGGACGCCTGCCTGTCGGTGATCCGGGTCGCCGAACTGGCGCTCGAAGCCGGGTTTCCGGCCGGTGTCCTCAACGTGGTGACCGGGCTCGGGGCGGAGGCCGGAGCGGCGCTCGCCGGCCACCCGAACATCGACTTCGTCACCTTCACCGGTTCGCCGGAGGTCGGCACGCTGATCCAGCGGGCGGCGGCGATGAACCACGTCGGCTGTACCCTCGAACTCGGGGGCAAGTCGCCGCAGGTGGTCTTCGCCGACGCCGACCTCGACGCGGCGGTGCCGGTGCTCGTCAAGGCGATCGTCCAGAACGCCGGCCAGACCTGCTCGGCCGGCTCGCGCATCCTGGTCGAACGGTCGATCTTCGACGAACTGGTCGCCCGATTGGCCGATCGGTTCGCCGCACTGGTCGCCGGTCCGCACGATGCCGATCTCGACCTCGGGCCGCTCGTCTCGGCGAGGCAGAAGGCGCGGGTGGGGGCGCGGCTGGCGGGGGCGGAGGCGGCGGGCATCCGCGTGGTGGCGCGCGGCAGCGTCGCCGCCAACGCGCCGGCCGGCGGCTTCTATCAGGAGGCGGTGCTCCTCGCGCCGGTGCCGCGCGAGGCGCCGATCTGGCGGGAGGAGGTGTTCGGCCCGGTGCTGTGCGTCACCCCCTTCGACGACGAGGCCGAGGCGATCGAGCTTTCCAACGCCACGCCCTACGGATTGGTCGCCGGAGTGTGGACGGCCAACGGAGCGCGGCAGATGCGGTGCGCCCGGGCGATCCGGGCGGGGCAGGTCTTCGTCAACGGCTATGGCGCCGGCGGCGGCGTCGAACTGCCCTTCGGCGGCTTCAAGCGCTCCGGCCACGGCCGCGAGAAGGGCTTCGAGGCGCTCATGGAATTCACCGCGACCAAGACGATCGTGCTGACGCACGGGTGATGCGACGAACGAAGACCGAAGGGGGAAGGTTTCATGCGGCTCGAAGGCAAGGTTGCGATCGTCACCGGGGCGGCGTCGGGGTTCGGGCGGGGGATCGCCGAACGCTTCGCCGCGGAAGGGGCGAAGGTGGTGATCGCCGATCTCGACGGCGAGGCGGCGGAGCGGGTGGCCGACGCCATCGGCGGCGCGGCGCTGGGGGTGAAGGTCGACGTCGCCGACGGCGATCAGGTGGCGAGCCTCGTCGAGGGTACGGCGGCGCGCTTCGGCCGCATCGACATCGTCGTCAACAACGCCGGCACCACCCATCGCAACCGGCCGATGCTCGAGGTCGACGCGGCGACCTTCGACCGGATCTTCGCGGTCAACGTCAAGGCGATCTACTGGATGGCGCAGGCCGTCGTGCCGGTGTTCCGGGTGCAGGGCGGCGGCGGGGTGATGATCAACACCGCGTCGACGGCGGGCATCCGGCCTCGCCCCGGCCTCGTCTGGTACAACGCCTCGAAGGGCGCGGCGATCTCGCTGACCAAGGCGATGGCGATCGAACTCGCCCCGGAGAAGATCCGGGTCAACTGCCTGTGCCCGGTCGCCGGCGACACGCCGATGCTCGGCCTGTTCATGGGCGAGGACACGCCGGAGCTCCGGGCGAAGTTCGTCTCGACCATCCCGATCGGGCGGCTGTCGACCCCCGAGGACATGGCCAACGCGGCGCTGTGGCTCGCCTCCGACGAGGCGGGGTTCATCACGGGGGTGGCGCTGGAGGTGGACGGGGGGAGGTGTGTGTGAGGTGACCCGAAAAGGTCGCCACGAATCCTCCGATCGGGCGCTTGGCGAAGACTTCGGCGGGTGTTAATCGTTTCGAGGGCTCTCGGGGGGGGGAGATCGTTGTCGGGTTCGCGCGCCATCGTCGCACGGCTTCTGTTCGCTCTGGCGTTGATCGTTCAGATCGTGGCGCCGGTGCGGTCGAGCGTCGCGATGGTCTCGGCCGCGGTGGATCCTTTCGCCGTCGCTTTCGTCTGCGGCCTCGATCACGGCGACCCGGACGATGCCACCGGTGATCCCCCGGGGTCTCATAGCGGCGATGCCTGCGCGCTCTGCCAACTCGTTCAGAGCGGCGGTTTCGCGCCGCCCCCGCCGCCCCCGTCGTTCGCGCCGGCCTCCACGTTGGTGCGAGCCGCGGACTGGTCCGTTCGTGTCGAGCCGGTCGCCAACGCTCGGCTTCTCGACCGCATCCGAGGCCGCGCGCCTCCCGTCTTCTCCTGATCGACGATTTCGACACGCCTCGCCCGACGGGTGAGGTGTGACCGCCGTCACGGGGCTCGACATCCGTCGCCCCACGGGAGAAGACCATGAACACCGTTCGTCACATGGGGAGCGCAGGGCTCCTCACCCTCACCGTCGTGCTCACCGCTTCGCCGGTTCTCGCCCAGCAATCCCCATCCGCGACGCTTCCGGAAGTCGTGGTGACGGCCGAGGGGGCGGCCGCCGGCTCCGGCGCCGAGAAGACCACCGCCGGTCCGGTCAAGGGCTGGCAGGCGCTCACCGCCGGCAGCGCCACCAACACCGAGACGCCGCTGCGCGCCATCCCGCGCTCGGTCCAAGTGCTGCCGAAGAAGGCGATCGAGGATCAGGGCGCCGTCTCGCAGGCGGAAGCGCTGCAGAACGTCTCGGGCGTCCAGGCGCTGAACCCGCTCTTCGCCGGGCAGATCAGCCCGCGGGTGCGCGGCTTCTCCGGAGAGCATTTCATCGACGGACTGCCCAACTACTACGACAACGGCGCCCGCGATCTGCTCGCCAACGTCGAGCGCATCGAGGTTTCGAAAGGCCCCGGCAGCATCCTGCATCAGGGAGGGCAAGGGCCGATCGGCGGTATCGTCAATGTCGTCTCGAAGCTGCCGACGCCGCAGGCCTCCCATCAAATCGGCACGACCTTCGGCACCAACGGTCTGATCAGCCCGTGGTTCGACGTGAACATGCCGATGAGCAAGGATGGCTCGGTGCTCTTCCGCGTCACCGGCCAGTACGAGCGGACCGGGGTCGCCGGCATCGACACACTCGACCGGCGCAGTTACGAACTCGACCCGACTCTGGTCTTCGGCAACGGCGGCGACACCAAGCTCACCCTCCAGGCCCGTCTCAGCCATCGCGAACAGCAGGACTACACCGGTCTGCCGGCCGTCGGCACGCTCGATCAGTCGCTGTTCTCCATCCGTCGCAGCCTCTTCCCCTCCGATCCGAACCTTCCGAAGTCGGAGACCTCCTACCAGGGCCTCACCGCCCGCCTCGACCAAACCTTCGACGAGACCTGGTCGGCCTTCGTCACCGCGCGGGCGAGCAGGTCGAACTTCCGCGAGTACTCGCAACTGCTGATGGGCCAGGCGCCGTTCCTCGGCTCGTTCTTCGGAGTGTTCAACGGGTATCTCGGTGAGGACAACCACGAGGTCACGGTCAGCGCCAACCTGCTCGGCAAGTTCGACTGGGGCGTCACCCGTAACCGTCTGTTGCTGAGCGCCGACATCAACCGGGTCGGCGACCGCGGACGTCTGGATGCGGATCTCGCGGGTCTCGTCGACTTCACCAACCCGATCTTCCCGGGCTATGTCCAACCGGTTCCGGGTCTCTTCACCACCTTCTCCAACATCGACAACGTCTACGTTCAGCGCGGCCTGACCGCCCAGTGGCAGTCCGACGTCTGGGATCGGCTGCACCTGCTGGCGGCGCTGAAGCTCGCGAACGTCGACATCCGGTCCAACGAACTGACCACCGGTGCGTCGTTCCACACCGACGAGACGAAGGTGTTGCCGCGTCTCGGTGCGGCCTACGACGTGGTCGACGGCCTCACCGTCTTCGCCTCCTACTCCGAGGGCCTGCGCGCCGTGCCGTTCTTCAACGGGCCGACGGCGCCGAAGCCGGAAGGGTCGAAGCAGTACGAAGCCGGCCTGAAGCTCGAACTCGCCCGCGGACTGGCGGCGACCTTCGCGGTCTTCGATCTCGAGCGCAACAACGTGCCGACCGCCAATCCGTTGGTGCCCGGCCAGCAGATCCAGACCGCGGTTCAACGCTCGCGCGGCGTCGAGATCGACGCCACCTGGCAGCCGAGCCCGAACTGGTCGTTCCTGGCGAGCTACGCCCACGTGAACGCCACCTACGAGAAGGACACCACCATCCCGGCCGGCAACCTCATCGAAGGCGTCCCCGCCGACAGCGCCCGGCTGTGGGGCACCTATCGCTTCACCGACGACGCGTTGAAGGGCCTGTCGCTCGGCGCCGGCCTCTACGCCGCGAGTCGTACCGCCCTGACCTCGGCCAACACCCACTTCACCGGCGGCTACACCACCTTCGATGCCCGGATCGGCTACGAGAAGGACAACTGGTCGGTGGCGCTGACCGCCAAGAACCTGACCGACCGCGATCATTGGGTCCGCTACCCCTACCTCGACGGTCGGGTGGCGCCGGGCGAAGGGAGGGCGCTCTACGCCTCCTTCACCGCGAAGTTCTGAGGGAGGACACGATGACCACACCGACGCGCCGTGAATTGGGCGGGGGCCTCGCCGCCCTCGCCCTCGCCCTTGTCTCCGGTTCGCCGCGGGCGGCGGAGGGTGCGCCCTCCGCTTCACCCTCCGCCGCTCACGACATGGGCATGCCGACCGGCTGGATGGGTCGCGAGAAGATCGCGATGCTCCTCTATCCCGGCTTCACCGCTCTCGATCTCGTTGGTCCGCACCACATGCTGACCAGCCTGATGGGCGCGGAGACACGCCTCGTCGCCCGGACACGCGAGCCGGTGAGGAGCGAATCCGGCCTCGTCCTGGTGCCCGACGCGAGCTTCGCCGAGGTGGCCGCGGATCTCGACATCTTCTTCGTTCCGGGTGGGTCCAATGGCACGCTGGCGGCGATGAAGGACGAGGAGACGGTCGCCTTCGTCGCCGACCGCGGTGGTCGCGCCCGCTTCGTCACCTCGGTGTGCACCGGTTCGCTCATCCTCGGCGCAGCGGGGTTGCTGAAGGGCTACGAGGCGACGTCACACTGGACGACCCGGTCGCTCCTGCCGGTGTTCGGGGCGGTTCCCGTCGACCGGCGCGTGGTGCGGGATCGCAACCGAATCACCGGCGCCGGGGTGACGGCCGGCCTCGATTTCGGCCTGACGCTGGTCGGCGAACTTCGCGATCGGCTCTATGCCGAGACGGTGCAGCTTCTCGCCGAATACGCCCCCGAGCCGCCCTATGCGGCCGGTTCCCCGCACACGGCTCCCGAACCGGCGAAGCAACTCGTCGAGGCGATGCTCGGCGATTTCCTCGTGCGGCTCGAAGCGGCCGGGCGGGAGGCGGCGGCGCGGCACGGGGTGCGGTAGATCTCGGGGGCGTCGCCTTCCGACGCCCATCCGTCCGCCGGCGACTGCCCATTCTCTCCGGTGGACATCCCCGTGGCGCCGCTTTTCCGCCGTGTTGCGCCCGCGCGACTCACTCTACGTTCGTCGAACGGCGCCGGGCGAAATCTCAGGCCCACTCGATTCTCGCCCGCGTCCCCCGCCCCGACATTTCCCCGTGAGGACGACATGACCGAGCCTTCGACGCGCTGGTTCCCGACCTGGACAGTCACCACCGCCGATCGGGTGGCGCCCGACGAGCGATTGCCGTGGCCGCAGACCTTCGTCGCCGGCTTCCAGCATGTCGTCGCGATGTTCGGATCGACCGTGCTCGCCCCGATCATCATGGGTTTCGACCCGAACGTCGCCGTGCTGATGTCGGGCATCGGCACGCTGATCTTCTTCTTCATCGTCGGCGGGCGGGTACCGTCCTACCTCGGTTCGAGCTTTTCCTTCATCGCGGTGGTCATCGCGGCTTCCGCCTATGCCGGCACGGGGCCGAACACCAACATCGGGCCGGCGCTCGGCGGCATCATCGCGGCGGGCGTGGTCTACACGATCATCGGTCTCGTCGTGATCAAGGCCGGCTACCGGTGGATCGAGAAGCTGATGCCGCCGGTGGTCACCGGCGCCATCGTCGCGGCGATCGGCCTCAATCTGGCGCCGATCGCGGTCAAGGGCATCTCGGCCTCCGACTTCGACCGCACCGTCGGCCTCGTCACCATCGTCGCGGTCGGTGTGGCGGCGGTCTACGCGCCGGGCACGCTGAAGCGCATCCCGGTGCTGATCGGGGGCCTCGTCGGCTATCTCTTCTACGCGATCGGCGCGGCCGCCTTCGGCATGGGCAAACCGATCGACTTCTCCGGCCTCGCCTCGGCGGCGTGGTTCGGCCTGCCGCAGTTCTCCGCGCCCACCTTCTCCTTCGGCGCCATGGCGCTGATCGCGCCGGTGGCGATCATCCTGGTCGCCGAGAACCTCGGGCACATCAAGGCGATCGGCGCGATGACCGGCCGCAATCTCGACCCCTACATGGGCCGCGCCTTCGTCGGCGACGGCATCGCCACCATCGTCTCGGGCATGTCGGGCGGCACGGGCGTGACCACCTATGCCGAGAACATGGGCGTCATGGCGGTCACCCGCATATATTCGACCATCGTCTTCGTCGTGGCGGCGGCGATCGCCATCCTCTTCGGCTTCTCGCCGAAGTTCGGGGCGCTGATCCTGACCATCCCGGGACCGGTGATCGGTGGCCTGTCGATCGTCATCTTCGGCCTGATCACGGCGACCGCCGGCCGCATCTGGGTGGAGAGCCGGGTCGACTTCTCCAAGACCAAGAACCTCATCACCACCGCCGCGGCGGTGATCGCCGGCGCCGGCGACCTGACGCTGCATCTCGGCGGCTTCACGCTGGGCGGCATCGGCACCGCCACCTTCGGGGCGATCGCGCTCTACGCGCTGCTCGACCGTCGCCACGACGAGGAGGAGAGCGCCGGCTGAAGCCCCGCTCTCACGGGAACGTCCGGGTCGCCTCGCCAACCGGCGGGCGGCCCGGCTCTCGCTTCCGCCGAGGGCCCCGACGTCTGGAGGCGCGGACCACTCGGTCCATGCTCCGCTCGACCGCCGGACCGAGCGGAGCATACCTCAAATGGGGGATGCGCGGCGCTTGGTCGCGAGGGAGGCTCCACGGGCCTCCGATCCGCTCGATGCTCCCGATTCGCGGGGGCGGGGCGCATGATCACGATCGCCGGCTTGATATTTCGCTGGTCCTTCGGCCGGGGACGGATTTTCCTCCGTCCCCGGTCCTTTTGTTCGCGGTCCGCTTCGGCCCGGCTCCCCGTCCGGCCCGGATCGGGCGTCCTCGAGGGCGGCGGCGGTCACCGGCGCGAGGTGCGCCGGCGAGCGTCGGCGGTGTCGGGCGAGTTCACTTCGCCTTGTTGCCGAGTTCGATGAAGGGCAACGTGCCGCCCGGGATCATCTGGGTCGGCAGGACACCGTTCCAGCGTTCGACGGCGGCGAGGTCGACGAGGCCGGGAGTCTCCTTCAGCGCGGCGCCACGGGCGCGGATGACCTCGGCCTCGGCGTTGCCGCGCAGCTTGATCGCCTCGGCGTCGGCCATCGCCTTCTGGCGCACGGCGTCGGCATCGGCGCGGGCGACGGTGACGGTGATCTCGGCCTGGACCTTCTCGCGCTCGGCGTTCTGCCTCAGCCGCTGCACCTCGACCTCGGCCAGCATGCGTTGCTCGATCGACTTCTCGTAGGCGTCGGAGAAGTCGATGTTCTCGATCTGGAGGCTGACGATGCGCACCGGGCCCTGGACGGCGCGTTGCAGGGCGGCGGTGGCGTCGATGGTCAGCTTGCCGCGCTCCTGGATGGCGGTGGCGGCGGTGAACTGGCCGAACACCACCTTGAACTCCGAATGGACGCGCGGGGAGATCAGCCGGTCGACCATCTGCTGCTCGTTGCCGAACTCGGCGACCACGTCGGCCACCACGGAGGGTGGGATCTCCCAGTTGACCGAGATGCGCATGTCGGCCGGCTGCTGATCCTTGGAATAGCTCTCGACCTTCTCCAGTCGCATGACGTGGGTCTGCACCGAGATCGGCTGGACGCGGTCGACATAGGGAATCTTGAAGTGGAGACCCGGTTCGGAGATCCGGACGATCGAGCCGAGACGGATCAGCACGCCACGCTCGCCGGGGGCGACGGTGTAGAAGCCGCCGAAGACGAAGCCGACGGCGAAGAGGGCGGCGACGGCGAAAAGGGCGGTCTTGAGGAAGCGCATGAAACGGCCTCCGCTCGGGGGTGTCGTCGGTGGCGAGGCGGGAAGGGAATCGCGGTTCGAGGGTGGCATCGGCGATCTCCGGGGTTCGCGGTCGCTGGAGAGTGTCGTCGGTCGCCGCCGGCGGCCGCGCGGCATCGAGGGATGCGACGTGGAGCGTCCGACGGGAGGCGGCGCGAGCATGCGACCGGCCGCGCCGTCCGGCAATCGCCAATTCCGAATTCCCCTTCACAGCCGGTCGCGCAGCGCGAACCAGCTCATGGCGAGCACCAGGGTCGGAAGGCGGAAGAGCCGGCCACCGGGGAACTTCCGCGCGGGAATCGAACTCATCACGTCGAAGCGCGCGGTGTCGCCCTCGATCGCCTCGGCCATCAGCTTGCCGGCGAGCGTGGCGATGGCGACGCCGTGGCCGGAATAGCCGCAGGCGGTGTAGAGGCCGGGGCGCAGACGGCGGAAGAAGGGCATGCGGTTCATGGTGACGGCGAGGGTGCCGCCCCAGGCGTGGGTGATCTCGACCCCGGCGAGGCCGGGATAGATCTTGGCCATGTGGGCGCGGACGAAGGCCGCGATGTCCTTCGGGTCGCGGTGGCCGTAGGTCTCGCCGCCGCCGAAGACCAGCCGCCCGTCGGCGGAGAGCCGCCAGTAGTGGACGACGAAACGGCTGTCGGCGACGGCCTCGCGGCCGGGAATCAGCCGGTCGGCGAGGTCGCCCAGCGGCGCGGTGGCGGCGACGTAGTTGCGGATCGGCATGACGCGGGCGTCGATCTCGGGCACGAGGCCGTCGAGATGGCCGTTGGCGGCGATCACCACGTCGCTCGCGGTGACGGTGCCGCCGGGGGTGACGACGCGGCCGGCGCCGGTGGTGGCGGCGCGGGAAACCTCGGTGACGCGGGTCGCCTCGTGGATGCGCACGCCGGCCTCTTCCGCGGCGCGGGCGAGGCCGAGGCAGAAGTTCAGCGGGTGGAGATGGCCGGCGGTGCCGTCGCGCCAGCCGCCGAAATAGACGTCGGTGCCGATCGCCGCGGCGAGTTCGCCGGCGTCGAGGAGCGAGGTGCCGGGATAGCCGTAGCGGGCGACGAGGTGGTCGACCTCGCGTGTCGCATCGCCGAGCCAGGCCTTCTTGTGGACGGCGTGGATCAGGCCGTCGCGCCAGTCGCAGTCGATGGCGTGCTCGGCGATCAGGCCCTTGACCGTACGTTTCGATTCCTCGGCGAGGTCGAAGAGCGCCCGGGCGCGCGCCTCGCCGAACCACGCCTCCAGCGTCTCCTGGTCGCGGCGCTGGCCGGAATGGAGTTGGCCGCCATTGCGCCCCGAGGCACCCCAGCCGACCCGGTTGGCCTCGAGCAGCACCACCGAGCGACCCTTCTTCGCCAGATGGAGCGCGGTGGAAAGACCGGTGAATCCGGCGCCGACGACGCAGACGTCGGCGGAGGTGTCGCCGTCGAGCGCCGGGCGCTCGGGGGCGGCATGGGCGGTCGCGGCGTAGAGGGAGAGCGCATGGGGTGGGGCGGTCGGGGGCATGGCGTGTCGGACCAGAGGGAAAGGGGGTGGTCTCACCCCTTCACCAGTCCCTCCTTCTTCAGGACCATCCAGGTGTCGTTCAGCGTCTTCTCGGCGAGGCGGACGAGTTCGTCGGCCTCGACGTGAGTCAGGGTGAGAGGTGGCGACAGGATCAGGCCGTCGCGCACGGCGCGCATGATCAGGCCGTTGCCGAAGGAGATGTCGCGGGCGATGGTGCCGACCTTGCCGACGTCGGCGAACTTCTCGGTGCGCGACGGTTTGGCCGGGACGAGCTCGAGCGCGCCGACGAGCCCCTTCATCCGTGCCTCGCCGACCAGCGGGTGGTCGCCGAGCCTCAGCCAGCGCTCCTTCAGATAGGGACCGATGTCGTCGCGGACGCGGGCGACGAGGTTCTCGCGCTCGATGATGGCGAGGTTGGCGAGCGCGGCGGCGGCGCAGGTCGGGTGGCCGGAATAGGTGAAGCCGTGGTTGAACTCGGCGCCTTCCGCGGTGATCACCTCGGCGACGCGGTCCGAGACGAGGACGCCGCCCATCGGCAGATAGCCGGAGGTCAGGCCCTTGGCGATCGGCATCAGGTCGGCTTCGACACCGTAGGTCTGCGACCCGAACCATTCGCCGGTGCGGCCGAAACCGCAGATCACCTCGTCGACGACGAGGAGGATGTCGCGCTCGGAACAGATGCGGCGGATCTCGGGCCAATAGGTCTCGGGCGGGATGATGACGCCGCCGGCGCCCTGGATCGGCTCGGCGATGAAGGCGGCGACGTTCGCCTCGCCGAGGCGATCGATCTCGCGCTCCAGTTCGCGCGCCGCCCAGACGCCGAATTCGTCGGGGCTCATGTCACCGCCCTCGCCGAACCAATAGGGCTGGGCGATGTGGGTGACGCCGGGGATCGGCAGGTCGCCCTGGCCGTGCATCGGCTTCATGCCGCCGAAGGAGGCGCCGACGACGGTGGAGCCGTGGTAGGCGTTGCGGCGGGAGATGAAGATCTTCTTCTCGGGCAGCCCCTTCAGCGACCAGTACCAGCGCACCATGCGGAAGACGGTGTCGTTGGCCTCCGAGCCGGAGCCGCAGAAGAACACCTTGTTCACGTGCGACGGGGCGATCTCGGCGAGCTTGTCGGCGAGGCGGATCGCCGGGGCGTTCGACGTCTTGAAGAAGGAATTGTAATAGGCGAGCTCGACCATCTGCTCGTGGACGGCGTCGGCGATCTCGCGGCGGCCGTGGCCGATGTTGGTGCACCACAGACCCGCCATGCCGTCGAGATAGCGCTTGCCGTCACTGTCGGTCAGCCACACGCCGTCGCCGCGCACCATGACGCGGCTGCCTTCCTTCGCCAAGGCGTGGAAGTCGGTGAAGGGGTGGAGGTAGTGGTCGGCGTCGAGGGCTCGCAGTTCGGCGGTCGGGTAGAGGTTGGAGGGGCGCATCGTGGGGTGGATCTCCCGGTGCTGCTCGGTTCGCCCGTCGGGGCGCACATCTTCTCTTTCCGCCGAACCTCTGTCCGGCGGAGCTCGGGTCGGGGTTCCGGCATCCGCCGGTTCCGGGTGGTGGTCCGGACACCTCATACGTTCAGCAGCAGGAACTCCCGTTCCCAGGGGCTGATCACCCGCATGAAGGTCTCGAACTCGGCGCGTTTGATCGCCCGGTAGGTGGAGGAGAAGGACTTGCCGAAGATGTCGACGAGATCCTCGCATTCCTCGAACAGGGCGACCGCCTCGAGCAGGCCGCGCGGCAGGCCGAAATCGAGGTCGTAGGCCGAGCCTTCGACCGGATCGCCGGGGTTGAAGCCCTTGGTCAATCCGACGTAGCCGCAGGCCAGCGACGCGGCGATGGCGAGATAGGGATTGGCGTCGGAAGAAGGCACACGGTTCTCGACGCGCCGGGCGGCGGGCGAGGAATTGGGCACGCGCAGGCCCACCGTGCGGTTGTCGTAGCCCCAGTGGACGTTGACCGGGGCGGCCGACATGCGCATCAGCCGGCGGTAGGAGTTCACGTAAGGAGCGAGGATGCACATCACGTTGGGCAGGAGGCGCTGTTGCCCGCCGATGAAGTGGAAGAACTCGCGTGTCGGCGATCCGTCCGGAGCGGAGAAGATGTTCTCGCCGGTCTTGAGATCGACCACCGACTGGTGGATGTGCATGGCCGAACCGGGTTCGCCGGCGATCGGCTTGGCCATGAAGGTGGCGTACATGTCGTGGCGCACCGCCGCCTCGCGGATGGTGCGCTTGAACAGGAAGACCTGATCGGCCAGCGCCAGCGGATCGCCGTGGCGCAGGTTGATCTCCATCTGGGCGACGCCCTCCTCGTGGATGAGGGTGTCGATCTCCAGACCCTGCGCTTCGGAGAAGTCGTAGATGTCGTCGAAGAGGTCGTCGAACTCGTTGACCGCGGCGATCGAATAGGACTGGCGACCGCTCTCCGGCCGGCCGGAACGGCCGATCGGCGGCTTGAGCGGATAGTCCGGGTCCTGGTTGCGCTCGACGAGGTAGAATTCGAGCTCGGGCGCGACGATCGGCTTCCAGCCCCGCTTCTCGTAGAGATCGACGATGCGGCGCAGCAGCTGGCGTGGCGCAATTTCGACCGGGCGACCGTCCTGGTGATAAGCGTCGTGGATGATCTGTGCCGTCGGATCGGAGGCCCAGGGTACCGCGGCGAGGGTGGAGTAGTCCGGGATCAGGCGGATGTCGCTGTCGGCCTCGTCGACGACGAACTCGTCGTCGTCGAGGGGATACTCGCCGGTGATGGTCTGGGTGAAGATCGATCCGGGGATGGACATCACCGGAGCGTCGATGAATTTGCCGACCGGCATCATCTTGCCGCGCGCCACGCCGGCGATGTCCGGAACGATGCACTCGATGTCCTCGAGACCGCGATCCTCGAACCAGTCGACCGCGGCGGCGGCGTCGGCGACGCCCCGCAGATCGGCCGTCGTACCGGAAACCTTCTTCTTCTTGGCCATAGGCCACCTCGCATGAAATGTGATCACATTCTGCTGGAGGCGGTGCGATCCGTCAACCGGTCCCCGACGTCGGCTCAGGCGCGCCGGCGGCTCTCCTCCTCGGCGGCGACGGCGATCGACACGATCGAGGAGGCGATGAGCTCCATTCCGTCCATGATGTCGGCGCGGATCGCCGCGGCGAGCGCCTCGGCGTCGCGGGCGATGATGGCGTCGAGGGCGTTGACGTGGTGGTCGACCAGAGCCGCGGTGCCGAGACGGCCGTAGACCGAACGCATGAAGGGGCCGAACTGCAGCCACAGGCTCTCGATCAGCGGCACCAGCACCCGCGAGGGGGCGGCGGTGTAGATCTCGAAGTGGAAGCGGTGGTTGCCGGCCATGTAGGCTTCGACGTCGCCCTGTTCGAGCGCCACGTCGATCGAATCGTCGATGTCGCGCAACCGCTCCAGTCGCTCGCGATCGATGTGGGGCAGGGCGCGAACGGCGGCCTCGGGTTCGAGCAGGGTACGTGCGCGGATCAATTCGTCGTAGCGTTCGGCGTCCATCGCCGGCACCCAGACGCGGCGGTTGGTGCCGACGACGAGGCCGCCCTCGGCGGAGACCCGGCGGATCGCCTCGCGCACCGGCATCGGCGAGACGCCGAGCGACTGGGCGAGGCCGCGCAGGGTCACGGCGCGGCCGGGGACGATGCGGCCGGTGACGAGGGCGTGACGCAACTGACGGTAGACGCGGTCGTGGAGCGGACCATCGACCGCCGCGTCGTCGTCCGGCGCCACGACGTCGCCGAGGGGCGGAGGTTGATCGGCGGCACGTTTCATCGTTCACTCCTCTCCGGCCCGCCGGGAGCGGCGGCGACACACCGCGCGGCTCCCGGCTCACGGGCCGGTCGACGGGCCGGCGGGGTACGATTGACAGTCCTCGGTCAATGTGATCACAATTTCGCCGACTTGCAACTCGGCAACTCGGCCCAAGGGCCGTCGCGAACGCCGGCGGGCCGCGGCGCGCCCGGCGCCGGGCGCGGTGATCGGATCGGTGCGGTGGAGTGAAGATCTTGAGCGATGGGTCCAAGGCGGTTCGGGAGGTCCAGGCATCGAGCGAGCTCGAGCGCTTTCTCGCCGCCCATCCCGACGTCGAGGCGGTCGAATATCTCATCACCGATTCCAATGGCGTGCTGCGTGGCAAGTGGGCACCGGTGGAGAGCCTGAAGAAGGCCTTCTCCGACGGCATCAACTTCCCCGTCTCGATGTACGGCCTCGACGTCTGGGGGCGCGAGGTGATGGAGACCGGTCTCCACGTCGAAACCGGCGATCGCGACGGCTTCTGTCGCGCGGTGCCGGGGTCGCTGCGGATCGTGCCCTGGGCGGACCGGCCGACGGCGCAGGTCATCCTGTCGATGCACACCGAGCGCGGCGAACCCTTCGACGGTGACCCGCGGGTGTGTCTCGGCAAGATCGTCGAGCGGATGCGGACGGCGGGTCTGACGCCGTGCTGTGCCATCGAACTCGAGTTCTACCTGCTCGACCCGAAGCTGCCGCCGATGCCGAACGGCATGCCGTCACCGGTCTATCGCGCCACCTCCGGTCCGACGCCGCAGAACATGTACGCGCTCGAGGACCTCGCCGAGTATCGGGCGGTGTTCTCCGACATCTGGGACATGGGCAAGAAGCAGGGCCTGCCGGTCGACACCATGGTGTCGGAGGCGGCGCCGGGTCAGTTCGAGGTCAACCTCAAGCACCGTGCCGACGCCATGGCGGCGGCCGACGATGGGGTGATGCTGCGCCGGCTGGTCACCGAGGTGGCGCGCAAGCACGGGCTCAAGGCCACCTTCATGGCCAAACCCTTCATCGACGTCGCCGGCAACGGCCTGCACGTCCACGTCTCGCTGCTCGACCGCGAGGGGCGCAACGTCTTCGCCGACGCGGCGACCGGCGAGGCGAAGCTCAAGCACTGCGTCGGCGGGCTCATCGACACGATGAACGCCGCGACCCTGCTGTTCGTGCCGACGTGGAACGGCTATCGCCGCATGCAACCGGGCAGCTACGCCCCGACCACTGCGTCCTGGGGCTTCAACAACCGATCCGTCGGCGTCCGGGTGCCGGCGAGCCCGCCGGAAGCGCGGCGGCTCGAGCACCGCATCGCCGGGGCCGACGCCAATCCCTATCTGGTCCTCGCCGCCATCCTCGCCGGGATGCACGAGGGGCTGGAGCGCGAGATCGCACCGCCGACTCCGATCATCCGCAACGCCTATGAGGAGCCGGCACAGCGGCTCCCCGACGCCATGGACGACGCGATCAGGCTGTTCGAGCGATCGGAATTCGTCCGACGAGCCATGGGCGTCGAATACCGCAGTCTCTTCGCCCACTTGAAGAAGGCGGAAGTCGCGGCGTTCGAAGCCGAGATCACGCCGCTCGAGCGGATGACCTATCTCTGAGGGAAGCGCCGGTTCGCCGGCGCTTTCTCTTTGGGCAGCGATGGTCGCGCCGCGGGCTGACGGGAAGCGGAATTCGGAGTTAGTTTGGTCAGGGTGCCGGCGCGCGACAGGCGGGCGACCCAGAGGGAGAGGGCAGACTCATGAAGAAGCATCTCATCGCTTCGGCCGCCGTGATGGTGCTCGCGGCCGTGACCGGAGCGCAGGCGCAGGACAAGGTCGTCAACGTCTACAACTGGTCGGACTACATCGACCCGTCGATCCTCGAGGACTTCACCAAGGCGACGGGCATCAAGGTGAAGTACGACGTATTCGACTCGAACGAGCTGCTCGAGACCAAGCTGCTCGCGGGCAAGACCGGCTACGACGTGGTGGTGCCTTCGGGCAACTTCCTCGGCCGCCAGATCCAGACCGGCGTCTTCGTGCCCCTCGACAAGTCGAAGCTGCCGAACCTCAAGTACATGTGGCCGGTCGTCACCGACATCCTCGCCAAGTACGACCCCGGCAACAAGTACGCCGTCAATTACATGTGGGGCACCACCGGGATCGGTTACAACGTCGCCAAGATCAAGGAACTGGTGCCCGACGCGCCGCTCGACAGCTGGAAACTGGCGCTCGATCCGGCCTACGTTTTGAAGCTCAAGGGCTGCGGCGTGATGTTCCTCGACGCGGCCGACGAGGTCGTGCCGGCGGTGATGAACTATCTCGGCATCGACCCGGATTCGAAGAAGACCGAGGACCTGAAGAAGGCGGCCGAGTACTTCAAGCAGATCCGTCCGGCGATCCGCAAGTTCCACTCCTCCGAATACATCAACGCGCTCGCCAACGGCGACGTCTGCATGGTGGTCGGTTGGTCCGGCGACATCAAGCAGGCCGCCAGCCGCGCCGAGGAGAAGAACAAGACCGTCAAGGATCCGAAGAAGAAGATCGAGATCGGTTACATCATTCCCAAGGAAGGCGCCTACATGTTCTTCGACAACTTCGTCATCCCCAAGGATGCGAAGCACGTCGACGAAGCCTACGCCTTCATCGATTACATGATGAAGCCCGAAGTGATCGCCAAGGCTTCGAACTTCGTGCAGTATCCGAACGGCAACCTCGAGTCGCAGAAGTTCGTCGACAAGGCGGTGCTCGAGGACAAGAGCATCTATCCATCGGAAGAGACGATGAAGAAGCTCTACGTCATCTCCCCCTTCGACCAGAAGTCGCAGCGCGAACTGACGACGGTGTGGCGTGAGATGAAGAAGAAGTGAGGCCGAGGCCCGCCGCCCCGTTTCGGGACGGCGGGCCCGCACTCCGGCAGGGCCATTCGGGTGGCGCGAGGCCGCTCCCGCCGTGATCGGGACCGACCGCGGGACGGCCGGGTCGGTGCATGTTCGTTCGATCGTCGAGGTGAGGCATGGCGAAGACTCTCGGTCCGGTTCGACGCAAGTTCGCGCCGTGGAACGATCCAGCGGCCGTGCCGCTGATCGAATTCCGCAACGTGGTCAAGCGCTTCGGTGACTTCACCGCGGTGGACGACGTCTCTCTCGGCATCTACGAGCGGGAGTTCTTCGCCCTTCTCGGGCCATCGGGCTGCGGCAAGACCACCTTGATGCGCATGCTCGCCGGCTTCGAACACGCGAGCGAGGGGCGGATTCTGCTCGCCGGGCAGGACCTCGGCTCCCGGCCGCCCTACGAGCGGCCGGTCAACATGATGTTCCAGTCCTATGCGCTGTTCCCGCACATGACGGTGGAGAAGAACATCGCCTTCGGCCTCGTCATGGACAAGATGCCGAAGGCGGACATCGAGGTGCGGGTCGCCGAGATGCTCAAGCTGACGCGGTTGGAGAAATTCGCCAAGCGCAAGCCGCACCAGCTCTCCGGCGGTCAGAGGCAGCGCGTGGCGCTCGCCCGGTCGCTGGCCAAGCGGCCGAAAGTGCTGCTCCTCGACGAACCGCTCGGCGCGCTCGACAAGAAGCTGCGCGAGGAGACCCAGTTCGAACTGATGGACCTGCAGCAGCAGCTCGGCATGACCTTCCTGATCGTCACCCACGATCAGGAGGAGGCGATGACCGTCGCCGACCGTATCGCGGTGATGGACCACGGCAAGCTCGTCCAGGTGGCCGGACCCTCGGAGATCTACGAGCAGCCGTCCAACCGCTACGTCGCCGACTTCATCGGCGACATCAACATCCTCGAGGGCCGGGTGGCGAGCATCGAGGGGACGACGATCGGCATCGAGGCGTCGTCGCCGAAGGTGTCCCTGGTGGTGGAGGACGACGAGCCGACCAGCGTCGGGGCGACGGTGTGGGTGGCGGTGCGGCCGGAGAAGGTGCGCATCTCGCACGACCAGCCGACCGACGCGACGTCGAATGCGGTCGCCGGCACGGTCTGGGACATCGCCTACATCGGCGACGTCTCGGTCTATCACGTCAAGCTCGACTGCGGCGCCACCATCCGTGCGACGGTGGCCAACGTCTCCCGCACGGTCGAGAGGCCGATCGGCTGGGAGGATCGGGTGTGGCTCACCTGGGCGCGCTCTTCGGGCGTCGTGCTCACCTCGTGAAGGAGGACCGGCGATGAGCAGCGACGGCAAGGGGTGGGGCCGCAGCGTGGTGATCGGCATTCCCTATGTGTGGATGGCGATCTTCTTCCTCGTGCCCTTCCTCATCGTTCTGAAGATCTCGATCTCGAACAGCGTCATCGCGGCGCCGCCCTACGAGCCGGTGTTCGCGACGATCTCGGAGTTCTTCGCCAAGGCGGGCGAGTTCACCTCGGCGAGCTACGCCCGGCTGTTCAGCGAGAGCATTTACGTCGAAAGCTATCTGTCGAGCCTGTGGATCGCGGCGTCCTCGACCGTGCTCATGCTCTTCATCGCCTATCCGCTGGCCTACGCCATGGCGCGGGCGCCGAAGGCGTGGCGGCCGACGCTGCTGATGCTGGTGATCCTGCCGTTCTGGACGAGCTTTCTCATCCGCGTCTACGCTTGGATCGGCATCCTGGCGGAGGAGGGTCTGCTCAACTGGCTGCTGATGTCGATCGGCATCGTCGACGAACCGATCACCTTCCTGGCGACGACGCGGGCGGTCTACATCGGCATCATCTACTCCTACCTGCCGTTCATGGTGCTGCCGCTCTACTCGAGCCTCGAGAAGATGGACGACACGCTGATCGAGGCGGCGCAGGATCTCGGCTGCACCCCGATTGCGGCCTTCTGGCGGGTGACCTTCCCCCTGTCGATCCCGGGTGTGATCGCCGGGTCGTTCCTCGTCTTCATCCCGGCGGTCGGCGAGTTCGTCATCCCGGACCTGCTCGGCGGGTCCGACACGGTGATGATCGGCAAGACGCTGTGGGAGGAGTTCTTCAACAATCGCGACTGGCCGACCGCTTCCGCCGTGGCGATCTCGCTGCTGCTCATCCTGGTGGTGCCGATCGTGATCTTCCAGAACGCTCAGGCCAAGGCGCAGGAGGCGGATCGATGAAACGCTTCTCCTGGTTCAACGTCACTTCGCTCGCCCTCGGATTCGGTTTCCTCTACCTGCCGATCGTCATCCTGGTGATCTATTCGTTCAACGCCGGGCGCTCGGTCGCGGTGTGGGGCGGCTGGTCGCTCAAGTGGTACGTCGAGGTCTTCCAGAACCAGCAACTGCTCGATGCGGCCTGGGTGACGCTCAGGCTCGGCATGCTCTCGGCGACGGTCGCCACGGTGCTGGGAACGCTGGCGGCGATCGTGCTGTCGCGCTTCGGCCGCTTTCCCGGACGGATGCTGTTCTCGGGCATGGTCTATGCGCCGCTGGTCATGCCGGAGGTGATCACCGGCCTGTCGCTGCTGCTGCTCTTCGTCGCCGTCGACTTCGAGCGCGGGTTCTGGACGATCACGCTCGCCCACATCACCTTCACCATGTGCTTCGTCGCGGTGGTGGTGCAGTCGCGGCTGGTCGGCTTCGACAAGAGCCTCGAAGAGGCGGCGATGGATCTCGGCTGTCGGCCGGCCGGGACCTTCCTGCGCATCACCCTGCCGATCATCTGGCCGGCGGTCTTGTCGGGCTGGATGCTCGCCTTCACCCTGTCGATCGACGATCTGGTGATCTCTTCCTTCACCACCGGCCCCGGCGCGACCACCCTGCCGATGAAGATCTATTCGGACGTCCGTCTCGGGGTGAAGCCGGAGATCAACGCGGTCTGCACTCTGGTGATCGCGGTGATCACGGTGGCGGTGGTCGGCGCGTCGATCCTGTCGAAAAGGCAGGAGATCGAGCGCGAGCGGGCGGAGCGCGCCGCCTTCGCCGCCGGCGGCTGAGGAGGTCCTTCCCGTGCCCGACGTCGTCGCCCTGTCGCTCGCGCCGATCGAGCGTCTCGAAGATCGCATCGCGCCGGAGAAGCTCGTCTCCGGCGACCCGGCCACCGGCCTGCGTCCGGCCCATGAGAACGCCGAGGCGGGCTTCTACACCGGCGTGTGGCAGTCCGAGGTCGGTGCTTGGCGCGTCGCCTACGACGAGGACGAGCTCTGCGTCATCCTCGTCGGTCGTGTTCGCCTCACCGAGGACGGGGGCGCGCCTCGCGAGTTCGGACCTGGCGAGGCCTTCGTCGTTCCGCGCGGCTTCCGCGGCGTGTGGGAGACGGTCGAACCGCTGCGCAAGATCTACGCGATCGCCGGCTGAAGCCGGATCACCGCCACCCCACGGCCGTCGACCGCTTCACTGCGGGACGGCCGGCGGTTGCGTCTGGCCGCCGGTCGTCGGCGCCGCGTCGCGCGCCATCGCCTCGGGGCGCTGCAGAGTGCCGCCGATGCGCATCGGCACGGACACTTCGGTGGTGCCGCTGCGGGCCACGTCCGGGCGATGGGCCGGGAAGAAGGCATGACCGATCAGGTCGAGCGCACCGGAGGCGAGATCTCCCTTGCCGGCGAAGAGGAAGCGGGCGTTCTGGCCGAGGATCTCGGCGCGATCAACGGTGGCGCGCGGACCCTGGAGGCGCATGTCGAGGGTGACGGTGTCCCAGAGGCTGGTGACGGTGCCGCCGTTCGCCTGCGGCACGATCGGGCGGAAGCGCGACATGTCGGCGAAGGGCGAGGAGCCGGTGACGCGCGCGGCGCGCGCCTCGAGTCGCAACCGGCCGTCGACGGCGGCGAGGCAGGCGCCGAGCGTGGCGCAGCGCGCGTCGCCCTCGAACACCACCGAGGCGCGTCCGGCTTCGACACCGGGGGCTTCGACGAGGTCGGCGATGTCGGCGAAGGGAAGGTCGTCGCCCCCGAGGCGGAGGCGCGCCTCGAGCCCGGTGGCGACGAGCGTGCCGCGGAGCGTCGCCGAGATGGGTTTGCCGAAGAGTTCGGCGTTGCCGATCTCGGCGGCGAGACGTCCTTCCGAGACGTGCAGGGAAGCGGCGACCCGATCGAGCGTGAGGCCGGGCAGGCGAATGCGCGGCGCCGAGAGGCGCAGGTCGAAGTCTCGTGTCTGCGAGGCGCGATCGATGGCGAGGTCGCGCCAGCCGCGGCCATAGGGGCGACGGCGGTCGCCGGTGAAGTCGAGTTCGTCGAAGGCGACGGTGCCGGAAAGGCGCGGGCGGGAACCGTCCCAGCGCAGGGTGAGGGCACCCCCCGCCCGGTTGCCGGCGAGGTCGACGCGGACGTTCGGCATGGTGACGCCACGGGCGTCCATCGACAGGGGGCCGTCGAGGCGGATTCGGCCGGCGAGGAGGTCCGGCGTCCGCGGTCGACCGGTCCATCGGGCGAAGCGTTGCGCGTCGATGATTTCGATGTCGGCGCTGCCCTCGAAACGAGTCGGGGCGATCAGGCCGCCCTCTCCGGAGAGCGATAGGCGCAGCGGTGCCGAGGTGAGGCGCAACGACGTCGAGCCTTCCTCGCCGGCGAGCAACCGTTCCGGCGACGGCGCCTCGAGATCGAGGCCGATCGCCTCGCCGCGCCAGCGCAGGCCGGCGCGCAGCAGCAGGTTGGCGGAGAGGCGCGGCCAGGAGAGGCGGGCGTCGACCGTCTCGAAATGCTCGTCGCCGTCGGGCGCGGCGAAGGTCACGCGGCCTTTCTCGATCGAGACCGTCACCGGTTTCCAGGCGGTCGCCACGGCGACGAAGTCGACCACCGACGGCCGTCGACCGGCGGACTCGACGCGGATGTCCGGACGGATCATCCGCAGTTCCTCCGGCCGCAGGCGACCGAGCAGCAGGGCGGCGACGTCGAGCCTGACGTCGAGCCCGTCCATCCGGGCGAGGGGCGGACCACCGTCGCCGCGCTCGACCGCGACGTGCTCGAAGCGGACGCTCGGCCAAGGGAGGAGGCGGACGGTGGGGCTCCCGGTCAACCGGACCGGCACGCCCACCAGGGACGTCAACGCGTCTTCGACTTCCTGCCGCGCCGTCTCGACGGCGATCGTCGCCCGGACCACCAGAACGCCGATGGAGGCCAGGACGATCACGAGGAGCGCGATGGCCGAACGCTTGAGACGCGTCGAGCCTGCTGGGGCGGCGGATGGTGCCATGTCAGGTGGTTAACGCCGCCGTGGGTCGGACGCAACGGCTTTCCTCTCCGAACCGGTGGACGACGCCGATTCGCCCGATCGGACCGCCGATCGCGGCGGTCGCCGGGTATCTCGGGCGCCCGAAAGGGCGGCGGCGCACGCCTGCCGAACTCGTGCCCGGGCGGGCTTCGCGAGTGCCGGTCGGGTGGTGGCGGGCCGCCCGTCAGGCAGCCGGCCGCGGCGTGCCACCTTCCAGGACGGTGCGATACCAAGGGCGATCGATGTTGCCACCGGAGAGGATGACCGCCGCCTTGGCGTCCCGCCAGCGTTCCCGTTCGGCGGTGAGCGCGGCGAGCGCGGCCGCGCCGGCGCCCTCGGCGAGATTGTGGGTGGTGGAGAACAGCCGGCGGGCGGCATCGGCGATGGCGTCGTCGTCGACTTCGACGATGCGCGAGACACCGGCCTTCATCACCTCGAGCGCTTCCGCCGAGGGGGCGCGGACCGCCATGCCGTCGGCGAAGGTGGAGGCGGGGGCGTCGGTGGTGATCGGACGTCCGGCCTCGAGCGACAGGCGATAGCCGGGGGCGCGGTCGGAGACGACACCGACGATCGTCACCGGGTGGCCGAGCGCCGCCTTGGCGAGGACGAGGCCGCAGATGCCCGAGCCCATGCCGATCGGACAGAAGACGACGTCGAGATCCGGCACGGCGGTGAACAGTTCGACGGCATAGGTGCCGACGCCGAGGATCAGGTCCCGATGGAAGGACGGCACCATCTCGTAACCGCGCGAGGCGGCGAGGTCGGCGGCGACCGACTTGGCGGCCTCGAAGTCGGAGCCGGCTTCGATGACGTCGGCGCCGAACGCCCGCATGGCGGCGTTCTTCTCGGCCGAGTTGCCGTGCGGCACGACGATGGCGCAG
This sequence comes from Siculibacillus sp., assembly GCA_030247555.1. GTDB lineage: Bacteria > Pseudomonadota > Alphaproteobacteria > Rhizobiales > Ancalomicrobiaceae > CALBKH01. The sequence goes on along the minus strand of JAOTSD010000013.1, from coordinate 3,632 downwards.
GGCAGGCCGGCGGCGCGGGCGGCGAAGGCGAGCGACTGGCCGTGATTGCCGCGAGTGGCGGAGGCCACGCCCTTGACGTGGGGGCGTTCGCGACGGAGCCTCTCGACGTAGACGAGGCCGCCGCGCAGTTTGAAGGCGCCGGTCGGCGTGTGGTTCTCGTGCTTCACCCAGGTCTCGACCCCGAGTTCGGCGGCGAGCAGGGGCCAAGCGTACTGCGGCGTCGGAGCCATGTGACGGCCGACGATGTCGGCGGCGGCGCGGAAATCGGCGAGGCTGAACATGACGCGGGTCCCGGTACGATCGGTGGCGACGGGTGCGATCGCTCCTGACGGGCGGCGATCGATCTGGAACCTAATGCTTTCATTCGGAAAATGGCGACCTTAGATTTCCACGAATACGATCAGGAATAGGAAAACGTACTATTAGTAGCGATTATTGTAGCATTATTTTCCGATCGATGTGACCGTCGTCCGTGTGGCTTCTCGGGGCCGGCGGAGCGACGATGGTGGAGGGGCGACGGCGAATCGGCACTCGAAAGGGAGATGGTGCGATGAACCTGGTTCGGCGGTGGTCGTGGTGCGTCGCTGCGGCATCGATCGTGATGTCGGTCGCCTCGACGGCGGGCGCCGGGGCGAGCGCCGAAGAGCCGCCGGTGCCCACGGCGGTGGAGATCGCGGTGCCGGCGATCGAAGGTCTGCCGGCGGTGACGATGGCGGCGGAGCTCTTCGTCCCGGGCGGGGCGGGGCCCTTCCCGGTGGTGGTCTATTCGCACGGCCGGGCGACGAAACCGGCCGACCGCAACGGCCTGCGCTCCGCGATCCCGCGCGGTCACGCCCGCTACTGGATGCGCAAGGGGTTCGCCGTGGTTGCGCCGGTGCGCCCCGGCTACGGCGCCACCGGTGGGCCGGATCGCGAACGGTCCGGCGCGCGGCTGGAGCCGGACGGCGCCTGCGGCGGAGCGCTGCGGGTGACGTCGGCGGGCGAGGTGTCGGCGACGGCGGTGCGGGCGGCCGTCGACTGGGCGCGGCGCCAGCCCTGGGCCCTGGCGGATCGGGTGTTGCTGGTCGGGACCTCGGCCGGCGGGGTGGCGACGGTGGTGGCGGCGTCGCACGCGCCACTCGGGGTGGTCGGTTTCGTCAACTTCTCCGGTGGTGTGGCGGGATTTCCCGACAAGCGCCCCGGGGCGAGCTGCGGCGAGGCGGCGCTCGCCGCCCTCTTCCGCCGTGTCGGGCCGGGGGTGGCGGTGCCCAATCTGTGGCTCTATGCCGAGAACGACCGCTATTGGGGGAGCGAAGCTCCTCGCCGCTGGCACGGGGCCTTCGCCGCAGGCGGAAGTCCGACGCGCTTCGTCATGACCGGGCCGGTGCCGAACGAGGACGGCCACCGGCTGATGTTGCGCGGTGGCCGGTTGTGGTCGGTGCACGTCGACGACTTCGTCGCCGGCCTCGGGTTCGCGGCGCGGCCGCTCAGCTCGCCAGCACCCGAGTGACCGGGAAGGTCACGGTGACCAGCGTGCCCTGACCGACGGTCGAGTCGATGCGCAGGACGGCGCGGTTCGCCTCCACCAGCGCCTTGGTGAGCGGCAGGCCGAGGCCGGTGCCGCCGCCGCGCGAGCGGGTGGTGTGGAGTTGGCGGAAGGGCTCCATCGCCGTCTGCAGTTCCTTCTCGGTCATGCCGTAGCCGGTGTCGCGCACCCGCATCACCACCTCGCCGGAATCCTCGAGCGTGGAGGAGACGATCACCTGTCCGCCGGACGGAGTGAACTTGATGGCGTTCGACAGCAGGTTCAGCATCACCTGACGCACGGAGCGCGGGTCGGCGACCACGGCGGGCACGCCGGCGGGCAGCGACGAGCGGATGATTATGCGTTCGCGGTTGGCCTGCGGCTGCATCATCGCCACGCATTCGGCCATGATGTCGCCGAGCGCCACCGCCTCGAAGCGCAGGTCCATCTTTCCCGCCTCGACCTTGGAAAGGTCGAGCAGGTCGTTGATCAGGCTCATGATGTGCGAGCCGGAGGAATGGATGTCGCGCAGATAGTCCTTGTAGCGTTCGCTGCCGATCGGCCCGAAGCGCTCGTCGATCATCACCTCGGAGAAGCCGATGATGGCGTTGAGCGGCGTGCGGATCTCGTGGCTGATCTTGGCGAGGAAGTCGGACTTGTGGACGCTCGCCTCCTCGGCGCGGCGGCGGGCGGCGGTGAGGTCCTCCTCCGACTTCTTCCAGTGGGTGATGTCGCGCAGCACGGCGCAGTACTTGCGCGCCGGGGCGGCGGAGATGCGGCCGATGGTCATGAACAGCGGGATGAGCCCACCGCGCTCGACCACGCCGATCACCTCGCGGCCGTCGTTGAGCACGCTGGCGACGCCGTTGCGGGCGAGACCGTCGAGATAGTCCATGGCCGAGCGACGGCTCTCCGGGGCGAGGCGATCGGCGAGCGGGCGACCGATCATGTCGACGCGATCGGTGCCGAAGAGCGCCTCGGCGGCGTGGTTGGCGGAGAGGATGGTGCCCTCGGCGTCGAGCAGCAGCACACCGTCGGTGGCGGTGTCGATGATCGCCTCGAGTTCACCGACCCGTTCGCGCAGGCCGGCGTCGGAAAGACCGGCGGCGGTCACCGCCTCGGGCGCGGCGGGCGCGGCGGGAGCAGGCGGTGGTGCGACGGCGGGTATCGGCGCGGGTTCTTCGGCCGGCCGTGCCGCCGCGAGGGCGGCGATCGGAGCGGCGGCTTCGGTCGGGTTCGCCTCGGACGGCTCCTCCCTCGGCGGGGCTTCGACCTCGGTCAGGGTCAGCATCAGGGCCGAACCGGTCCCCCAAGGTACGGTCGCCACCTGGGCGTCGACCGGCACGACCCGGCCTTCGCGGGTGAGCACCGGCACCGGGCGGCTGCCGTCCGGCCCGGCCTTCCATCGGCGGGCGACGTGTTCGCCGGCGAAGAGGGCGTCGAGCCCGCCCTCGGCCTCGAGCGTGGCGAGGTCGGGATAGGCGAGGAGCCGCAGGAAGGCCTCGTTGCCGTAGATGAGGTTATCGTCCTTGACCACCGCGACGGCGCTCGGCAGACGATCGAGCAGGCGGACGTCGCGGGCGGTGGTGGTGGCGGCGAGAGGTGCGGGGGAAGGTTCGGCGGACGCGGGAGCGGCCTCGCGGGACGCATCGCCTCCGGGCGGCGGAGTGGCCAGCCGTTCCTCACCTTCCATGCGGGCGCCGAGGGCTTCGGCGATCTGGCGGAAGGCGACGCGTTCCGGCGGCGACAGCCGCTCGGCGTCGGCGGTCGGCCGCGGAGCGGCGGCGAGAGCGACGATCCTCGCGGGCTCGACCGGAGCGGCGGGGGGCGCCTCCGACCGCATCTCGACCGGAGGCGTCGGCGGGGCGTCGGTGGGCCGGAGTTCCTCCTCGCCCAGCGATCCCGGCATCTCGGCCTTGGCGAAGGCCGCCGCGTCGACGAGGGGCGTCGCGGCCGGCGCCTCGCCGGGTGCGGCGTCCGGCTCGATCGGCCGGTCGTTCGCGGGGCTCGGCGCGACGGACGTCGCGTTAACGGCGTCGATCGCCTCGGCGGTGGCGTCGAGGGCGGTGGCCGGGAGTTTCGACCGGGGCTCGAGTTCGGCGGCGCGGGCTTCGATCTCGGCGACCGC